>JAHBYK010000033.1 GCA_019635965.1 Parvibaculum sp. | reverse complement strand
GCAGGGCGCGCGCGCTGAGGCGGGCTATTTGTTCTCATAATGTTCTTGACGCGACGCCGGTTTCGGCTAGGATTTTCCCGTAATACGAGGGATTTCCGATGGTCGCGCATATAGAGACGGTGGCCTTTCAGGGCGTCGAGGCGCGGCCGGTGGATGTTCAGGTCCATATGGCGGGCGGCGTCATCGGCTTTGCTGTGGTCGGCCTCGGCGACAAGGCAGTGGCCGAAAGCCGCGAGCGGGTCCGCGCCGCGCTGCAGGCGATAGGCCTCGGCCTCCCCGCCAAGCGCATCACGGTCAATCTCGCCCCGGCCGATCTGCCGAAGGAAGGCAGCCATTACGATCTCCCCATTGCGCTCGGCCTTCTTGTTGCGATGGGCGTTCTGCCGCCGCAGGAGCTTGAGCGCTATGTCGCGATCGGCGAATTGTCATTGGATGGCGCGATCAATCCGGTTGCGGGCGCGCTGCCCGCCGCCATCGCCGCCAATGCGCGCGGCAAGGGCCTGATCTGCCCCTTGGATTGCGGGCCGGAAGCTGCCTGGGCCGGCATGGGCGAGGACAATCCGGGCGGCGTTCTCGCGGCCCGCTCGATCATTGCGCTGGTCAATCATTTCCGCGGCACACAGGTGATTTCCGAGCCCGCGCCCCTGAAGGCGGTGGAGGCGGGGCAGGTGCCCGATCTGCGCGACATCAAGGGGCAAGAAAGCGCGAAACGCGCGCTCGAGGTCGCCGCCGCCGGCGGCCACAACATGCTGATGGTCGGTCCGCCCGGCTCCGGCAAATCCATGCTCGCCGCGCGCCTGCCCGGCATCCTGCCGCCGCTCAGCCCACGCGAAATGCTGGAAACCTCGATGGTCGCCTCGCTTGCGGGCGAGCTGCACCGCACCGGCGTCTCCCGCCGCCGCCCCTATCGCGCGCCGCATCATTCGGCCTCGATGCCCGCGCTTGTCGGCGGCGGCCTCCGCGTGAAGCCGGGCGAAGTCTCGCTCGCGCACAGAGGCGTGCTTTTCCTCGATGAATTGCCGGAGTTCCCGCGCCAGGTGCTCGACAGTCTCCGCCAGCCGCTTGAAACCGGCGAGGCGGTCGTCGCCCGCGCCAATGCGCATGTGACCTTCCCCGCGCGCTTCCAGCTCGTTGCCGCGATGAACCCCTGCCGCTGCGGCCATGCAGGAGACGCCGCACGGGCCTGTCCGCGCGTGCCGCGCTGCGTGATGGATTATCAGGCGAAGCTCTCGGGGCCGATGCTCGACCGCATCGACATTCATATCGAGGTGCCGCCCGTCGCCCATGCCGATCTCGCTTTGCCGCCGCCCGCCGAAGGCTCGGCTGAGGTTGCCGCCCGCGTCGCCGCCGCGCGCGAGATCCAGCAGGCGCGCTTTGCCGGGCTCGTCGGACCGGGCTCCATGCTGCTCAATGCGCATGTCGAGGGCGAATTGCTCGACCGCATCGCCTCGCCGGACGATCAGGGCCGCCGCCTTCTCGTCGAGGCGTCGGAGCGCATGGGTCTCACCGCGCGCGGCTATCACCGGGTGCTCCGCGTCGCGCGCACACTGGCCGACCTCGATGGCTCGGACGGTGTCCGCCGCCTCCATGTCGCCGAGGCGCTTGCCTACCGCGAAACCGTGGCCGGCCGCCTCGGCGCGGCGGCTTAACCTTCCGCGCAAGTCCGCCGATACATCAGCAAAAGCTGAAAAATCGGCGGCCCGCCCGGAACGCGGCCCGCTAGGAGTTGAACCTAGATCTCCCCAGCGGTATTAGAGGGTGTGGATATTCTCTAAGTGCAGACGCTGGGCGCTCTATCCAGTTGAGCTACGGGACGGCCGGATTCAAAAATTTCGTCTTCTAATAACTCCAGATTCGGGCGACCGGACCTTCCATTTACCCGGTCCATTTGAAGAGCTGTCTCGCTCCAGAAGACCCTTTTGGCCATAGCGCGAAAGGAAGGTCTTCAACTGTCCTTCTTTGACGGGCAGGCCGCGAGCCTTGAGGCTCTTTAGCAAATCCATTGAAGTCATGCCGTCTGGCCGTTCCGCGAGCATCGGCGCCAAAACCTCTTGATAAAACTTTTTATCTAATCGCAAGGCGTTGGCGCGATCCATTGCGCGAAGCTGGCGATCAACCTCCTGCTGCTCTTCAACCAAGCCGTCCATGAGGCGCACAATCATTTCGCGTCGTCTCAGTAGGGCATCTCTCTTTTTCTCAAGATTCACCATGTTTTCATCATACCAAAAAGTTTCAGCATTGTAAATTGTAATTATCCGGCGTAAATGAAGGGAGATTGGTAGCAAGACCGCTGAATTTATTGAGAAATACGGTCGGCTTAGGGGTTGTAAAAATTATCTGACCGTGTTAAGTGAAACATTGTTTCACTTAACACGGTCAGATAATTTCAAAGCGGTGCCGACCGTACGCTGAGAATTTGAATGCACCAGCATCAGGTTCTTATGCGGACCATCGTTCCTAACTCTTCCTAAACCACAGCAGCAGCAAATTACCGGGCAATTCCCTCGTTCCGCGTATCGGGATCGGCCCTTCATGCCCCTGTTCTCGCTCGAACAGACACCCATTCTTCTGCTCGTCCTCGCGGCCGCGCTTCTGCCGGCGCTCGAGGCATGGCGCCGCGCCTCGGCGCGGGCGAAGCGCCATCTCTCGCAGATCGCCGATCTCGAAGCCCGCATCGAGATGCTGCGCGACGAGAAATGGGAGATCGCCGAACGCGAGGCGCGCTACCGCGATCTCGTCCGCGCGCAGGGCGATCTCATCCTGCGAAAGGATCTCGAAGGCAGGCTCACCTATGTGAACGATGTCTTCTGCGACACGTTCGGCCGCACGCGGACTGAAGTGATCGGCCGCCCCTTCGTGCCGGAACTGCCCGAAGGCCAGCGCCCTCGGATGCTCGCCAGTTTCGCAGGCCTCGCCACACCGCCCTATCGTATCCGCTATGACGAACGCGCCATCACCTCGCGCGGCGCCCGCTGGATCGCCTGGGAAGAATTTGCGATCCGCGACGATGACGGCCGCCTGATCGAGTTCCAGGCCGTCGGCCGCGACGTGACCGACCGCAAGGAGGCCGAGGAGCGCCTTGCCGAGGCGCTCGAACAGGCCAAGGAAGCAAGCCGCGCGAAATCGCTTTTCCTCGCCACCATGAGCCATGAAATCCGTACACCGATGAATGGCGTCATCGGCATGGCAAAGCTCCTGCTTGGCACGAAGCTCGATCCCGCCCAGCGCTCCTATGTGGAAGCCGTGCGCGCATCCGGCGAGGCGCTGCTCAATATCATCAACGACATTCTGGACTATTCGAAGATCGAAGCCGGCAAGATCGTGCTCGACGATGCACCTTTCGATCCGCGCACCGTGCTGGAAAGCGTCGCGGAACTTCTCGCCCCGCGCGCCTTCGACAAGCATCTCGAAATCGTCACCGAAATTTCGCCGGCCGTGCCGCGCCGCATCATGGGCGACGAGGCGCGCATCCGCCAGATCCTTCTCAATCTCGCGGGCAATGCGATCAAGTTCACCGGCGAGGGCGGCGTCGCGCTCCGCCTTCTTCGTGTTTCCGCGGGCGGGCAGGGCAATGGCCGTGCCGAACTTTTGCTCGAGGTGGAAGACACCGGCATCGGCATGGACGATCGGGCGCGCGAACACATCTTCGATGAATTCGCGCAGGCCGATCAGTCCCATGCGCGCCGCTATGAAGGCACGGGGCTTGGCCTTGCGATCACGAAACGTCTCGTCGCCGCGATGGGTGGCCGCATCGAAGTGGAAAGCGAAGAGGGAAAGGGCTCGCTCTTCCGCGTTCACCTGCCGCTCCGCCGCGCGCCCGGCGAAAGTGACGCGCCGGCGCCAGCGGCGCTCACCGGCCTGTCGGCCATCATTCTCTGCCCCCATCCGCTTCTCGGGCGCGGACTTGCGCGCGCGGCCGAAGCGGCGGGCGCCGCCACGCAACTCGTTGCCACGAGAGATGCGCTCGAGCGTGCGCTCCGCGCCACCCCCGCACCCGCCGATATTTTCGTCTGCCCGCTCTCAGGTCCGGAAGGCGACGGCGCGGAACTGGCGGCACTCGCCCGCTCCATCGTGCCGAATATCGGCACGCTCCTTCTCCTTCGCCCACAGGAGCGCGATCGTCTTTCCGAGCTGACGCAAGGTGCGGCCGCCCCCTTCGACGGTTATCTCGTGCGCCCCGTGCGCGCGGCCTCGCTCGTCGCGCGCATGACGGCACTTCGCGTGCGAAGCTGGATGCCCGATGCAAGCGCCCCCGAAACCCGCGACTATGACGACACGGCCGAAGTGGAAGCACCCCCGCTGCTGCCCGTGGCCCCGCCGGCGCTTTCGCCGCTCACCATCCTCGTTGCCGAGGATAATGAGATCAACGCGCTTCTCACCCGCACGCTTCTCGAACATACCGGCCATGAGGTTCGCCTCGCACGCAACGGCGCCGAAGCGGTCGCCGCCCTCGAGGCGGATGCGAAGGGCGAGATCGACCTCGTGCTGATGGATTTGCACATGCCCGGCATGGACGGCTTCGAGGCGACCGCACGCATCCGCCTTCTCGAAACGCCTCACGCCTCGATCCCCATCATCGCGCTCACCGCGAATGCCATGGCCGAGGACCGGCAGGCCTGCCTCGATGCGGCGATGGATGATTACCTCTCGAAGCCCGTCGCCGCCGAAGAGCTTGCCGGTGCCTTGTCGCGCTGGGCCTGCCGCCGCTCTCCCCACGGGCCGAAGGCGCCCGAAAGATCCGCCCTCACCTCGGGCTGAGATATCCGGCGCAAGGCGGCCAGCCAAAGACCCATGATGCCTTCGCCAATTCCATGAAACGCTGAAGGTCTCTAGAGTGGTGCGGCCCGATTCGGGGTCCAGGGGAGAAGCCATCCATGTCTGCCATGACGCGCGCCCGCGGCTGGGCGTCGAGCCTTGCGGTCTATCTCGAATACCGCACCATCATTATGCTGCTGCTCGGCTTTGCGGCGGGGCTGCCTTTTCTTCTCGTCTTTTCGACGCTGTCTGCATGGCTGCGCGAGGCTGGCATCTCCCGTACCGATATCGGCCTCATGTCCTATGTCGGCCTCGCCTACACGATCAAGTTTCTCTGGGCGCCGGTGATCGACCATATCCGGCTGCCGCTGCTCGACCGGGCGCTTGGGCGCCGCCGCGCCTGGATGGTGCTGGCGCAGATCGTCGCTGCCGCCGCCCTGTTCGGCCTCTCGCTTCAGGATCCGGCGCAATCGCTGATGCCGGTCGTCATCTTCGCGCTCATCCTCGCCTTCGCCTCCGCCACGCAGGACATCGCGGTCGATGCCTGGCGCATCGAGGCCGCGCCCGATGAAAAGCAGGGCGCCATGGCCGCGACCTATCAGCTTGGCTACCGCATCGCGCTGATTGCCTCGGGTGCCGGTGCGCTCTTCATCGCCGAAGGCGTTTCCTGGTCGGCGGCCTATTTCACGATGGCGCTGCTGATGGGCGTCGGCCTTGCCGCCGCGCTGCTCGCGCCGCGCGTCGCGGAAGCGGAAGCCCCCGCCATCGGCGAGGAAACGGTGGAACGCTTCGTCCACCGTATGCATGCCGATGGCCGCATGGCGCGCATCACCGGCTGGGTCTACCGCGCCATCGTCGCACCCTTCGTGGATTTCTTCGGCCGTTACGGCTGGTGGTCGCTCGCGCTTCTCGCGCTGATCGGGCTTTACCGTGTGCCCGATTTCGTGATGGGCGTCATGGCGAACCCGCTCTATATCGACCTCGGCTTCGAGCTTTCCACCATTGCCACCATCGTCAAGTTCTACGGAATCTGGATGACGATCGCGGGCGCGCTGGTCGGCGGCATCGTGACGGCGAAGATCGGCGTGCTTCGCGCGCTGCTGCTCGGTGCGATCGCCGCGGCCGGCACCAATCTCGTTTTCGTCTGGCTGGTCTTTCAGGGCGCGGATGCGGCCGCGCTTGCCGTCACCATCTCGGTCGAGAATTTTTCCGGCGGCTTCGCCGGCACCTGCCTCATCGCCTATATGTCGAGCCTCGTGAATCACAATTTCGCGGCCACGCAATATGCGCTGTTCAGCTCGGCCTTCGCGCTGCCCGGCAAGCTGATCGGCGGCCAGTCCGGCGTCATTGTCGACGGATTTTCGGCCTCCGAAGCCTTCACCCGGCCCTTCATGGACATGGCCGCCCACCTCACGGCCCAGACCGCAGGCTACATCCCCTTCTTCATAACGACCGCGATCATGGGCCTGCCCGCCATCGTGCTGATTCTCCTCGTCATGGCTTTTCAGCCCCGCCCTGCGGCGAGCCCGCCACCCGCCCCCGAGGCATGAAAGAAAAGTCTTTACTTTCAAGGCGTTGCAGGCGACATGAAACTGTCGCCCCGGTCTGCGACAAGCGATCCGGACAGATGCGTCCGTCCCCGGCCAGCTTTGCTTGGCAGAGGCGGGCGATAATGAAAGGATATGTGACATGGCCGTACAGGGGCTTGCCGGCAATCCGGCAAAAGCGGTCTGGGGGGATGGCGCGGCAAGGGACTTGCCCGCGCGAGGTTTCGGGCGCGTGGGGAATGACGCGGATTTGGGTTCAGGTTCCGGCGTAATGAATTCGCGAGAAATGGATCAGGGCGCAGCCGCGCTTGCCACAGGTGCTGCGCCGCTGGCGGGCCCGGTCAGCTATGGGCGCAAGGGCGCGCTCGAGGTGCGGCTTGCCCGCTCCGCGCGCGAGATCGACGCCGCCCAGGCCGTGCGCTACCGCGTTTTCTATGAGGAAATGTCGGCCAAGGCGGATGAGGCAACGCGGGCGAGCAAGCGCGACGCCGACCGCTTCGACGAAATCTGCGATCATCTGCTTGTCGTCGATCACGATCTCGTGCCGGAAGGCGAGGGCGTGGATGGCGACCTGCCGCCCGAGGCCGTGGTCGGCTGCTACCGCCTGCTCCGCCAGGAAGTCGCCGAACGCCATGGCGGTTTCTACACGGCGAGCGAATATGACATTGCGCCGCTTCTCGCGCGCCATGCCGATCTCAATTTTCTCGAGCTGGGCCGCTCCTGTGTGCTGCCGCCCTATCGCACCAAGCCGACGGTGGAGCTGCTCTGGCACGGCATCATGCATTATGTGACGGCGCACAAGCTCGACGTCATGTTCGGCTGTGCGAGCTTCGAGGGCACGGAGCCGGAAAAGCTCGCCCCCGCCCTTTCATGGCTGCATCACCATCACGCCGCGCCAGACGACTGGAAGGTGCGCGCGCTGCCCGAGCTTTATGTCGAGATGAACCGCATCCCGGCCGAAGAGCTTGACCAGCGCGAGGCGCTGCGGCTGCTGCCGCCCATGATAAAGGGCTATCTGCGTGCGGGCTGCTATATCGGCGAGGGCGCGGTGATCGACTGGCAGTTTGGCACGACCGACGTGCTGATCCTCTTCCCCGTCGCACAGATCTCCGACCGCTATCTCACAAAGTTCGGCGCGAAATACGGCACGCCCGGCAAGCGGACGTAACCGCAGGCCTCACCTGTAGAGATTATAGGCCGCCAGCGCCGCCATGTTGACGAGATCGGAAACGGTCGCCGTCATCGGCACGATCTGCACCGGCCGCTTGAGGCCGACAAGGAGCGGGCCGATCAGTGTCGAGCCGCCAAGCACGCGCAGCAGCTTGGTCGAGATCGAGGCGGCATGGATCGCCGGCATGACGAGCACGTTCGCCGTGTCGGTCAGGCGGCAGAAGGGATAGAGCGCCATCGTCTCGCGGTTGAGCGCGACATCGGCGGCCATTTCGCCGTCATATTCGAAATCCACCTTGCGCTGGTCGAGAATCCGCACCGCATCGCGCACCGTCGAGGGGCGCTCATGCATGTGCGTGCCGAAGCTCGAATTGGCAAGCAGCGCGACGCGCGGTTCATAGCCGAGACGGCGCGCAACCTCCGCAGTCTGCGTCGCGATGTCGGCGAGCTCCTCCGCCGTCGGCATTTCATAGACGTTCGTGTCGGCGACGAGCACGGTCCGTCCGCCTGCGACGACGAGCGTCACGCCGATCGGCCGCTTGTTGTCCACCGCGTCGATCACGCGGCGCACTTCCTCGAGCGCAACCGAATAGGTGCGCGTCACGCCCGTCACCATCGCGTCCGCGTCGCCCCGCTCCACCATGACGGCGGAGAAGATGTTGCGGTCATTGCTCACCAGCCGGTGGCAGTCGCGGTAGAGATAGCCGTTGCGCTGCTGCTTCTCGTAAAGGAAGTCGGTATATTCCGGCACCTTCTCGGAAATGCGCGCATTGCGGATGTCGAGCCCGGCGCTCGCATCGAGTCCGATTTCGCGCATGGTCGCGCGGATCTGCTCCTCGCGGCCGACGAGAATGGGATGTCCGAGCCCCGCATCGCGGAAGGCGATGGCGGCGCGGATCACGCGCTCTTCCTCGCCTTCGGCAAAGACGACGCGCTTCGGGTCGCGGCGCACCTTGTCCATGATGACCTGGAGCGTACCGGCGGTCGGGTTCAGCCGCGCCTGCAGCCTGTTCTTGTAGGCTTCCATGTCGACGATCGGCGCGCGCGCAACGCCCGTGTCCATCGCGGCCTTGGCGACGGCAGGCGGAATCTCGCGGATGAGGCGCGGATCGAAGGGCACGGGAATGATGTATTGGGGGCCGAAGCGCGGGCGCTCGCCCTGATAGGCGGCGGCCACTTCGTCCGGCACGTCCTCGCGCGCAAGCATGGCGAGCGCCTCGGCACAGGCGATCTTCATTTCCTCGTTGATGGCACTCGCGCGCACGTCGAGCGCGCCGCGGAAGATATAGGGAAAGCCGAGGACGTTGTTCACCTGGTTCGGATAGTCGCTGCGGCCCGTCGCCATGATGGCATCGTCGCGCACCTGCGCCACTTCTTCCGGCGTGATCTCGGGATCGGGATTGGCCATGGCGAAGATGATCGGCTGCGGCGCCATCGACGCCACCATCTTCTGGGTCAGCGCGCCCTTCACGGAGAGACCGAGGAATACATCCGCGCCCTGCATCGCTTCTTCCAGCGAGCGCGCATCCGTGGTCACCGCATGGGCCGATTTCCACTGGTTCATGCCTTCGGTGCGGCCCTTGTAGATCACGCCCTTGGTGTCGCAGAGGATCGCATTGTCATGCGGCAGGCCCATCGCCTTGATGAGTTCGAGGCAGGCAATGCCGGCCGAGCCCGCGCCGTTCACGACGACCTTGATGTCCTTGATGTCGCGCTTGGTGAGATAAAGCGCGTTGATGAGGCCCGCCGCCGTGATGATCGCGGTGCCGTGCTGGTCGTCATGAAAGACCGGAATGTCCATCAGCTCGCGCAGCCGGCTTTCGATCACGAAGCAGTCGGGCGCGGAAATGTCCTCGAGATTGATGCCGCCGAAGGAGGGGCCGAGATAGCGCACCGAAGCGATGAAGGCATCGACATCCTTCGTATCGACTTCGAGGTCGATCGAGTCGACATCGGCGAAGCGTTTGAAGAGGACGGCCTTGCCCTCCATCACGGGCTTCGAGGCGAGCGCGCCGAGATCGCCGAGCCCGAGGATCGCCGTACCGTTCGAGATCACCGCGACGAGATTGCCCTTGCTCGTATATTCATAGGCCGCGTCCGGATTCTCCGCGATCGCGCGCACCGGCACCGCGACGCCGGGGCTATAGGCG
This sequence comes from Parvibaculum sp., assembly GCA_019635965.1. Taxonomy (GTDB): domain Bacteria; phylum Pseudomonadota; class Alphaproteobacteria; order Parvibaculales; family Parvibaculaceae; genus Parvibaculum. The sequence goes on along the minus strand of JAHBYK010000033.1, from coordinate 18,214 downwards.
AGCGACAGGTCGTGCTGCGTCGCCATCGGCTTCGTGGCATTGATCTCGAGCTTCCCGGGCTTGCCCTGGGAATGGAAGAGGAGCGCTTCCTCGTCGGTAAACTGGCGGCGCTTTTTGCTCATATGTCTGGTCCGGCGTGTTCGGCGAGCGGGCAGGGCATGACACCCTGGTATCGGAGCCCGCTTTTTAGGCTGGCGACCCGCCAATAACAAGCGAAGTCGGTTGATTTTGCGTGAGTATGCCCCGGTTTCGGGGCCTGCCACCCCCCTTCCGGCGGGGGCCGGGCGGCCTTGTTGCCGCTTTTCGCGCTGCCCGGTTCTGATACTCTCCCGCCCCATGCCAGACCAGACGCCCGATCCCGGCCCCGCCATCCCCCGCGAAATTGCGCCCGCCGCCGCTGTCCCGGCGGAGGCGGCTTCGCCCTCGCGGGAGGCGACTCCGATGATGGCGCAATATCTGGAGATCAAGGCGGGCTGGCCGGATGTGCTGCTTTTCTACCGGATGGGCGATTTCTACGAACTCTTCTTCGACGACGCGGTTGCCGCTGCGGAAGCCCTCGACATCGCGCTGACGAAGCGCGGCAAGCATCTGGGGGAGGACATCCCGATGTGCGGCGTCCCCGTCCATTCCCATGAGGCCTATCTGGAGCGCCTGATCCGCAAGGGCTTCAAGGTCGCGGTCTGCGAACAGGTGGAGGATCCGGCCGAAGCAAAAAGGCGCGGCTCGAAATCCGTCGTCGCCCGCGCCGTGCAGCGCCTCGTGACGCCCGGCACCCTCACCGAGGAAACGCTTCTCGATGCCCGCGCCCATAATTACCTCGCGGCGCTCGCAAGGGCGGGCGGCGAGGACATATTCGGCCTTGCCTGGGCCGATGTCTCGACCGGCGAATTTGCGGTCACGAGCGTCACCATCGCCGGTCTCGGCGCCGAGCTGGCGCGGCTTTCGCCCGGCGAACTGCTGGTGCCGGAAACCCTGGCCGGTCTCGACGTCCTCGCCCAGTCCGGCGCGCGGCTGACGGCGCTGCCCTCGATCCGTTTCGAATCCGGCGCCGCCGAGCGCCGCCTGAAGGCGCATCTCGGCGTCGCCGCGCTCGATGCCTTTGGCAGTTTCGCGCGGGCCGAACTCGGCGCCATGGGCGCGCTGCTCGATTATGTGGAGCTGACCCAGGTTGGCCGTATGCCGGCACTCATGCCGCCGCGCCGGGTTGCGGCGAGCGACACGATGGCGATCGACGCCGCGACGCGGGCCAACCTCGAACTCGTGAAAACGCTTCAGGGCGAAACGCAGGGCTCGCTGCTCGCCACGATCGACCGGACGGTGACGGGCGCGGGCGCGCGCGAACTGGCAAGCCGTCTCGCCGCGCCGCTCACCGATCCTGCCGCGATCAACCGCCGTCTCGATGCGGTCGAATGGTTCTTCGAGGCGCGCGACATGCGCCGCGATTGCCGCGCCGTGCTGAAATCCGCGCCCGACATTGCCCGTGCCCTGTCGCGCCTCTCGCTTGGCCGCGGCGGCCCGCGCGATCTCGCCGCCATGCGCGACGGACTTGCCGCGGCGCATGGTCTTGCCGCCCGGCTCGAAGCAGCACCGCCTTCGATCCTGCCGCTCCCCGGCCTCATCGCTCAGGATTGCGCATCGCTGTCGCGCGTCGCCGCGCCTTTGCAGGCGCGTCTTGCCGCCATGCTTGCGGACGAGCTGCCGCTTCTTGCCCGCGATGGCGGCTTCATTGCGAAAGGCGCGTCTGCCGAACTCGACGAGACGCGCGCGCTGCGCGACGATGCGCGCAAGCTCATTGCCGGTCTCCAGTCAAGATATGCGGATGAAACCGGCATCGCTGCGCTGAAGGTGCGCCACAACAATGTGCTCGGCTACTACATCGAAGTGCCGCCGCGTCACGGCGAGAAGCTGACGAAGGAACCTTTCGCGGCGAGCTATATCCATCGCCAGACCATGGCGAATGCGATGCGTTTCACGACGCCGGAACTCGCCTCGCTTGCAAGCCGCATCGCGGAAGCCGCAGGCCGCGCGCTGGAAATCGAACTCGCGTTGTTCGATGAGCTCGCCGCGGCGGTGGTTGCGGAAGCGGCGGTCCTCTCGCGCGCGGCGGCGGCGCTCGCCGCTCTCGATGTGGCATCGGCGCTGGCCGAACTCGCGGCCGAGCGCCGCCATATCCGCCCGCGCGTCGATCAGAGCCTCGCCTTTGCGGTCAAGGCGGGCCGCCATCCGGTGGTCGAAGCGGCGCTCGCGCGAAGCGGCGAACAATTCGTGCCGAACGATTGCGAGCTTTCGGCAGACGATTCAGGCGCGGCGCCGGGCGCGCAGTCCCGCGGCGACGCGCCGGACCAGAAGCGTCTCTGGCTGCTCACGGGCCCCAACATGGCGGGCAAATCGACATTCCTTCGCCAGAACGCGCTCATTGCCATCATGGCGCAGATGGGCGCCTTCGTGCCGGCAGACGAGGCGCATATCGGCGTGGTGGACCGCCTTTTCTCGCGCGTCGGCGCGGCCGACGATCTGGCACGCGGCCGCTCCACCTTCATGGTCGAGATGGTCGAAACGGCGGCCATTCTCAATCAGGCGGGAGAGCGTTCCCTCGTCATCCTCGATGAGATCGGCCGCGGCACCGCGACCTATGACGGCTTGTCGATTGCCTGGGCCGCGGTCGAGCATCTCCATGAAGTGAACAGGTCGCGCGCGCTTTTCGCCACGCATTACCATGAGCTGACCGTGCTCGCGGAGAAGCTCTCCCATCTTGCCAACGCGACCATGCGCGTGAAGGAATGGAAGGGCGATGTCGTCTTTCTCCATGAGGTGGGGCCCGGCGCGGCCGACCGTTCCTATGGTATTCAGGTTGCGAAACTCGCGGGCCTCCCCGCGCCCGTCATCGCCCGCGCGCAAGCCGTGCTCGCTGCGCTGGAAAAGGGCGGCGAAGGCACGAAGACGGCAAAGCTGATCGACGATCTGCCGCTCTTTTCCGCGAGCGCAAGGCCCGCGGCGCCGGCCGCGGAAAGCGCGGTGGAAAGGGAATTGAAGGCGCTCAACCCGGACGAGCTCACGCCGAAACAGGCGCTCGAACTCGTCTACAGATTGAAGGGGCTGGTGAGGGGCGAGTAGGCGCTGGCGTGTCGCGCTCTATTTCCGCGCCACATAGATGCACTCGTCGCGGAGCAGTCCCCACTTCACTTCTTCCTCGGGCTTGCGGCGATAGGCTTCCACCTTGAAGCCGGCTTCCTCGAGCTTTCTTGCGAAGTCGCGCCCGTAATAGCGCTTGTGGTCCGTGCCGCCGAAATGGACGAAGCGCTCGTCCGGATCGGTGATCGCGGGGTTCTCGTATGTCTCCTCGCGCGAAAGATTGATCGGCACCGAGAAGAAGCCATAGCCGCCCGGCTTCAGCACACGGAACATTTCCCGCATTGCCGCCTTGTCGTCGTCCACATGTTCGAAGACATGGTTGGCGATCACCACATCGAAGCTGTTGTCCGGCCGGTCGATCTTCGTGATGTCGAGGCGGAACTTGGCGATCGGCGAATAGAGGTCGGCGGGTTCATAGCCCGGATTGTTCTTCATCGCCCGCATCAGCCACTTCTCCGGGCCGAATTGCAGGATCGTCTTTGTCGAAAGGTCGATGCCGTGTTCGTCGAGATAGAGCTGCAACAGGCGGTGGCGCTCGCGGCTCCCGCAATTCGGGCAGCGCGTGTCCCAGCGCGAGGGCCGCCCGACCGAGAGGAAGATGCCGTGATAGCCGCAGACGGGGCAGGTCCGGTGGATTTTCTTGCGCGAAAACTGGGCCCGGTCCTTCCACCAGCCCTGCAACAGCCGGCTGAATACCTTGCGCCGGTCGATCTCGGTATTATGCGTCAAAATCCGTCCGCCTGTTCGGGCCGCAGCCCGTTTGATGTCCGGGTCACAATGTCGGGCCCGGTCAATCAATGTCAAGCGATTGAACCCGGCTGCCGCGAAAGCGGCAAGGATTTCCGTACCTTGGGGCGGATGTGATAAAGCTTCTTGAGTTGTGGCGGGCGCCGCCCGCAATGCCTCACCTGACCCGGAGACGCCCCGATGGGCCGCACCCTGCCCAGCATGCTCGAAATCGCCGATCCCGCAGAAATCAGGGAGAAGCTTGAAGCTGTCCGCATGGAGGCAAAGGACGAACTGGCGCTGAAACGCGGCGTCGTCTCGGTGCTGAAGGGCGCCCTCACCGCCGGCCGCGCCAAGGCGCGCGAGCGGCTGGAGCAGGGGGCGCACAGGGGCCGCGCCTGCGCCGAAAGTCTCTGCTATTTGCAGGATGTGGTGATCCGCGAGCTTTACACTTTTGCGACATCCCATGTCTTTCCGGCGCCCAATCCGAGCGAGGCCGAGCGCCTCGCCATCGCGGCGGTCGGCGGCTATGGCCGCGGCACGCTGGCGCCCGGCTCCGACATCGACCTCCTCTTCCTGCTGCCCTACAAGCAGACGCCCTGGGGCGAGAGCGTCGTTGAATACATGCTCTATGCGCTCTGGGATCTCGGCCTCAAGGTCGGTCATTCGACCCGTTCCATCGCCGATTGCATCCGCCTTTCGCGCGAGGATTTCACCATTCGCACCGCGCTTCTCGAAGCGCGCTTCATCTATGGCGACCGCCCGCTTTTCGACGAGCTTCAGCATCGCTTCGACGAGGAGGTGGTGAAGGGCACGGCGAACGAGTTTGTGGAAGCAAAGCTCGCCGAGCGCGATGTGCGTCACCAGCGCGCCGGCGAAAGCCGCTATCTCGTCGAGCCCAATGTGAAGGAAGGCAAGGGCGGCCTGCGCGATCTCAACACGCTCTTCTGGATCGCGAAATATGTCTATCGCGTGAAGCAGACGTCCGATCTCGTCAAGGTCGGCGTCTTCACCAGGGAGGAATACCAGACCTTCCGCAAGGCGGAGAATTTCCTCTGGGCGGTGCGCTGCGAGCTTCACTTCCTCACCGGCCGCGCCGAGGAGCGCATCACCTTCGACATCCAGACCGAGATGGCGAAGCGTCTTGGCTATCAGGAGCATCGCGGCCTGAAGGCCGTCGAACGCTTCATGAAGCATTATTTCCTTGTCGCCAAGGATGTCGGCGATCTCACGCGCATTTTCTGCGCCGTGCTGGAAGAGCAGGAAAAGAAGAAGAAGCCCTCCATCGGACGCTTCATGCAGGCGATCCGCCGCAAGAAGGTCATTCGAGGCTTCGCGGTGGAGACGAACCGTCTCACCGTCACCAACGACAAGTTCTTCGAAAAGGACCCGGTCAACATCATCCGCCTTTTCCATGTGGCGGAAGTCCACGGCCTCGACATTCATCCCGATGTGCTGAAGCTCGTCACGCGCTCGCTCGGTCTCGTCGATGCATCCCTCAGGAAGAACGAGGAGGCGAACCGCCTGTTCCTCGAAATCCTCGCCTCGAAGAAAACGCCGGAGGCAACGCTGCGCCTGATGAACGAGGCCGGTGTTCTCGGCCGCTTCGTGCAGGATTTCGGCCGCATCGTCGCGCTGATGCAGTTCAACATGTATCACCACTACACGGCAGACGAACATCTGCTGCGCGCCATCGGCATCCTGTCGGAAGTCGAGAAGGGCAAGGAGCGCGAGGAATATCCGCTCGCGCATGAGCTGATCGGAAAGCTCAAGAGCCGCAACGCGCTCTATATGGCGGTCTTCCTGCACGACATTGCGAAGGGCCGCGACGAGGATCATTCCGATGCCGGTGCCGCCATTGCCCGCAAGCTCTGTCCGCGTCTCGGCATGAGCGAGGGCGAGACCGAAACCGTCGCCTGGCTCGTGCAGAACCATCTGGTCATGTCGGATGTCGCCCAGCGCCGCGACATCGCGGACCCGCGCACCGTGAAGGATTTTGCCGATCTCGTGCAGAGCCCGGAGCGGCTGCGCATGCTTTATGTGCTCACCGTCGTCGATATCAAGGCGGTCGGCCCCGGCGTCTGGAACGGCTGGAAGGGGCAGTTGCTGCGCCAGCTCTATTTCGAAACCGAGGCGATGCTCCAGGGCGGCGAAAGCACGCTCAACCGCAAGGGGCGCGTCGCGGAAGCGAAGGAAGCTCTTGCCGCGCGGCTTTCCGACTGGTCGAAAGCCGCGCTTGACCGCTATCTGAAGCGCCACGGCGATGCCTATTGGCTCTCCACCGACACGGACATGCAGGAGCGTCACGCCCGGTTCATCGAAAAGGCGAAGGACGAGGCGCTGGCGATTTCGGCCGAGCCCGCGCCCATGCGCGACGTCACCGAAATCACGCTCTACACGCAGGACCATCCCGGCCTCTTCGCGCGCTTCGCGGGCGCCTGCGCGGTGCTTGGCATGAATATTGTCGACGCCAAGATCTTCACGACGCGCGACGGCATGGCGCTCGACATGCTCTGGGTGCAGGACGCGGATGGAACCGCGGTCCGCGAGGAGCGCCGTATCCTCCGCCTCGAAGACATGATCCGCAAGGTGCTGGCGGGCGAAGTGCTGCCGCCCGATGCGATCGAAAGCCGCCAGCGCCGCGAGCGCCGCGCCGATGCCTTCACGGTGGCGCCTCAGGTCTTCATCGACAATGAGGCGTCGGACGCCTTCACGGTGATCGAGGTGAACGGGCTCGACAGGCCGGGCCTCGTCCATGCGCTTGCCCGTGCGCTGTTCCATCTCGGCCTTACCATCGGCTCCGCCCATATCACGACCTATGGCGAGCGCGCGGTCGACGTCTTCTATGTGAAGGACGTGATCGGCCACAAGGTGACGAACGCCAACAAGAAGAAGGCGGTGGAGCGCCATCTGCTCGAGGCGCTGGCCGATCCGATGACGAAAGCCCGCCCCGCCAAGCGCCGCCGCGAGGATGCGGCTGCTGCGGCGGAGTGAGGGGCGCTCCATGAACATCGTCCGCTCGGCCGCGACCGTCGGCGGCACCACGCTGATAAGCCGGCTGCTCGGCTTTCTGCGCGACGTCATGGTGGCCGCGACCGTCGGCACGGGGCCGGTGGCCGACGCCTTCTTCGTCGCCTTCCGCTTTCCCAACATGTTCCGCTCGATCTTCGCGGAAGGCGCATTCAATTCGGCTTTCGTGCCGCTCTTTGCAAAGCGCCTCGAGGGCGACGGGAAGGATGCCGCGCGCCGCTTCGCGGAAGATGCGATGTCCGTCCTCCTTGTCGCGCTGCTGATCCTCACCATCGCGGCAGAGCTTGCCATGCCCTGGCTCATGCTCGTTTTCGCGCCGGGCTTTTCCGAAGACCCGCAGAAATTCGGCTGGGCGGTCGAGTTCACGCGGATCGCCTTTCCCTATCTCCTGTTCATTTCGCTCACCGCGCTGCAATCGGCGATCCTGAATTCGCTCGGCCGTTTCTTCCCCGGCGCCGCCGCGCCGGTGATGCTCAACATCACGCTCATTCTCGCCGTTCTCTTTCTCGTGCCGCTGACGGACAATCCCGGCCGCGCGCTCGCCTGGGGTGTGGCGGCGGCAGGCGTCGTGCAGTTCCTCTGGCTCTGCGTCTCGCTCTGGCGCGCGGGTTTCGTGCTTCGCCTGCGCCGGCCCCGTCTCACACCCGAAGTCCGCCGCCTCTTCCGCCTCGGCGTGCCGGGCGTGATCGCCGGCGGCATCACGCAGGTGAACCTGACGATCGGCACCATGATCGCCTCGCTTCAGGCGGGTGCCGTCTCCTGGCTTTATTATGCCGACCGCATCTATCAGCTGCCGCTCGCCGTCATCGGCATTGCGATCGGCGTCGTGCTGCTGCCCGAGCTTTCGCGCCGTCTGCGGGCGGGCGATCATGGCGGCGCAAGCTGGAGCCAGAACCGCGCCATCGAATTTTCGATGCTGCTGACGGTACCGGCTGCCGTCGGCGCCGCCGTTCTCGCCGCCGACATCATCCGCGTGCTCTTCGAGCGCGGCGCCTTCACGAGCGCCGACACGCAGGCAACCGCTCTCGCCCTCATCATCTATGCCGCGGGCCTTCCCGCCTTCGTGCTCATCAAGGTCTTCCAGCCGGGCTTCTTCGCGCGCGAAGACACGAAGACGCCGCTCCGCTTCGCCGCCATCTCGATTGCCGTGAACATCGCCACCTCCATCGTCCTCTTCATTCCCTTCGGCTTTGCCGGCATCGCAACGGGCACCACGCTTTCCGCCTGGGTGAATGCCGGTCAGCTCGGCGCGCGGCTCTATCGCAATGGCGAATTTTCGCCCGACCAGCAGCTTGTCCGCCGCCTGCCGCTCACGCTCATGGCCGCCATCGGCATGGGCGCCGCGCTCTGGTTCGGCGCCGATGCGCTTGATGTTTTCCTCGCCGACAGGCTTCTCGTCAGCCTCTCCGCGCTTCTTGCGCTGATCGGTTTCGGCGTGATCGTGTTTTTCCTTCTCTGCCAGGTGACGGGCGCATTGCGGATCGGCGATCTCCGCCGCGCCTTCCTGCGGGGCTGAGCCGGTGGCGCTCCCGGTCGAAGAGATCGCCGCGCACCCCGCCCTGCTCGGGCTCGTTCAGGAACAGTCCCGCGTTCTCTTCGCGGTCTATGAAGCCGATCCGCGCGCATCCTCCGTCTTCGGCAATCAGCGATACCTGATGGGGCACGCCGCCTTTGCACTTTATTTCCGGCGCGGCCGCGCGGACCCGCTTGGCGGTCTGACGGCGGCGCGCTTCCTCGACGAAATCGCGAAACACGGGATCGCAAGCCGCAACACCGGCGATGCCTTCCTCAAGGAAATGCTGAAATACGGCATCGTGCAGTACATGCCGGGTGCTGGCGACGGCCGCACCCGGCCGATCGAACCGGCACCATCTGCCATCGGCGCCTTGCACACATGGGTCGCGGCGCAACTGTCGACGCTCGACCGGCTGGACGGCGCAAGCAGGGGCGAAACCTTTGCCGCCGCGCCGGACGCGCTCGGCACGATACAGCCGCTCATCGCCGACGGGCTTTTCTCCTCCGGCGCGACGCGCGATCAGGAAACCGCCTATGCGAACTTCATCTGGGTCAACAGCCGGGGCTTCGTCATGGACTGGCTGACATCGGGCATCGGAACCGTCACGCCCGGTGCGGCGCGCCTCCCGGCCGGCCATGTCTCCATCGCCGATATGGCCAGCGCGCTGCGGCTGTCGCAGACCCATCTCGCGCGCCGCTTGCGCGAAGCGGAAGAGGCCGGCGGCATCGGCTGGGAGGGAGCGCGCGGCCGGTCCAACATGTGGGTGTCGCAGGATTTCCTGCGCGAATATCTCCAGGTGCAGGCCGTCAAGTTCGCCATCGTGGACACGGCTTTCGATCTGGCCTTCGGGCCATGCGGCGGATCGCATTTCAGGTCATGAAGGCTGCGGCAGGAGGCACTGCTTCCTCAGCCGCCTCATAGGCTTCGCACAGGCAAGGCCGCAGTATCCTTGTGCGACGTGAGGGAGATCACCGTATGCGTTCGTATCACGCCCGGCACGGACTTGAGGCGATTGGTCAAAAGTGCCTCGAACTCGCTTGTATTCCGCACACGGATTTTCAGGAGAAAGTTCCAGTCGCCGGCAATGTGATGACATTCCTGAACTTCCGGTACTTGTGACACCACGTCCAGAAATGCAGGCGAACTTTCCGGCTTGTCCATCAGCACATAGACGAAGGCGAGAAGATCGAGGCCGAGTGCTGCAGGCGACAGCCGCGCCTCCCATCCGGCAATGATGCCGCTCTGTACCAGCTTTCTAACCCGATCGTGTACGGACGAGACGGCGAGACCCACCATGCGGGCAAGTTCGGAATGGGAAAGATGTCCGTTGCGCTGGAGGGCATCCAGTATCGCCAGATCCTTCTCGTCGAGTTGCCGTCGCATTCCTGAAAGCCCCGCATCCTGCGGGGCACGGATCGCGCCCCGGCGGAGAATGCCTGTCCCCGCGCGATTGGGATAGCGGCTTCCCGGCGCCCTGACAAAGCGATTCTTTCGGCCCCTCCCCGTCGATCGCGCCCGGCGGGGCTGCCGGAAATTTTCCGGTTTCCAGCCGCCGCGAACCCTCTGTGCCGAATTAAATTCGGCAGGCCATCCTTGGATAACACATTGATGGAATTGCCACTTTTTCATCGCTCCACCCTTCGCTACCAACGCGGGGAAGTGCGTGTTTTCAGGCCGGGCGGTATCGCGTCGGGGCATATGTCTGGGGAATTTCCAATGAATGTTTGCATGATGAAGGCAAAGGCGCGCATGGGCGGCGTGTTGGCGCCGCTTGATTTCCGCCTTCTCCCGCTGCGCGGCATGCCGGTCCGCTCGCGGCGCCGGTCCTCACTTCTCACCGCCATGCTGCTCGGCACCAGCGCCCTCGTCGCCGTGCCTGGCTCCCCATCATTCGCCCAGACCGTCTGGGATGGCTCGGCCTCTTCCGATTGGGACACGCCCGCCAACTGGGATACGAATGCGGTTCCGACCGGCGCGAACGATGTGGTGATCGACGATATTTCCGTCAATGCGCCGGTGATTGGCAGCGGCGTGAATGCGGTCGCGGACGCTATCTACATCGGTGAGGCTGCTTCCGGCGCCGGTTCGATCACCATCACGGGGACCGGCACACTCACCTCCGCGGGATGGTCCTATATCGGCTTCGACGGTACGGGATCGATTCTCGTGCAGAACGGCGGCACGGCGTCGATCGCCGATTCCTCTCTCGGCGATAGCGTCACGGGCATCGGCGAGGTAACTGTTACGGGCGCAGGATCTTCCTGGTTCTCAAACAGTGTCTCGGTCGGCTATCGCGGCATTGGCACTTTCACCGTCTCAAACGGCGGCCATGTGCTCGGCGAGGCTTTTCTCGGCGACAACACTGGTTTCGGAACGGTGCTTGTCACCGGTGTCGACTCGGTATGGACATCGCTCGACGAATTCATGATCGGCGGTGCGGGCACCGGCCAGCTTACCGTTTCGGATGGCGGTGCCGTCGAAGTTGTCAACATTCTTACCATTGGCTGGGCTGTCGGCAGCAGCGGCACCGCGCTTGTCACCGGCGCCGGATCATCCATCGGTGTCGGCAACAACTTCATCATTGGCCTCAACGGCGATGGTTCGCTGACCGTCGCCAATGGCGGCACGGCCGACTTCACCGGCGGCACGCTCGTCCTTGCCGCCAATGCCGGCTCCACCGGCGAGCTCAACATCGGCAATGGCGGCGCGGCCGGCCAGGTGATCGCAAACTGGGTTCAGTTCGGCGACGGCGACGGAGCCCTGAACTTCAATCACAACGAGGACGACTACGATTTCGGCATCGGAATCATGGGCGCCGGTGCGATCAATCATCTCGCCGGCGTCACGACGCTGAGCGGCAACGGTGTTTCCTACGCGGGCACCGCCACTGTTTCCGGCGGCCTGCTGAATGTGAATGGCCTTTTTGGCGGCATCTGGGACGTGGTTTCGGGCGGAACGCTCGGCGGCACTGGCTCGATCGGGGACGCTGCGGTTTCGGCAGGAGGTGTCCTGTCCCCCGGCAATTCAATCGGCACACTGAACATTGCGAACGATATCGTATTTGATGCCGGCTCCTTCTTCGATATCGAGGTCGATGCCGACGGAAACGGCGATCTTCTGCTTGTGGGCAACACGGCAACGATCAATGGCGGAACGGTGCGCGTTGCGCCCGCCGCCGGTACCTACGCGGCAAGCACCCAATATACGATACTCACTGCGAACATGGTCTCCGGCGCCTTCGATGACGTCACGTCGAGCTTCGCCTTCCTCACGCCCTCGCTTACCTATGACGCGCAGAATGTCTTTCTGACGCTCAATCTGGCGTCGGCGTTCCAGGACGCGGCGCTGACACCCAACCAGTTCAATGTGGCAGGCGCAGCCGAAGATCTCGGTGCGGGTAACGCCATCTATGACGAGATTCTCGTCATGACGGAGGAGGAAGCCCGCGCGGCCTTCGACGCATTGTCGGGCGAGGCTCATGCGGGCACGCATACGGGTCTCTTCCATTCCGCACAGCAGATCCGCGAGGCCCTCCTTGCCCGTCTGCGGGCGCTGTCGGGCGGACAGGGCCCAAAGACGGCAGCGATCGCCGGTCCGCCTGCGGCGGGCGATGCGGTGCCGGGTGCCGCCGCCATTTGGGGGCAGGTTTTCGGCTCCACCGGCGAGACGGATGGCGACGGCAATGCCGCCTCGCTCGACCGGAGCGCATATGGCTTCCTTGGCGGCATCGACAGGCCGGTTGGCGAGGCAAGCCGTATCGGCGTGGCACTCGGCTACAGCCGTTCCGATTTCGATGTCGATGCGCGGGCGTCCTCCGGCGATGCCGGCAATTTCCATGCTGCCGCCTATGCCGGCACGAAGCTCGGCTCCGTCGATCTGTCGGTCATCGCGGCCTACAGCTTCGGGCAGGTTGAGACCGACCGCACCGTCATCGTCGGCGGTCTCACGGATCGCCTCTCGGCGGACTATGACGCCCATACTTTCCAGGCGGCAGCAGAGGCAGGTATCGACCTCGATGCCGGGTCCGTCACGCTGACGCCCTTCGCGGGCCTCGCCCTCATCCATGCCGGGACGGACGGCTTCACCGAGACGGGCGGTCCCTCGGCCCTCACCGTGGCGAGTGAAAGCAATACAACCGGCGTCTCGACGCTCGGCCTGCGCGCGCGCCGCGAAGAGGCTGGTTTCGCGGTTGCGGGCTCCGCTGCCTGGCGCCATGCCTTTGGCGATACGGACCCCGCCTCTCGCGCGGCTTTCGCCTCGGCGCCCGCTTCTGCTTTCACGGTCCGGGGTGTCCCCATCTCGGAAAACGCGCTGGCCCTCGACGCCGCCATCGGCGCGAATCTCGGCGCGGGCGCAACGCTCACCCTCGGTTATGCCGGGGAGTTCGCCTCCGATGCCCGGGATCATGGGCTCCGGGCCGAACTGCGGATCGGCTTCTGACACCGGCAGGACCGCAACGGGGCCCTTCCCCCGTTGCGGCCGCGCCGCTCCTCAATTCCGTCACCTCCCCATTGCCTTCCGGCCCGCCGCGCCGCATAACCTGCGCCAAGGCAACCGGCCAAAGTGACGGAATTTCTCGAATGGACCAGCCGCAAAACCGCGTTTTCTCGGGCGTTCAGCCCACCGGCAATCTGCATCTCGGCAATTATCTGGGCGCGATCCGCAATTTCGTGGGCCTTCAGGACACCCATGAATGCATCTATTGCGTGGTCGACATGCATGCGATCACCGTCTGGCAGGACCCGAAGGAACTGGCCGCGAACACGCGCGAAGTTGCCGCCGCCTATATCGCGGCCGGCATCGACCCCGAGCGCCATATCGTCTTCAACCAGTCGAAAGTGGCGGCCCATGCCGAGCTTGCCTGGATCCTGAATTGCGTCGCCCGCATCGGCTGGCTCAATCGCATGACGCAGTTCAAGGACAAGGCGGGCAAGGACCGCGAAAAGGCGAGCGTGGGCCTCTATGCCTATCCCGTGCTGATGGCGGCCGACATTCTCGTCTACCGCGCGACCCATGTACCGGTCGGCGAGGACCAGAAGCAGCATCTCGAGCTTGCCCGCGACACGGCGCAGAAATTCAACAATGATTTCGGTGCGGAAGGTTTCTTCCCGCTGCCCGAGCCGCTCATCATGGGCCCCGCCACGCGCGTCATGTCCTTGCGCGACGGCACGAAGAAAATGTCGAAGTCGGACCCGTCGGATCTCTCCCGCATCACCATGCGCGACAGCGCCGACGACATCTCGAAGAAGATCCGCAAGGCGCAGACCGATCCCGATCCCCTGCCCGAAACCGTGGAAGGGCTCGAAGGCCGCGCGGGCGCCGACAATCTTGTCGGCATCTATGCCGCGCTCGCCGGCAAGTCGAAGGCGGAGGTGCTGGCCGAATTTGCCGGCGCGCAATTCTCGGTCTTCAAGCCGGCGCTCGCCGATCTCGCAGTCGAGAAACTCTCGCCCATCACGAACGAGATGAAGCGGCTGATGGACGACAAGGCCTATCTCGATGCCGTGCTGGAGCGCGGCGCCGCGCGCGCCCGCGCGATCGCCGATCCCGTCATCGCCCGCGTCCGTGAGTTTGTCGGCTTTATCTGATAGGTTCTTGCCGATGCTTGATCTCCGCGGCAAAACCCCCATCTAGGGAAGGTCTTTCCGCAGGGAATTTGCCGGAGGAGCCCGCGCCCATGAGTTTCAGCGAACGCCTGGCCGATTGGCGCGACAAGCTCCGTCACCGCTGGATGTATCGCCGGGGCGATGGCTCGGCCGCTCCCTCGGCCGCCGCGCCGGATGGGCCTTCCGGCCCCGGCTTCGCCGCCCGCGCGGCCGCCTTCCTCGCGCTCCTCAACCGCCCGGGCATGGGCGCGCTGCTGAAGCGCGGCCTGATCGCCATTCTCGTCTTCATCGCGCTTTATTATCCGGTCGGCATGATCGTCGTGCACAAGGTGGATGACGATATGGATTTCGCGCCGCCCGCCGCAGACCGCGTCGAAGGCGGCAGCCTCGCCGTCTCCTATGCGGCGGCCTTGATCGACCGCGAGGTGAACCAGCATAGCTGGACCGCGAACGACCCCTTCTTCCAGCCGGGCGTCATGCTCGACAACATGCCGAATTTCCAGCAGGGCATCATGTCGGCGCTCGCCCGCTTCGGCTTCGAGCTGACGGACCAGCTCGGCCGCACGCGCGGCTCGTCGGAGGCCGACCCCGATCTTCAGCGCGCGGCGGGCCTCCTGCAATATCCCGGCAATGTCTGGATCTGGAATCCGTCCGTTTCGCTCGCCCCGCGCGCAAGCTCGGAATCGCAATACCGCGACGCCCGCGAAAAGCTCCTCGCCTATAACAGGCGGCTTGCGGCCGGCAATGCGAATTACGACATCCGCGCCGACAATCTCATGGCGACGCTGGAGCGTTTCGCCGCCGATCTCGGCTCGTCATCGGCATTGATCGACCGTCACGTCACGGAGGAAGCAGGCTCCTTCCTCGACACCCAGGCCGACGACATCTTCTATTTCACCAAGGGCAAGCTCTATGGCTATCACATGGTGCTGACGGGCCTCGAAAAGGATTTCGCCCGCATCATCGCCGAGCGCAACCTGCAAAAGCCCTGGTCCGAAATGATGGACAGTTTCCGCAAGGCCGCCGGGCTTCAGCCCTGGGTCGTGACGAACGGCGCGCCCGACGCCCAGTTCCAGCCCAACCACCTTGCCATGCAAGGCTTCTACCTCATGCGCGCCCGCACGCAATTGCGGGAGGTGAGCAATATTTTGCTGAAGTAGGGGTGCGTTGATTCAATCCCATCTTAGGCGTGCGCGCGACGCCCGCCACAGACAAAGTGATCCAATGCCAACGAATGCTATGCCCTTGGCTGTTCTAAAGGAACTCGGGCTTCACTCCTTTCTCGTACTTACTCCCACGCTCCAATTGGTTTTTCCGCGCCACCACTCTGTCGCGAAAGCGGATCAAAGACGCGAGATCAGACTCAATTGCATTTTGGTCCGGAAGGCCGTCTGGCAAACTGTCGGCACGGTCATGGCCAGAGAAGTGCGAACAGCGCTTCATTCCTTCAAAAATTTCAGGGTAATCCTTTAAAGGATCAAACGCTGCGGCTTCGAGACTCTGCGTCATCACTTCTCCGCGAAACCTTTGGATTGAGCCATTGAAGATGATTTCCTCCACCATCTGTTCCCAGGTTTCTCTCATACGAGTATAGATTGCAGTCACAGCATCTCGAAAATCATTTGTTCTCTCGGGATCGTATCCACTTTTGAAAAGTGCCGACGTGTCTTGCTGTAAATCATTGATCCGTTGCTTGGTCTTTTTGGTGTGTGGCGGCTTGCCTGATTCATCAACTACTCCAAATTTAGTACCGCCAACGCTCGACATCCATTCCGAATGAAATGGAATCCCAGCGATACGACATTCATTCTCAACCATGTGATGAAAGACAATGTTGTGTGTAAAAATGATTACCTGTCGGCCAGCCGATGCCTCGATCACAAGTCTCTTTGCGACTGCATCCATGCGCGAGTGATCAAGTGACGACACCGGATCGTCCACTATGATGCCGTGTTCGGATCCGACTTCTTTCAGTTCTGCAAAGAAGCACGATAGCGCAAGCGCCCTCTGTTCGCCTTCACTCAAGACAGAGCTATTGTTTCGAATCCGTTGCCGCGCCGTCAGTCCTATTTCAACAATGCTTTCACTGCCTGTGCTTCTGTCGAACAGTTCAAGCGGAATGTGCGAGAGCTTCAGCATTTTCAGTTCAGCAATGAGCTGGGATTTGAGGCTGTCTGTTAAAAGGGCTCGCCGCCGCGTTGTAAGCTGTCTAGCGATAGGTCCTGAAGCGCATTGCTTCCGTGCCTCTATAACTTTCAATCTTTCAATAAGTCGTTGTAGGCGTTCGACGACGATGTCAATTTCTTGACTGAGACGTTTCGCGTTCTCCAAATTGGCCTTCTTCGCTCGAAGAGCATCGATCTCATCAATGATATTCCCGGCCTTTTCAAGTTCGCTAACGTCATCTTTCAGCGCATTGAGGTTGGCATCTATTTTACTGACGATGTTGGTTGGTAAAGCTTGAAGGTTCGTAGTCCCATCAAAGTTGCCTGCTTCAATTTCACCTAGAATGTTGTCCTTCCGCACCGCTAAACTTAGAAAAACCTCAGCAATCTGCTCAGCCAAGATCTCGCGTTCGTTGCTCGTCGCCGCAAACACTGAGAGCAGGTCACGTACCTGATTAGCAGGTCTAATTTGCAATGCTTCGATGCGGGCGACGAGATCAGAAAAAATGACACTCGCCTCCTCACTAGCGCGGGCTGTCCGACCGGTGATGTATTGATCAAACTCCGACATGCGTCTGAGTGCGCCATCATTTAATGGTTGTTGGCAAAGCACACAGAAATCTGCCGAAGCTAACTTCGGGTCTGTATGGTGAGGAAACGCCTCACCGGCGAACTCTCGTGCGTAAAGAAGCATTTGCCGCCATGCATCCGAACCAATATCGGGAATGGGATGCCCCTCGCCAAGTCCACGGGCTGCTACTGTCGCCGCTTCAGTTTTGGCCACTTTTTCTTTGTAAGCCACGACAAGCTTGGAGAAGCCTTCGTCGCCGAGCAGCGCGATACATTCAAGGAGCTCAGTTCGAACGTTCTCAATTGCTGATTTTGCAGCTTTGAAAGTAAGAAGCCTGGCCGCCGGATCGTCGTTGATCTTTGTTGATACACTAAGAAGCACGGATTCTTTAACCGCATCCCACTCTGCGAGGACTCTGATTTCGTCCTCTGTTGGAAGGTTTGCCGCGGCAGTATCAGGAGAGAGCTTTGCTATAAGCTCGGCTATGGCTGTGTTCTCGTGATAGCCACTCGGCAGCGGCGTTTTGATCGCCGCATTCAATGCGTTCTCTCGATCTTCAAATACGCCATCTAATGCTTTTGCCGATAGTGCGAGTTTGTTTAGAAGGTCTAGTTCATAGGGGAGGAATTCTACTTTCCGATTTTTGTCTACATAGACGCGCGCCGTCTCTGTATCGAACACTGATATGCGGGCAAGCTCCTGTGGTGCCGGATCACCGAATTTCCAAGTCACATTTCTGCGTTCGGGTTTGGTGCCCTCGAACCCATACACCAGATCAACTTCCGGTGGATTTGTTGGCGATGCACTATAGACATCCGCCTTGAGTTCTTGAGGGCTTACGGAACGGCAAAGCTGTTTTGCAATGCGACAGTAACCACTTTTTCCCGAGCCATTTGCTCCATAGACAAGAGTAATTCCGCGCTTTGCAAATTTGATCGGTGGTTGATCGCTTGCGAGCCGGTCAATGCCACGCACAGGGCCTATCGAACTGAGGATGGTGCGAGGCGCGTCTAAGGAGGCGTCAACCAAATGCTCGGAAGCTAGTGGTACAGCTACAGGAAACTGGCCCTCAGCAAGACCAACCTCGTGCCGGATTATTTCTAGAAGCGACCTCAAATCGTCGTCTGTGAGGTCTCCGGCTATGGCGAGACGCCTGAGAGCGTCCTTCTGCCAAGTTGGCCGATTCTGTGAGTTAGTCCAGTCGAAGAGCTCGTCAAATGCCATAGGATGTGCCTTTGAAACTAGATTTCGTCTTCCGCACGCAGACTGAGAGGGCCACTTGTAAACTTAAAGTATAGTGCCGAAATCGTATTTCGCTGCCTAGTGTGCTTTCAACTTCAAGTTTGAATTGGCAGCTATAAATGTGGCATCTATCGCCTCCTGGAAAACCCTCCGTATGCCCCCCATCATCACCGCCTTTGAAGCCTCTCCGGATCGCGGCCGCGGGCTGGCGCGCGACATGCGGCTG
>JAHBYK010000032.1 GCA_019635965.1 Parvibaculum sp. | reverse complement strand
GGGCCGCTATCTGGCGCTCTCGATGCAGAACGAAGAGCCCCCGGTGAACTACTTCGCCGATGAGCTCGACCCGTCGCGCTACACGCCGAACTCGATCCGTCAGCTCGGCGTCCGCTAATCGCGGAACAAGGAATGGCGAGGCCGGACCCGGAAACGGGTCCGGCCTTTCGCTATTCAGGGCCCGGGCCGGCCGGCATTAACCATGCCCGTCCATTGGGTGACAGTTTTTTCAAGTCACCAAGACGGCGGAGAAAAAATGCGCTATAAGAGCCGAAAACCGCTATAAGAAACCGCAAAACAGGGGGTTGCCGCCCAGCTGGCGGAGACCGGACAACGGTCCCGGACAGGCAGGCAGCGGCCGGAAATGCCCGAGTGCAGGAGCTCCAGTTCATGTCGTCGTCCAATTCTTCCGTCGTTTCACGTTGGGTGCAGCGTCTGCGCCTTGTCTCTTTTGCCGCGCTTGGCGCCATCGCCCTTTCCTTCGGCCCGGCCATGCTGCCGGCGTCCGCCGAGGAAGATGGCGGCGCAGGCCCGGAATACGCGATGAAGTCCGCGCTTGCGGCGGAATCGCTTCTCCTCGATGCGACCTATGCGAATGGCCGGCTGATCGCCGTTGGCGAGTTCGGTCACATCGTCCTCTCGGATGATCGTGGCGCAACGTGGCGTCAGGCGCAGTCCGTGCCGACACAGGCAACGCTGACCGGCGTGACGTTTGTCGGCGAGAAGGTGGGCTTCGCGGTCGGCCACGATGCGACGGTTCTGCGCACGACGGATGGCGGCGAGAACTGGGATCTCGTCTACAACGACACCGAATCCGAAATGGCCTTTATGACCGTCTTCTTCGAAGACGAGAATCGCGGCTTCGCAATGGGCGCCTTCTCCTTCATCGTCGAGACGACGGATGGCGGCGACACATGGGAAGAGCGCTCGCTCAGCGAGGGTGTGCTCGACGACTTCCACCTGAACAAGCTTTTCTCCGCCAATAATGGCGACCTCTATGTCGCGGCGGAGTTCGGCGTCGTCTATCGCTCGACCGACAAGGGCCGCACCTTCGAGCGTATCCAGACGCAGTATGAAGGCTCCTTCTGGGGCGGCTTCGGCATGTCGGATGGTTCGGTGATGGTGTTCGGCATGCGCGGCAACGCCTTCCGTTCCTATGACAACGGCCAGACCTGGGTGAAGGTCGATACCGGCACCGACAAGTCGATCGCCGGCGGCGTGCAGCTTGGCAACGGCAAGATCGTTCTCGTCGGCCTGCAGGGCTATGTCGGCTATAGCGACGACAACGGCAAGAGCTTCGTCGAAGTCACGCGCGCCGACCGTCTCGGCTATGCCGCCGTCACCGACGGGCCGGAAGGCCAGATCGTCGTCTTCGGCGAGCCCGGCGCGAAGCTGATGCCGGACGACATGGAAAAGGCGCGCGAACAGGTGGGCGCGCGCATCACGGCGAAGCGTGACGACAGCGACAGCTGATCTCCTCCGCACAAGGCAAATGACAAAGAGCCCCGGACCGCAAGGCCGGGGCTCTTTCCTTTGCGGAAAGGGCGCGTCACAATCGCTGCCAAGGGCCGGCTCACAAGGCCCATGCACGCAAGGGAGGAAGTCATGTCGGAAGAGGTCGATTTCGGCCGTTACACGCGGATCAAGGCGAGCCGCAAGGGCCGGGTGCTCACGCTCGCTCTCAGCAATCCGGCGCTGATGAATGCCGTCGATGGCGACATGCACCGCGAGCTATCGCGCATCTTTCTCGATGCAGCGGACGATCCCTTGTCCGACATTGTCGTGCTGACGGGCGAGGGCGCGGCCTTTTCCGCCGGCGGCGATCTCAACTGGATGAAGCGCGGCTTCGAGGCGGGCGAGAAAGGCCCGGATGCGGCGGAGGCCAAGCGTATCGTCTTCTCGCTGCTCGATCTCGAAAAGCCGATCATCGCCAAGGTGCGCGGACCCGCCGTCGGCCTTGGCGCAACCATCGCGCTCATGTGCGACGTGATCTTTGCGAGCGACAACGCACGCTTTGCCGATCCGCATGTCCGCGCGGGCATCGTCGCGGGCGATGGCGGCGCCATCATCTGGCCGCAGCTTGTCGGCTATGCGCGCGCCAAGGAATATCTCATGACGGGCGATCCCGTGCCCGCCGCCGAAGCAGAGCGCATCGGCCTCATCAATCATGTGGTACCCGATGCCGAGCTCGATCAGCGTGTCGAAGCCTTTGCCGACAGACTTGCAGGCGGCGCCATCCAGGCGATCAAGTATTCCAAGGTTTCGGTCAATATCGGTCTCAAGCAGCTCGCCCACTCGATCCTCGATACGTCGATCGGTTATGAAATGCTCACCTTCACGACCGAGGACCATAAGGAGGCTGTGCGTTCCTTCCTCGAAAAGCGCAAACCCGCCTTTACGGGGCGCTGAGACATGGATGCTGCGATGACCGACATGCCGCTCAATTTCGACGAACCCGAACATGTGCGGATGCTGCGCGAGACGACGCGCCGCTTCGTCGAGGCGGAAATGCCGCGCGAAAAGGCCCGCGAATGGGACCGGGGAAATATCTATCCCGCCGAAGTGATGAAAAAGCTCGGCGCGATGGGCATGATGGGTCTCACCGTCGAGGAGCGGTTCGGCGGCGCGGGTGTCGACATCTATGCGACCATGGCGGTGATCGAGGAGCTTGCGAAGCGTTCGGTTGCCGTCGCCTGCCCTTACATCATGGCTGTCTGCTATGCGGGCATGAATCTCGGCGAAAGCGCCAGCGAGGAGCAGAAGCAGCAGCTCCTGCCGAAAGTCGCCTCGGGCAATCTTCTCTTTGCCTACGGCCTTTCCGAGCCCAATGTCGGCGGCGATCTGGCGACCGTCGAGACGACAGCGCGGCGCGAAGGCGATGAACTTGTCATCAACGGCACCAAGCGCTGGTGCACGGGCGCGCATATCGCGGATTACATCTTCTGCCTGCTGCGCACGGGGCCGAAGGAAGACAAGTACAAGAACCTCTCGATCGTGCTCATCCCGCCCAGACTGCCCGGCATCACCATCACGCCGCTCGGCCATCTCGGCATTCGCGGCGTCGAGACGAAGGATGTGATCTTCGAGGATGTGCGGGTGCCGGCCGCGAATATTCTCGGCGGCGAGGCAATGTGGAACAAGGGCTGGAGCCAGCTTGCCGGACGTGCGCTCGAAGTTGAAAAGCTCGAGCTTTCGGCCTGTGCGCTCGGTCTTGCCGAAGCCGCGCTTGCCGATGCCTGGCGCTATTCGGAGGAGCGCGTGCAGTTCGGCCGCGCCATTGCCGGGCACCAGGCCGTGCGGCACACGCTGGCCGAGGCGCAGACAAAAGTCCGCGCCATGCGGCTCATGCTCTACAGCGCCGCCTGGCTTGCCGATCAGGGCCGGCCCTGTTCGGTCGAAACGTCGATGGCCAAGCTCTTCTGTTGCGAAGGGGCGGCGGACGTGACGCAGATGTGCATGCGCGTCACCGGCGCCTATGGTCTTTCCGACCAGATGGATATGGAGCGCTACACGCGCGATGCCGTGAGCCTGCCCATCGTCGGCGGCTCGTCCAACATGCAGAAGAACAATATTGCGAACAGGCTGAAGCTCGGCGCCTGAACAAGGGGAGGGCGGCATGACCGCAACGGATACGGCCAGGAAGACGAGTGCAGAGCTTCTCGCGGCGGCGGAAGGCTTCGCACCTGAAATTGCGGCACGCGCCGCCGAGATCGAGGCAAACCGGTTCCTGCCGCAGGACATCGCCACGCGCTTTGCGGAAGCCGGTCTCTACCGGCTCTGCGTGCCAGCCGAATATGGCGGGCTCGAGAGCCATCCCGGCGAACTCGTGAAGGTGGTGGAACGGATCGCTCAGGCAGACGGCTCCGCCGCCTGGTGCGTCTTCATCGGCGCGACATCTGGTCTCGTCGCCGCCTTCCTCGAACCGCGGGAAGCAAGCCGCATTTTCGGCGATCCGCTTACCATCACCGCGGGTGTCTTTGCGCCGCGCGGCAAGGCGGTCCGGGTGCGCGAAGGCGGCGTCGAGGGCTATCGCGTCACTGGCCGCTGGCAATGGGGCTCGGGCTCGCGCAATGCACAGTGGATTTCCGGCGGCTGCATGATCCTCGGCGATGACGGCAAGCCCGAGATGGCGGCCGAGGGCATTCCCCAGAACCGCATGATGATTTTCGAGGCGGGTCAGGTGCATCTCCACGACACCTGGGATGTGTCCGGCCTTTGCGGCACGGGCAGCACGGATTTCGAGGTGAAGGATCTCTTCGTCCCGGCGACGCGCGCTGTGAGCCTTGTCAGCGACAAGCCGCTGCCGCGCCCGCTCTACTGCTTCCCGACATTCGGTCTGCTCGGCATCGGCATTGCCGCCGTATCGCTCGGTCTTGCGCGTGGTGCGATCGACACGCTGGTTGATCTTGCAGGCGGCAAGACACCGCAAGGTTCCTCGAAGCCGCTGGCGCTGCGCGCCAAGGCGCATCTCGATGTGTCGGAGGCGGAAGCCCTGACGCGGTCGGGCCGCGCCTATCTCATGGAAGCGATCGAGGCGGCATGGGAAGCGGCCTCGAAGAATGGCGAGATCACGGTCGCACATCGCCGCGATCTGCGTCTTTCGACGACACATGCCGTGCGTTCGGCCACCAAGGCGGTCGATCTCATGTATACGCTCGCGGGCGGCAGCTCCGTCTATCGCAACTCCGCGCTCCAGCGCCAGTTCCGCGATGTGCATGTCGCGACGCAACACATGATGGTGTCGGACGCGACCTATGAGCTGACGGGCCGGCTGTTGCTCGGCGTGCCGACCAATACGGCGATGCTCTGACGCGCCGAAACTGACATTTCAAGAACGGGAAGAATCATGGCACGGGAAAGAAAAGGCCGCGTCGAAGGCAAGATGGCCTTCATCACGGGCGGCGCGCAGGGTCTTGGCAAGGCGTCCGCCATCATGCTGGCGCGCGAGGGCGCGAAGGTGACGCTTGCCGACATCAACGAGAAGGGCGCGGCAAATGTCGCCGCCGAGATCAATGAGGAATGTCCCGGCATGGCTTTCGCCGTCGGCCTCGATGTCACGCGCGAGGATCAGTGGAAGCACGCGCTTGCCGAAGCGAACAAGGCGATGGGGGGCATCAATGTGCTCTTCAACAATGCCGGCATCGGCGGCGGTACGACGGTCGAGGAAACCGATTTCGAGACCTTCAAGAAGGTTCAGGCGGTCGATGTCGATTCCGTCTTTCTCGGCTGCAAATATGCGATCCCCTATATGGTGCCGCATGCGCCGGGCTCGATCATCAATACGTCCTCCATCGCAGGGCTGATCGCGGGTCACAACATGGCGGCCTATAATGCGGCAAAGGCCGGCGTCTGGCTGCTCTCGAAGTCCGTCGCGCTTCATTGCGCCAAGCGCGGCTACCGCATCCGCTCGAATTCGATCCATCCGACCTTCATCGACACGCCGATCCTCGATGGCATGATGCTGCGCGGCGGCATGTCGAAGGAGGAGCTTGTCAGGAAACTCGCCAAGCAGGTGCCGCTCGGCATCGTGGGCGAGCCGGACGATGTCGCCTATTGCGTGCTCTATCTCGCCT
Source organism: Parvibaculum sp. (assembly GCA_019635965.1). Taxonomy (GTDB): domain Bacteria; phylum Pseudomonadota; class Alphaproteobacteria; order Parvibaculales; family Parvibaculaceae; genus Parvibaculum. The sequence goes on along the minus strand of JAHBYK010000032.1, from coordinate 23,346 downwards.
CGGACGAGTCGAAATTCATCACCGGCGCGGAAATCAAGATCGACGGCGGCATCAGCGCGATGTAAGCCGCCGCCGGGGCTCTTGCACCTCGCGGGGCGCGGCCCCACATTGAGGCTCGCATGGGTCGCCGCATTCTCATCGTTCTCCATCAGGAGAGGTCCAGTCCCGGCCGGGTCGGCCAGGCGCTGGTGCGGCGCGGCTGCGATCTCGATATCCGCCGCCCGGCGCTGGGCGACCCGCTACCCGCCGATATGGCCGCCCATGATGCGGCGGTGATATTCGGCGGGCCGATGAGCGCCAATGACGATCTTCCCTTCATCAAGGCGGAAACGGACTGGATCGGCATTCCGCTGAAGGAGGAAAAGCCCTTTCTCGGCATCTGCCTTGGCGGCCAGATGATGGCGCGCCATCTCGGTGCCCGCGTCTATTCCCATCCGCAGGATCGCGTCGAGGCCGGCTATTACCCGATCCGGCCGACGGCGGAAGGCCGCCACCTCTTCGACGATCCGCAGCATGTCTATCAGTGGCATCAGCAGGGCTTCGATCTGCCCTCGGGCGCGGTGCAGCTCGCCGAAGGAGACGATTTCCCGGTTCAGGCCATGCGCTACGGCAAGGCCGCCTATGGCCTCCAGTTTCACCCTGAGCTCACCACGCCGATGATGGATGCCTGGCTCGAGTTCGGGAAGGAGCGGCTTGTCCGGCCGGGCGCGCAGCCCGCCGAAATGCACCGGCAGGGCAGGGCGGCCCATGATGCGGCGCTCAGGAACTGGCTCGAGCGTTTTCTCGGCCACTGGCTGCCGCCGGAGCGGGACTGAGTTTCAGGCTGGTTTTCGGGGCTGGGGGCATCCGGGAAATGGTGGAGCCGAGCGGGATCGAACCGCTGACCTCCTCATTGCGAACGAGGCGCTCTCCCAACTGAGCTACGGCCCCGGAGCCCTGCGCCTTTCGGCGCCAGAGGCCGCTTATTAGGCGGCGGCGCGGCGGGTGTCAAGAGAGGCTTGGGCAGGGGGCAAAGCTCTCCTTGAACCGGCTTCCCCCGGCGGTTACATCTCTAGGGGCCGGTCCGTCCGGCCATCCGTTTCCGGCCGGGATCCGGCCGTCCGCGTGAGCCGCCCCTCCCGACAACAATCAACCGGCGAGCCCCCATGATTGCCCTTCTGAACCTCCTCGTCAGCCTGATCTCGATCTATGTCTGGGTCCTCATCATCGGCGTGGTGCTGAGCTGGCTCATCGCCTTCAATGTGGTGAATACGCAAAACCGCTTCGTCTACATGGTGGCCGACACGATCAACCGGCTGACGGAACCGGCGCTGCGGCCGATTCGCAATCTCCTGCCCAATCTCGGCGGCATCGACATTTCGCCGGTCATCCTCATTCTGCTGCTCTTCTTCGTGCAGAATCTTCTCACCTATGACGTGCCCATCTGGCTCGGCCTGAGGTAAGCGGCGGCCCATGCCCCTGCGGGCGGTGCCAAATGGCGTCCTGCTCCGGCTCAGGGTCACGCCGCGCGGCGGGGCGGACCGGGTCGATGGGCTTGGCGCCGATGCCGGCGGCGGCGCCCATCTCAGGCTGCGCGTCTCTGCCATTGCCGAGAAGGGCAAGGCCAATGAGGCGGTCCTGAAACTGCTGGCGCGAAGCACGGGCCTGCCGCGCTCATCCCTTTCCATCGCCACCGGCGAAACGGGCCGCAGCAAGACCGTACTGGCCGCGGGCGAGCCAGGCGGCCTCCTTGCCCGGCTCGAGGCATGGCTGAAATCCCTGCCGGAACGGCACGATTGAGCCGTTGCCGGGCCTTGTCCGGCGCCGCCGGTCCTTATTATAGTGCCGCGAAACCCGCGTGACTGGCGAGAATAAGGTGGTGAACCACCGTGGAGCGCGGGCAGGACCCTGCCGCTCGCCTGGGCACTCAATCCAGACCAAAAGGTGCCCTTATGACCAAGGCTTCCATCATCGACGGCAAGATCATTTCGGCCGAGTTGCGCGCGCGTGTCGCTGCCGAGGTTGCGCGGCTGAAGCGCGAGCACGGTCTGACGCCGGGCCTTGCCGTCATCCTCGTGGGCAACGATCCGGCAAGCGAGGTCTATGTCCGCAACAAGGGGCTTGCGACGAAAGAAGCGGGCATGAACTCCTACGAGTACCGCCTGCCGGGGGAGACGAGCGAGGCGGCGCTTCTTGCCAAGGTCGCCGAGCTCAATGCCGATCCCGCCGTGCATGGCTTCCTCGTGCAATTCCCGGTGCCGGACCATATCAGCCAGCAGACCGTGATCGACGCGATCGACCCCGGCAAGGATGCGGACGGGCTGCACCCGCTCAATGCCGGGCGCCTTGCGAGCGGTCTTCCCGCCATGGTGCCCGCAACGCCCGAAGGCTGCCTCATCATGGCGAAGAAGGCGGGCGGCAATCTCGCGGGCAAACATGCCGTCGTGATCGGCCGTTCCAACCTCGTCGGCAAGCCGGTTGCGCAGTTGCTGCTCAAGGAAAACTGCACCGTCACCATCGCGCATAGCCGCTCGCACGATCTGCCCGCGATCGCGCGCGAAGCGGATATTCTCGTTGCCGCCGTCGGGCGGCCGAACATGGTGAAGCGCGATTGGGTGAAGCCCGGCGCGATCGTCATCGATGTCGGCATCAATCGTGTGCCTGCGCCGGAAAAGGGCGCGGGCAAGACAAAGCTCGTCGGCGATGTCGATTTCGCGGATGTTTCCGAAGTTGCAGGCGCCATCACGCCGGTGCCGGGCGGCGTCGGCCTCATGACGGTCGCCTGTCTCCTGCGCAATACCGTGATCGCCGCCTGCCGCCGCCATGGCATTTCGCTGCCGGAGGATTTCTGAGCGATGGAGATGCGCCGCCTCGGACAATTATGGCCTGTCAGCGCGCTGTCGCTGGGTGGCGGCGGTCTCGGCCAGATCTGGGGCGAAACATCGCGCGACGAAGCTGTTGCCACATTGCGCGAAGCGGTCGATCTCGGCATCAATATGATCGATCTTGCGCCGCTTTACGGGCGCGGCGAGGCGGAAGCGGTGGCGGGCGAAACCTTCGGCGGCAATTGGCCCTCGCATTTGCGCGTGACCACCAAATGCATGATCGGCGAGCGCCACTATTCCGAAATTGCGGCGCGGCTTGAAAAGTCAGTCCTGCGCAGTCTCGAAACCATGAAGCGCGAGCAGGCCGATATTTTCTTCCTTCATTCGAATATCTGCCCGGACAGCTATCAATATGCGCTCGACCCCTCCTTCCCGAACTATGGGGCGGTGCGCGAGAGCGTGTTCTTCGGCGAGGTCGTGCCAACCTTCGAAAGGCTCAAGGCAAAGGGTCTCATCGGCGCCTGGGGTATCACCGGTACGGGTCTTCCGCGCAGCATCATGGAAGTGCTTCGCGGCGAGCCGAAGCCTGCGGTCGTTCAGGCTGTGACGAACCTTATCGATTCGCCGGGCGGTATGCGGCGCTATGAGGAACCGGCCGAGCCGCGCAACATCATACGCACCGCAAAAAACAATGAGGTCGGCGTGATGGGCATTCGCGCCGTGCAGGCGGGTGCGCTCACGGCGAAGATCGACCGTATGCTTCCGCCCGGCGATCCTGAAATGCGCGACTACGAAAAGGCCGCACCCTTCCGCAAGCTCGCCAGCGAGATTGGTGAGGATCCGGCTATCCTCGCGCATCGCTATGCGCTCGGGATGCAGGGCGTCGACACACTGGTGCTCGGTGTGAAGAACCGCGAGGAACTGCGGGCCGCTGTTGCCGCCGCTGCGCGCGGTCCGCTCGAAGACGAAATCCGCCGCAGGATCGACGCGCTCCGTCTCAATTTTCAGATACCGCGCATCCCGATCGACGGCGAGGGCACGCTCTAGATGCTGATCTGGCTGCGCCCCATCCATTTTCTTTGCGGTCTGGCCGTTGCAGTGGCGGGCTTGCTTTCCATTGCGGCTGCAAGCGCACAGGATACGTCGGGCGGTATGCTCGACTGGCCGCGCGGCGAGATGGAAGCCGCTCTCGATTATTTCATCGCCGAACGCATGGAAGCTCTCTCGGTGCCCGGCGTTTCGGTCGCCATCGTCGCCGATGGCCAGATTGTGTTCGAGCGCGGTTATGGCGTCGCCGATGCAAGCGGCGAAGTGCCTGTGACCGCCCATACCATGTTCGAAGTTGGCGGCATCGGCCTGCCGCTTCAGGCGTTCACCGCCTTGCAGATGGTGCAGGAGGGAAAGCTTGCGCTCGATGAGCCGCTCGCCCGTGCGCTTGCCGAACCGTGGATACCGAACCGCGCCGCTTCGGATGCGATCACGCTTCGGCATGTGCTGATGCACCGTTCGGGCCTCTCGGACCGGGTTCGTCTGGGCTCGCGCTCGGTCGCCTTCGAGCCGGGCAGCGGCTACCGCGCGGGCGGCATGGGCTTTGTCTATCTCGCGCATGTCATGGCGGAGGCCGACGGCAAGCCGTTCGACCGGCTGATGCGCGAACGGCTTTTCCAGCCGCTTGGCATGTCGTCCTCCGGTTATATCATTCCCGAGGCACTGGTCGATGACGTCGCGCGCGGGCATGACGCGCTCTGGGTGCCGATCACGGCCTTTGCGGGGCCGATGGTGGCGATCTTCCTTGCCGGATTCATCGTGACGCTGCTGGTGGTGCGGCTCGGCTTTCACCGTCTGAAGCTCAAGCCTTTCGATCTTGTGCCGGCGGCTTTCATCGCGCCTGTCGGGGCGAGCCTCCTTCTCTATTACATGCAGGGCGGCTGGACGCTGCTTTTCTGCATCGGCTACTTCCTTGTCTGGATTGCCGGTGTGCTGCTGCTTACAGCCGCGATCCAGTATGCGCGCTTTGTCCTTGGGCAAACATCGCAGGACGGCATGATTTCGCGCAGCAGCATGAGGCGCGAGGCCTTCAGTCCGCTCTCCTTCGCGCTCGTCGTTGTTGCAAGCCTTTATTTCATGTCGTGGCAGGTGCCGCTACCGGCGCGGGATGGCGGCGATTTCAATGCGGCGCTGTCGCTTCGCTCAAGCGCACATGATCTCGCGCGCTTTGCTGCGGGCTTCATCAATGGCGAGCTGATCGGCGTGTCGGCAAGGGCGCGCATGGTGGATGAGCGCATCGAGGTGAGCGGGCCGATCGGCGACCGCGTGGGCACGGGCCTCGGCTTCTACACGCGCGAGCGCATGGACGGGCTCACCATCTGGCAGCCGAGTGCAAGCATCGGATTGCGCGGCCTCATCGTGATCGAGCCGGCGCGGCGCAGTGCCGTGGTGGTGCTCACCAATTCCGACAGCGGCAAGGTGCTGATGCAGGAAGTCGCCGGCCATGTGCTCGGCGTCGAGACGCCTTGGCGCAGGCCCTGACTTTCGTCAGCCCGCCTTCTTCGCGGCCTCGATGCCTTCGCGGATAATGGCGCGGGCGGCGTCCGCATCCTTCCAGCCGTCGATCTTCACCCATTTGCCTTCCTCGAGATCCTTGTAGTGCTCGAAGAAATGGGTGATGCGCTGGATCAGGATGTCCGGCAGGTCGGTATAGTTCTGCACATTCTTGTAATAGGGGTTGAGCTTCTCGACCGGCACGGCGAGGATCTTCTCGTCCTGTCCGGCCTCGTCATGCATCATCAGCACGCCGATGGGGCGCGAGCGGATGACGGCGCCGGGCACCACCGGAATACGGCTCACGACAAGCACGTCCACCGGGTCGCCATCGAGCGAAAGCGTATGCGGCACAAAGCCGTAATTGCAGGGGTACTGCATGGCCGTATGCATGAAGCGGTCGACGAAAAGCGTGCCCGATTCCTTGTCGAGCTCGTACTTCACCGGATGGCCGCCATGCGGCACTTCCACGATGACATTGATGTCGTCCGGCGGGTTCTTGCCCACCGGGATGGCGTCGATACGCATTACCTGGATACCCTCTTGTTGCGGGCGGCGAGAAGGCGGAGGCGCAGCGCATTGAGCTTGATGAAGCCCGCCGCGTCCTTCTGGTCATAGGCGCCGGCGTCGTCCTCGAAGGTGACATGGGCCTCGGAATAGAGCGAATAGGGCGAGGAGCGGCCGACCACCGTTGCCGAACCCTTGTAGAGCTTCAGGCGCACCGTACCCGTCACCATTTCCTGGCTCTTGTCGATCAGCGCCTGGAGCATCTCACGCTCGGGGCTCCACCAGAAACCGTTATAGATAAGTTCGGCATAGCGCGGCATCAGTTCGTCCTTCAGATGCGCGGCGCCGCGGTCGAGCGTGATGGACTCGATGCCGCGATGCGCGACGAGCAGGATCGTTCCGCCCGGCGTTTCATAGACGCCGCGCGACTTCATGCCGACATAGCGGTTCTCGACAAGATCAAGACGGCCGATGCCGTTAGCACCGCCAAGCTCGTTCAGTTTCGCAAGCAGCGTCGCCGGGCTCATCTTCACGCCGTCGATGGAGACGGCATCGCCCTTCTCGAAGCCGACTTCGATATAGGTCGGGCGGTCGGGTGCTTCTTCCGGCGAGACGGAACGGGAATAGACATATTCCGGCGCTTCCTCGGCGGGGTTTTCCAGCACCTTGCCTTCGGCGGAGATGTGCAGCAGGTTCGCGTCGACCGAGAAGGGCGCATCGCCGCGCTTGTCCTTCGCAATCGGGATCTGGTGCTTCTCGGCAAATTCGATGAGCTTGGTGCGCGAGGTCAGGTCCCATTCGCGCCAGGGTGCGATCACCTTGATGTTCGGGTTGAGGCCGTAATAGCCAAGCTCGAAGCGGACCTGGTCGTTGCCCTTGCCTGTCGCGCCGTGGCAGACGGCGTCGGCGCCGGTTTCGGCGGCAATCTCGATCTGGCGCTTGGCGATCAGCGGCCGGGCAATCGAGGTGCCAAGCAGATAGACGCCTTCATAGACTGCGTTTGCCCGGAACATCGGGAAGACATAGTCGCGGACGAAGGTCTCGCGCAGATCCTCGATATAGATTTCCTTGATGCCGAGCATCTCGGCCTTCTTGCGCGCGGGCTCCAGCTCCTCGCCCTGGCCGAGATCGGCGGTGAAGGTCACCACCTCGCAGCCATAGGTCTCCTGCAGCCATTTCAGGATGATCGAGGTGTCGAGGCCGCCCGAATAAGCCAGGACCACCTTTTTCACGGATTTGTCGGCGCTCATGTCGTCACCTTTGGGAGGGGTCGATTTTGCGGCGCACTATAGGGAAATCCGCCCTTGCGGCAAGGGGAGGGGCGTGAGGCGGGACGGGAAGCCCATTCGCTGCCATAATCGCCCGGAATCAGGCCGGATTTGGGGGGTTCCCATGCAATTTTCCACCATTCTGCTCGTGCTTGCCGCGGTCATCCTTGTTGGCGGCTATGCCTGGTATGTCAGCCTCATCACGCGGCGGAACGAGGTGCGCGAGGCAATGGGCTCGATCGACGTGCAGCTTCGCAAGCGGTTCGACCTCCTGCCCAATATCGTGGCGCTGGCGCAGAAATTCATGACGCATGAAAAGGCCCTGCTCGAAGGGCTGACGGCGCTCCGGGCGAAAGTGGCCGAGCCCTATGCGAAGGACGATCCGGCGGCGGTCGCCGCCCATCTCGAGGCATCGCGCGCGCTTGAGGCCGGCATGTTGCGGCTCTTCGCCGTGGCGGAGAACTATCCCGAGCTTCGCTCCGCCGAAACGGTGACGCGGGCGCAGGCAACCTTCGAGGAAGTGGAAGGCAATATCGCTGCCGCCCGGCGCTTCTACAATTCGGCGGTGACGCGGCTCAACAATGCGGTGGAGATTTTCCCCGGCTCCATCATCGCGCGGATCGCCAATGTGCAGCCCTTCCCCTTCTATGAGGTGGAGGATGCGGCGGCGCGCGAGCCCGTCGATGTCAACAAGTTGATGGCCTGAGGTAAACATGGCCGGGGCCGGGCCGGACTTCGACGGCTTCTATGCGCGAGAGATCGCGCCCTGGGTCGAGGAGAAGGAAGCGGAGCGCAGAGTGCTTGCCGCTCGCGCCTTGCGCCGCGCCGTACCGCTCATCGTGGGCGCCGCATGTATCTTCGCTCTGTTCTCCGCGCTGATGGAGGATAACGGCTGGCGCGATCTTGGCTATTTCGCCTCCTTCGCCGTGCTCGCCACGGGCGGGCTTCAGTTCGTGCCTCTCATGCAATGGGGCCGCACCTTTGCCGGGGAATTGTCGGAAAGGATTTTCGCGCATTTCGGCTATCGCTATTCGCCGGATGTGCCGCCCGATTTTCTGGCGCCGTTCGAGCAATGCCGTCTGCTTCCCGGTTATAGCCGGAAGACGCTCGAGGATCATGTTGCAGGCGAGGTGAACGGCGTTCCTTTCGAACTTGCCGAGGCCTTCCTCGAAAAGCGGGTGCGGCGCGACAAGCGCGACGATTATGAGACGGTGTTTCGCGGGATCGTGGCGCGTTACCGTTTTCCGAAGCGGTTTTCGGGCCGCACCATCTTGCGCGGCGATCAGGGGCTTTTGAATGCGCTCGGGCATTCGGGCGTTCCGGGAGAGCGCGTGCGCCTCGAAGACCCGCGCTTCGAAAAGCATTTCGAGGTGTTTTCGGAAGATCAGGTCGAGGCGCGCTATCTGCTGACGCCGGCCTTCATGGAGCGTCTGTCGGATCTGAAGGAGAAAATGAAGGACCCGGTGCAGGCGGCCTTTGAGGGCGAAGACCTCCTCATCGCCATTGACGGGCGGCGCGGCTATTTCTCGCAGCCTTCGGTCTGGAAGGATTTGCGCGGCAGCGACCATATCCGCCGCTTCGTCGAGGACATCGCGCTGATCCGCGGTATTGCCGAAACGCTGAAGCTCGATACGAAAGCGAGGGTCTAGGCGCATGCAATCCCTGTTGCGCGGATTGGCTCTGACGGATGGGCGTCAGCGGGTGTAGAATAGTGTGTCTACATCATAGAGGCCGCCCATGAAAATCGAGTTCTGGTACGAGTTCGCGAGCACCTACTCTTATCCGGCGGCGATGCGCGTGGAAGCTGCGGCAAGGGAAGCGGGTGTCACGCTGCGCTGGCGCCCCTTTCTGCTCGGGCCGATTTTCGGGGCGCAGGGCTGGAACGACAGTCCCTTCAACATCTATCCCGCCAAGGGAAAATATATGTGGCGCGACATGGCGCGCATCTGCGAGGCTGCGGGGCTCGCGCTGAAGGCGCCGGTGCGTTTCCCGCAGAATGGCTTGAAGGCGGCGCGGCTTGCGCTGCTCGGGCAGGACGCGGCCTGGGGGCCGGAGTTCACGCGGCGCGTCTATCTCGCGAATTTCTCGGAGCAGAAGGACATTTCGGACGAGGGCGTGCTCGCGGATATTCTTTCCTCCCTCTCTCTCGATGCGGCGGCGCTGATCGCGCAGTCCAATGCGCCGGAGAACAAGGAGCGGCTCAAGGCGCAGACGGAAGAGGCCGTGGCCCGCGGCATTTTCGGCGCGCCGAGTTTCCTTGCGGGCGATGAGCTTTTCTGGGGGAATGACAGGCTCGAAGCGGCGCTTCAGTGGGCGCGGACGCATCCTTGAGCAGCGGTGGATGCAGGCATCAAGCCTCCGCGCGTTCTTCCTTGAATCTCTCGCTCGCGCGCTTCTTCACCGTCTCGCTTTTCAGCTGGCCGCAGGCGGCCATGATGTCGCGGCCGCGCGGGGTGCGGACGGGACTCGCATAGCCGGCGCGGTTGACGAAGTCGGCGAATTTCTCGATCTGCGCCCAGTCGGAACATTCGTATGGGCTTCCCGGCCAGGGATTGAAGGGGATCAGGTTGATCTTCGCCGGAATGCCTTTCAGGAGCCGCACGAGTTCCTTCGCATCCTCGATGGAATCGTTCACGCCTTTCAGCATCACATATTCGAAGGTGATGCGCCGCGCATTCGAGAGGCCGGGATAGTTCCGGCAGGCGTCGAGCAGTTCCTTGATCGGATATTTCTTGTTGAGCGGCACCAGCTTGTTGCGCGTCTCGTCATTCACGGCATGAAGCGAGATCGCGAGCATGCAGCCGATTTCGGCGCCCGCCTTCTCGATCATCGGCACGACGCCGGAGGTGGAGAGCGTGATGCGGCGCTTCGAGAGCGAAATGCCTTCGCCGTCCGAAATCACATCGAGTGCATCGCGCACATTGTCGAAATTATAGAGCGGCTCGCCCATGCCCATCATCACGATATTGGTGATGAGGCGGTCGTCGGAATTGCGATTGGAGTCCGGCCACTCGCCAAGTGCATCGCGCGCGATCAGCACCTGGCCGACGATCTCGCCGGCCGTCAGGTTGCGCACGAGTTTCTGCGTGCCGGTGTGGCAGAATGTGCAGGTGAGCGTGCAGCCGACCTGCGAGGAAACGCAGAGCGTGCCGCGTCCTTCTTCCGGGATATAGACCGTCTCGATTTCCGGGCCCGGTACGCCGGGCACGCCCGAGGGAAGCCGCAGCAGCCATTTGCGCGTCCCGTCCACCGATTTCTGTTCGGTGACCACTTCGAGGCGCGAAATGTCGAATGTCGCGCCAAGCTGCTCGCGCAGCTCCTTCGAAAGCGTCGTCATGGCGCTGAAATCGGTGAAGCCGCTCTTGTAGAGGCCGTTCCAGACCTGCCCCGCGCGCATGCGGAGCTGCTTGTCGGGAAGGCCCGCCTTCTTCAATGCCTCCATGAGCTGCGGCCGCGTCAGGCCGATCAGGCCCGGCTTCACATGCGCGGGCGCCGCCGCCTCGGAGGCGGACTTGCGCTTCTCGTGTGACATGTCGAGTGCCGTCATGGGGTCATACCTGAAAGCCGTGCGGCCGCGCCCGCAAGGGCGGGCCCGGCCAGTTCGGGCTTCTCATATCATAAAGAGCCGCCGGGGCACCAACAGGCGCATGTTCACAAGGCGAAAAGGGCGGAAATCCGCAGGAAATTCCGCCCTGCCCGGACCTATTTGCAGGCCTCGTCGATCTTGTTGAGCGCCGCCGACGAGCCCTTCAGCGAATAGGTGTCGGTGGTCAGCGTGTCTCGCTGCGAGGTGCCGCGAATTTCCATCGAGCTGCCGGAGCGCAGCGCACGGACCATCTTGGCCTCGTCGGACGGATTTTCGAGCCAGGCCCAGAAGCGGTGTTCGCCGCCCTGCTGCACGCCCGAGAACATCTGGAAACGGTCGTTGCCGATCTGGGCAAAGGGCCGGCTCGTGTCCTTGAAGGGGTAGCCGATCCGCATGCTGATTTCGTTCTTCGTGTTCCGCGCCGGGCGGTGCGTCACCATGAAATAGATGTCGCCGCGATTGGCGCCAGCCGGAACAGATTTCGTCGGCGTGGTCATGGCATAGCACATGCGGTCATTGCCCGAGCCATAGCTGTAGGCCGACCAGTCGTCATAGCGGCCGAGGAGTTTCGGTGCTTCCTGGGCGGATGCCGTCGCGGCAAGGCCGGTCACGGCGAAGGTCAGTCCGAGGGCGGCAATCGCCATCTTGAAAGGCGCGGAAAGAAACGGGCGTCTCGGCATATTCTCCAACTCTTCTCAGCCAGCACTTTTTCAGTTTGGGCTTGCGGTATCGTCCGGCCCGGGATTCGCGCCTGACCATACCGGCACACGGCCCCGATTTCCAGACGCCGCCGCCCGCAAGTCCCCTTGCCGGGCCGATTTCCCGGCCCGTTTCGGGTCCGAATTTGCGGGCGCCTTGTGGCGGAAGCATGGCAGGGGGCCGGGAGAGGGCGCCAATCTGGCGAATATCGGCCTCATCGTGCTAAGGGAATGGCAGCGACATTTCCAGAACGCGATCCAAAAAGGGGAGACGACCATGAAAGCCGTTCTTTGCAAGGAATACGGGCCGCCCGACAGCCTCGTGATCGAGGAGGTGCCGAGCCCCGAGCCCAAAAAGGGCGAGGTGGTGCTCGAGGTTCATGCCGCGGCCGTGAATTTCCCGGACGTGCTCATCATCGAGAACAAGTACCAGTTCAAGCCGCCGCTGCCCTTCTCGCCGGGTGGCGAAGTCTCGGGCAAGGTCATCAAGGTCGGCGAGGGCGTCGACAAGGTGAAGGTCGGCGACCGCGTCATCGGCTCCTGCGGCTGGGGCGGCTTCTCCGAAGAGATTGCGCTCGATCAGGCCCGCGTGACGCCGATCCCGGACGAGATGGACTATGTGACGGCCTCCGCCTTCCTGATGACCTATGGCACCTCGCATCATGCGCTGAAGGACCGGGCCAATCTGAAGCCCGGCGAGACGCTGCTGGTGCTCGGTGCCGCGGGCGGCGTTGGCCTTGCCGCCGTCGAGCTTGGCAAGGCGATGGGCGCACGGGTGATTGCCGCCGCCTCGTCGGAAGACAAGCTCGCCGTCTGCAAGGAGCATGGTGCGGATGAGACGATCCTCTATCCGGCGGGTTCGCTCGACAAGGATCAGCAGAAGGCGCTGACCGACCGCATCAAGGAACTGACGGGCGGGCAGGGTGCCGATGTCGTCTACGATCCGGTCGGCGGCGATTATTCGGAAGCGGCGCTGCGCGCGACGAACTGGGAGGGCCGCTTCCTCGTCATCGGTTTTGCCGCCGGCCCGATCCCGAAAATCCCGCTCAATCTCGCGCTCCTCAAGGGCTGCCAGATTGTCGGCGTGTTCTGGGGCGCCTTCACGGGCCGCGAGCCGAAGCGCCATCAGGAAAACCTGAAAGAGCTGATGAGCTGGTTCAAGGCCGGCAAGCTTCGTCCCCATGTCTCCAGGACCTATAAGTTCGAGGAAGCGGCGCAGGCGCTGAAGGACATGGCGGCGCGCAAGGTGAAGGGCAAGATCGTCATCGTTCCCTCGCGCTAGAGAATGATGAGGCAGGGGGGCGTTTGAATGAGACGGGGATTGGTGACGCTCGGCATCGGCTTCGGCGTTGCCGTCCTCGCGCTCTTTGCGTTTCTCATCTATGTGCTGCTCGCATCCGGCGAGCCGAAATACTGGGAAGGCGAGATCGCCGCTTTCGAGCGGCGCGACGTCTCCAATCCGCCGCCCGAAAATGCGGTGCTCTTTGTCGGTGGGCGCGATGTGCGGCTCTGGGAACGGCTGGCGGAAGACATGGCGCCCATTCCCGTCATCCAGCGCGGCTTCGGCGGGGCGCAGATCAAGCATATCGACTATTACCGCGCCCGCATCATCCATCCCTACAAGCCGCGCGCCGTCGTCGTTATGGCGGGCGATGCCGATCTTGCCGATGTGCGCGGGCGGCGGCCGGAAGACGTGCTCGACGATTTCCGAACGCTTGTCCTTTCGCTGCGCGCGGAAAATCTCGATGCGCCGGTCTATTTCGTGTCGATCCGTCCTTCGCCCGCCCGCAAGGAACGCTGGTACGGCGCGCATCGCGCCAATCAGTTGATCGCCGATTATGTGAGCGGTGAGCGCGGCATGTATTTCATCGACGTGACGCCGGGCATGTTCGATGCGCAGAACAATATCAGAGAAGACCTCTTCCGCTGGGACGGGCTGTCGCTCAATGCGAAGGGCTATGAGGTTCTTATCGAAGCGATCAAGCCGGTGCTTATCGGCGCGGGATATGGCGGCTTGCGGTCGAGCCGGTAAACGAAAAACGGAAAAGAACAGGGAGAGCGACGATGGAAAATCTTTCGAAGGAAACGAAAGCCGGCACGCTGCACGGAACCTATGACCCGAAGTTCAGGCCGGTGGTCGATGCCTTTGTCGAGAATTTCGAAAAGCACGATGAAGTCGGCGCGAATGTCGCGATCACGCTCGAGGGCAGGACGGTTGTCGATCTGTGGGGCGGCAGGAAAGAGCGCGGCGGCGCGCCCTGGGAGAAGGATACGGTTTCCATCGTCTTTTCCTGCACCAAGGGCGCGACTTCGCTTTGCGCACATATGCTTGCCGACCGGGGCAAGCTCGACCTCGATGCGAAGGTCGCCGACTACTGGCCGGAATATGCGAAGAACGGCAAGGAAGAGACGCTTGTCTCCATGATGCTCGATCACTCGGCGGGTCAGCCGCATCTGCGCACGCGGCTGAAGGACGGCGCCTATTACGATTACGACTACATGGTGAAGCTCATCGAGGAGGAAGAGCCCTTCTGGAAACCGGGCACGCGCAACGGCTATCACGGCGTCACGCTCGCCTGGACGGTGGGCGAGCTTGTCCATCGCGCGAGCGGGCGGCGCATGGGCCGGTTCTTTGCAGAGGAAGTCGCAAGGCCGCTCGGTATCGACTTCTGGATCGGAACGCCTGAGGAGATCGAGCCCCGCATCGCACCGATGATCTTTGCCGAGCCCGATCCGGCCGCCGCCAATTCCAAATTCACGCAGGCGCTGCTTACGGATCCGTCGAGCCCCGCCCATCTCTTTCTGCTGAACAACGGCAATGCGAATTTCAATTCGCGCGAATGTCATGCGGCCGAAATCGGCTCGGGCAACGGCATTTCGAATGGGCGTGGCCTCGCCGGCATGTATGCCCCGCTTGCCAATGGCGGCGGCAATCTCGTGGGCCCGGACACGCTTGCCCGCATGGGCCGCGTCGCCATGGCGACGCATGAGGATGCGACGCTTCTCATTCCGTCGCGTTTCGCGCTCGGCTTCATGAAGTCCATGGACAATCGCGCGCTGAAGAACGAGCCGAATTCCTCCTGCATCATGTCGGAAGCCGCCTTCGGCCATGTCGGCATGGGCGGGTCTATCGGCTTTGCAGACCCCGAAGCGCGCATGAGCTTCGGCTACAACATGAACCGGATGGGCGCCGGCATCCTGCTCAACAATCGCGGGCAGGCGCTCGTCGATGCCGCCTATCGCTCGCTCGGCTACCGCTCAAATGCGAGCGGTGTCTGGGTCGCGTGACGGCTCAGGCCTTTTCCGGGCCGTCTTTCGCGGGAGGCAGCCCAAGCGCCTCCCGCGCGGCCTTCCGGTGGCGCGGCTTCATGTAGGACGAAACGAGGCCCAATGCCGCCATCAGCACGGTCGCATCGTCGGTGAAGCCGAAGGCGGCGACGAAATCCGGGATGAGGTCGACCGGCGTTACGAAATAGGCGAGTGCGGCGAGCAGCATGGCGCGCACACGGGTCGGCGTTTCGGGATCGCGGGCGCAGAACCAGGCGGCGGCCGCTTCCTCGGCGAAGGGGATACGGCCTGCCACTTTCAGCAATTTCTTCCAGAAACCGTCCGAAACCGTCTTTTCGTTGCGGGCGATCACCGCGGGCAGCTGGTGCTTCGGGTCGAGGAGTTCGCTCTCGGCGCCTTCCGCGCCCGGATTTCCCGGTGATATGGGCATGAAGATGCCTCCGCTCCTCGCGTTTCGCGCCCCGCTCGCTTGCGGGATCAAGATGGGGTCAATGGGGCGGCCTTGCAAGCCAAGCCGACGTTGCGTCAATGGCGGGCGCGGCCAAATGCCTTGCCAAATGCCTTGATTGAAAGAGATTTTTGGCTCGCTCTTTGCCCCCTGAATTTGTTAAATCGGCGCCAATCGGGCGCGGTCCCCACGCCCGCAGACAGGGAAACGCGGGGCCCTCCGGCCCATGCAGAGAAGGAAATAAGCCATGAAACTCGACAGCAGCATCAGCGCCATCATCACCGGCGGCGCTTCGGGCCTCGGCGCCGCGACCGCGCGCCGTCTCGCCAAGGAAGGCGTGAAGATCGGCATTTTCGATCTTCAGGAAGAAAAGGGCGAGGCACTCGCCAAGGAACTCGGCGGCGTCTTTGCGAAGGTGAACGTGACCGACGAAGCAAGCGTCGATGCGGGCTTCGAGAAGGTCCGCGCCGCGATCGGCCAGGAGCGCATCCTCGTGAACTGCGCCGGCACGGGCAACGCAATCAAGACGGCCGGCCGCAACAAGGAAACCGGCAAGCCGGAATATTTCCCGCTCGACAAGTTCAACCTCATCATCCAGATCAACCTCGTTGGCACCTTCCGCTGCATCGCGAAGTCGGCTGCCGGCATGCTCACGCTCGACCCGCTGCCGGATGGCGACCGTGGCGCGATCGTGAACACGGGCTCCGTTGCCGCCGTTGACGGCCAGATCGGCCAGGCCGCCTATTCGGCCTCGAAGGCGGGCGTGGTCGGCATGACGCTCCCCATCGCGCGCGACCTGAGCCGCGAAGGCATCCGCGTCAACACCATCCTGCCGGGCATCTTCGACACGCCGCTGCTCGCGGGCGCGCCGGAAAAGGTGCGTCAGGCGCTTGGCGCGCAGGTGCCGTTCCCCTCGCGTCTCGGCAACCCGGACGAATATGCCTCGCTGGCGACCGAAATGATCCGCAACGGGTATTTCAACGGCGAGACGGTTCGTCTCGACGGCGCGATCCGCATGGCGCCGCGCTGATCCTTCAGTGCATCAATGCAGAAGCCCCGGTGGAGACACCGGGGCTTTTTTGTTTGCGCGCTGCGAGAAGATTATTTCTTTCCCGGTTTCCCGGCCTTGCCCGCCCAGCGGTCCATCAGCGTGGCGAGCGCCACATCCTTTTCCGACAGCCCGCCCGCGTCATGCGTCGTCAGCACCACATCGACGCGGTTCCAGACATTCGCCCATTCGGGGTGATGATTCATGGTCTCGGCGGCCAGCGCGACGCGCGTCATGAAGCCGAAAGCCTCATTGAAATTCTTGAACCTGTAGCTCTTTTCGATGGCGTCGCGGCCCTTCACCTTGGCCCAGCCCTTGAGCCCCTTCAGCGCCTTTTCCCGCGCCTTGCCCGTCAGCTTCCCGCTCATCTGCCTCTCTCCTCTGGCCAGCATGATTTGCGATCAGAGCCTCGCGCTCTTAAGCTTGTTGCGCAAGAGGAATGAGACGCATGGACTGGAACGACATCAAGGCGCCGACGCTCGAGGAGTTCGAGAAGATCGCGGACGAGGCCTTTGCACGTTTGCCGGAGGGTTTCCGCGCGCGCTGCGAGGGGCTCATCATCCGCATCGAGGATTTCCCGGATGACGAGATCGCCACGGAAATGGGACTTGAAAGCCCATTCGAACTGCTTGGCCTTTATCAGGGCATTTCCCATGTCGAGCGCTCGGTGATGGAGCCCGTCCACATGCCTGACATGGTGTTTCTCTATCGCCGTCCGCTTCTCGACTACTGGGCGGAATATGACGAGACGCTCGGCCATCTCGTCACGCATGTGCTGGTGCATGAGATCGGCCATCATATGGGCCTCTCTGACGACGACATGCATGCCATCGAGGAAGCGGCGGGACGGGGCTAGAGCATTCTCCGGTCAAGTGGATCCGGTTGACCGTAGAAAATGCGACAAGACAATAAATCTAATCCTCTTCCGCCCAGCCGAAATCGGGATAGCGCCGCTCGATCACATAAGGGCCGCCGCCGGTCGCGCCCTTGGCCGAGAAAAGCGTGAAGTGATCGACGGTGAAAGCGGGTGCCGCAAAGGGCGAATGGGCGCGGATGAAACTGTAGACTTCAGCCGTCTCCACTCGGCCAAGCCGGGCAATCGTCAGATGCGGCGTGAAGTTCCGCGTTTCGGGCTTGAGGCCCGCGCGCCGCGCGGCGCTCTCATGACGGCCTTGCAGGATGCGGAGCGGCTCGCTCGGTTTCACGCCTGCCCATAGCGTGTGTGGCCGCGCGCCGCCGAATTCGCCGAGGCCTTCGAGTTCCACCTCGAAAGCCTCGACCGGGATTTCCTCCAGTGCTTCCGCAAAATCGCTGGCGGCATCTTCCGGTATGTCGCCCGCAAAGCGCAGCGTGATGTGAAAATCCGGCCGCTCGATCCAGCGCGCACCGTCGATCCCCTGCTGAAGCGGAACGATCTTCTCCGCGACGTCGTCGGGAATTTCGAGGGCGGTGAAAAGGCGGATCATGCGTCGGACATTCGCTCATGCGGTCATGGCCCGGACTTGTCCGGGCCATGACGAAGAGGAGGAAAGAAGCCCTCTCAGGGCGCCGGGTTCGGCTGGTCGAGATGGGCGGCCTCGATGTCCTTTTCGAGTTCTTCCGCCCATTTCACGTTGACGCTCGTGACCGCGAGTTTCAACTGTTCCATCGTCGTCGCGCCGATGATGTTGGAGGTGACGAAGGGCCGTGTCGTCACGAACTGGTTGGCCATTTGCGACGCGTCGAGCCCGTGCTTCCTTGCAATGGCAAGATAGCTTTCGATGGCGCGGTTCGTTTGCGGGCTTTCATAGCGTTGCAGGCGGTTGAAAAGCTGTTTGCGCGATCCTTGAGGCAGCGCCCCGTTCTGATACTTGCCGGTGAGATAGCCCTGCGCCAGTGGTGAATAGGCAAGCAGGCCGACGCCGTCCCGATGCGCGATTTCCGAACCGCCAAGCTCGAAGGTGCGGTTCACGAGATTATAGGCATTCTGGATCGACTGGACGCGGGGCAGGCCCTTCGTCTCCGCATGATGGAGAAATTTCATCGTACCCCAGGGCGTCTCGTTGGAAAGGCCGATATGGCGCACCTTGCCCGCCTTCACGATGCCATTCAGCGTTTCGAGAATTTCCTCGATCGGATGTGTCGGACCCTCGATATGCCTGTAGCCGAGGCCGCCAAACAGGTTGATCGGCCGGTCCGGCCAGTGAAGCTGATAGAGGTCGATATAATCCGTCTGCAGACGTTTGAGGCTCTTGTTCACCGCCTCCTCGATCTGCGCCTTGCTCTGCTCGGTGCCGGCGCCATTGTCGCGGAGCCATGTCATGGGGCTGCGGCCCGCCACCTTCGTCGCAAGAATCACCTTGTCGCGGTTCTTGCGCGCCTTGAACCAGTTGCCGATGATGGTTTCGGTCGCACCCTGCGTTTCGGGCTTCGGCGGCACGGCATACATTTCTGACGTATCGAAGAAGTTGATGCCCTGAGCGATCGCATAATCCATCTGCTCATGGCCTTCTGCCTCGGTGTTCTGCTCGCCCCATGTCATGGTGCCAAGGCAGATCGAGCTCACCTTTATGCCGGTGCGCCCCAGGTCGCGGTATTCCATTTGGTCCCCCCGAAGGAATGTTGGTGTTTTCGTTGTATCAGGAAATGTTGATGATGGGTCAGTTGCCTGCCGTCTTGCGTTCGCGTGCTTCCGCGATCAGCAATTCGACTTTCGGCAGAATGCGCTCGACGATCACGCCGACGCCTTCCGCCGTCGGGTGAATGCCGTCCGCGAGGTTGAGTGCGCGTTCGCCCGCCACGCCGTCCAGGAAGAAGGGATAGAGGATGAGGCCCTCGCTTTCGGCGAGATCGGGATAGATCGAGTTGAAGTTCTCGCCATAGTCGCGGCCGAGATTGGGCGGTGCAAGCATCCCGGCAAGCAGCACGGGCAGGCCGCGCGCCTTCAGCCGGGTGACGATTTCGGTGAGATTCTTGCGCGTGAGATCGGGGTCGATGGCGCGCAGCGCGTCGTTGGCGCCCAGTTCCACGATGACGGCATCCGCTTCCGGCCCCACGGCCCAGTCGAGCCGGGCAAGGCCGCCCGAGCTCGTATCGCCCGAGACGCCCGCATTCACCACGGTCACATTCTCGTGACCCGCCGCTTTCAGCGCCTTTTCGAGCTGGTTGGTGAAGCCTTCATCGGGCCCGAGCATGTAGCCCGCGGTCAGGCTGTCACCCAGCGCAACGATGGTCATGCCGTCTCCGGCCGCATCTGCCGCCGCCGGTGCCGAGAGCGAAAGAATGAGGGCAAGGCTTGCGAAAAACTTGCAAAGCGGCGCCGGGAGGCCATATCGCATAGTGTAACCTGTCTTTTCTCCTTAACGGGCCACGCAGTCGCGTCCGGCGCCGCCCGATCCGTTTCCGCCCCCGCAGCGTATCCAGAACACTGTCAGGCCCGCTCTTTATCTAGGTCAGAACTTGCCCGAAACAATCATCGAACTCGACAGCGTCAAGCTCAGCCTGCCCAGCGCGGCCGGTCCGGTCAATATTCTCAAGGGCATCGACCTCAAGATTGCCAAGGGAGAGACGGCCGGTCTCGTCGGTCCCTCGGGTTCGGGCAAGTCGACGCTGCTCATGGTTCTTGCGGGTCTCGAGCGGCCAAGCTCGGGCCGCGTCACCTGCGCGGGCGCGGAGTTCACGCGGCTTGGCGAGGACGAACTTGCCCGCTTCCGCCGCGATCATATCGGCATCGTGTTCCAGTCCTTCCACCTCATCCCCACCATGACGGCGCTCGAGAATGTGGCGATCCCGCTCGAGTTTGCCGGACGGGCCGATGCCTTCGACCGGGCGGAAGAGGAATTGAAACTGGTCGGCCTCGGCCACCGGCTGACGCATTATCCGGGGCAGTTGTCGGGCGGCGAGCAGCAGCGCGTGGCGCTTGCCCGCGCCGTGGCGGGCGACCCGGATATTCTGCTGGCGGACGAGCCGACCGGCAATCTCGATCAATCCACGGGCCACGAGATCATTGAACTCATGTTCGATCTTCATGCCCGCAAGAATGCGACGCTCGTTCTCATTACCCATGACGAGGCGCTTGCTGCGCGCTGCCACAGGATCGTCAGGCTGCGTGACGGTCTTGTCGAGAAGATCGAGGCGGGGGCGCTCGCATGAGCGGCAGCAGCGCAACTTCGCTCGCGCTTGCCGCCCGTCTTGCCCGCCGCGAATTGCGCGGCGGCATCAAGGGCTTTCGCGTGTTCATCGCCTGTCTCGCGCTCGGTGTCGCGGCGATTGCGGGCGTCGGCTCGGTTTCGGCCGCGTTGACACGCGGGCTCGCCGAAGGCGGACAGGATATTCTCGGCGGCGATGTCAGCATCCGGCTGATCCATCGCGAAGCGAGCGCGGCGGAGCGTGCCTATCTCGGCGAGCGCGCCGCGGTTTCCGCATCCGCCGAAATGCGCGCCATGGCACGCAACGCCGCGGCGGATGCCGCGCGCGGCCAGACGCTGGTGGAACTCAAGGCTGTCGACAATGCCTATCCGCTCTATGGGCAGATGGAGCTTTCGCCCGCGATGGCCTTCGATGAGGCAATCGCCATTCGCGGCGGCGTGCCGGGGCTCGTGGTCGAGCCCAATCTCCTGTCGCGGCTCGGCGTCGAAGTGGGCGATCATGTGCGCATCGGCGAGACTGATTTCGAGCTTCGCGCGACGATCGTCCGCGAGCCCGATCGCGTTTCGGACGGTTTCGCGCTCGGTCCCCGCGCAATGATTTCCTGGGCGGCGCTCGAAGGGACGGGCCTCGTGCAGCCGGGCAGTCTCATCCAGTATCACTATCGCGTCCGCCTGCCGGATGCGGCGCGTTCGAGCGCCGATATTTCCGCCTGGGTCGCCGGTCTCAATGCGCGCTTCCCCGATGCGGGCTGGCGTGTGCAGGACCGCAGCGACAGTGCGCCCGGCGTGCGCCGCTTCGTCGAGCGCGTGGCGCTTTTCCTTTCGCTGGTCGGGCTCACCGCGCTTGTCGTCGGCGGCGTCGGCGTCGCCAATGCGGTCAAATCCTATCTCGACGGAAAGCGCGCGACGATCGCGATCTTCAAATGTCTCGGTGCGCCGGGCGCGCTCATTTTCCGGCTCTATCTGATGCAGGTCATGGCGCTCGCGCTTGTCGGCATTGCCATCGGCCTCGTCATCGGCGGTGCCGCGCCCTTCATCGTCGATTGGGTCGCGGGCGACATGATCCCGATACCGGCCGAACTCGGTCTATATGGCGGGCCGCTTCTGCTCGCGGCTGCCTATGGCGTGCTTACCGCGCTCGCCTTTGCGATCTGGCCGCTCGCGCGGGCGCGCGAAGTACCGGCAACGAGCCTCTTCCGCGATCTCGTGGCGCCGTTGCGCCGCTTCCCGCGTCCCTTCTATGTCGCGGCGACGGCGGTGGCGCTTGCGGTCCTCGCCGGTCTTGCCATCGCGCTGGCGGAAGAGCGTCTCTTTGCGCTCTGGTTTGTCATGGGCGCATCGGGCGTCTTCGTCGTGCTCTTTGCGGCGGCGCGCGGCATCATGGCGCTTGCGGCGCGTGCGCCGCGTATGCGGTCGCCGGAGCTCAGGCTTGCCCTTGCCAATATTCACCGCCCCGGCGCGCCGACGCCTGCCGTCGTGCTCTCGCTTGGTCTCGGGCTCACGCTCCTCGTCACCGTCTCGCTCATCAATGGAAATCTCACCGGCGAAATCGCGGGCGACCTGCCGGACCGCGCGCCGGCCTTCTTTTTCGTCGATGTGCAGCCCGATCAGATCGACGCGCTGGAAAGCCTCATCACCTCGCGGGCGGATGTGACAGGCTTCAACCGCGTGCCGATGCTGCGCGGCAAGATCGCTTCGGTGAACGGCGTTCCCTCCGAACAGCTCACCGTCGCGCAGGAGGCGCAATGGGCGCTCAGGGGCGATCGCGGCATCACCTATTCGGCGGCGCTCCCCGAAGGCTCGACGCTGGTGCGCGGCAAATGGTGGCCGGAAGACTATCAGGGCCCGCCGCTCGTTTCCTTCTCCGAGGAACTGGCGCAGGGCTTTGGCGTCGGCATCGGCGACCGTATCGCGGTCAATGTGCTTGGCCGCGAGATCGAAGCCGAGATCGCCAACACGCGCCAGATCGAATGGACCAATCTCGGCATCAATTTCGTGCTGGTCTTTTCGCCGGGGCTTCTCTCCGCCGCGCCGCATACGGTGCTCGCAACCGTCGAAATGAATGGCGGGCCGGAAGCCGAGGAGGCGCTGGAGCGTCAGGTCACGGCGCAATTCCCGAACATCACCTCCGTTCGTGTCCGCGAGGCGCTCGAAGCGGTGAATGCGCTTCTCGAGAATTTCGCCATGGCGGTGCGGGCAACCGGCGCTGTCACGCTGGCCGCGGGTATTCTCGTTCTCGCAGGCGCCATGGCGGCCGGGTTCCATTCCCGGGTCCGCGACGCCGTGGTGCTGAAGGTGCTCGGCGCCTCGCGGGCGCGTATTCTCGGCGTCTATATCCGCGAATATGCGGCACTCGGCTTTGCGACGGCGCTTGTCGCCGGTTTTGCGGGCACGGTCGCGGCCTGGGTCGTCATCACGAGGCTGATGGAGCTTCCCTGGCATTTCCTGCCCGGCACGCTCGCCCTCACCATTCTGCTCGCCACGCTGGTCACGGTCGGGCTCGGACTCCTTGGCACATGGCGGGCGCTGTCGGTCCCGTCGGCGCCGGTCCTGCGTGTCGATTGAGCGGCGGATTTATCAGGCTTTCCCGAAGGTTACGGCTTCGTGACATGTCCGGTTTCGCTTGAAATCGGGGCGCTATCCTCCAATATACCTGCAAGCACACGCAGGAGGGTGCAGACTTATGGCGAATTACGATCAGGAACGGCTTCACCAGACCCGGCTCGGCGCATCGGCGGACATGTCGATCGACCAGGGTCTGCGGAGCTACATGCTCAGTGTCTACAATTACATGGCGGGTGCCCTCGCCCTCACCGGGCTGGTCGCCTATTTCGCGTATTCCGCTGCCGTTCAGGAAACGGCGGCAGGGCCGGTGCTCACCAGCTTCGGCGAGACGCTCTATACGAGCCCGCTGCGCTGGGTTGTCATGCTGGCGCCGCTCGCCTTCATTCTCGTTCTGAGCTTCGGTGTTCAGCGCCTCAGCCTCGCCGCGACGCAGATGGTCTTCTGGACCTTCGCCTCGGTGATGGGG
>JAHBYK010000031.1 GCA_019635965.1 Parvibaculum sp. | reverse complement strand
GCTGATGGACAAACATGGCGGCTCCGTGAAGACACATAGCGTCGATATTCGCGTGGCGGCGGCGGTGGACGACATGATCGCCGAAATCTGGGCCGATGGCGGCCCGCTCACCGGCCTCGTCAACAATGCGGCGGGCAATTTCATCTCGCCGACGAAGGACCTGTCGACGCGCGGCTTCGACGCCATTGCCGGCATCGTCTTTCACGGCTCCTTCTATGTGACGCATTCGGTCGGCACGCGCTGGATCAAGGACAAGGTGCCGGGCAGCGTCATCTCGATCCTCACCACCTGGGTCTGGAATGGCGGCCCCTTCACCGTGCCGTCCGCCATGTCGAAGGCAGGCCTCAACATCATGACGAAGTCGCTTGCCGCCGAATGGGGCCCCTATGGCATCCGCCTCAATGCGATTGCCCCCGGCCCCTTCCCGACCGAAGGCGCATGGGCGCGTCTCTCGCCCGGCCAGTCGCTCGATGGCGACGGCTCGCGCGACGGGATTCCGATGGGCCGCGTCGGCAAGATGTATGAGCTGAAGAATCTCGCCACCTTCCTCATGGCGGATGGCTGCGAGTATCTGACCGGCCAGTGCATCGCCATCGACGGTGCCGGCTTCTCCGGCGGCGGCGGAAATTTCTCGCGCCTCTCGAAACTTTCCGACGCGGAGTGGGACAAGATGCGCGAAATGATCCGCGGCGCGAACGACAAGGACAAGGCGCAGCGCAGCGTCTGAACCGGGCGCTTCCCGTCACGGCCCGGATATGCCGGACCGTGACGGGAAGAGGCTCTTTCACATCTCGATGACGACCTTGCCGACGGCCTTTCTCTCCTGAAGCATCCGCATCGCATCGACGGCGCGCTCCAGCGGAAAACGGGCGCAGATGTAAGGGTCGATCTTGCCTTCGGCGGCAAGCCGGTCCACCGCCTCGATATTCGCCTTGCCCGCTTCCGGATCACGGCGGCCATATTCACCGGCGCGGACGCCGACCACCGAAAAGCCCTTGATGAGCGGCATGTTGACGGAAACCGTCGGGATGCGGCCGCTCGTGAAGCCGATGATGAGCAGCCGCCCGTTCCAGGCGATGCAGCGCACGCTTTCATCGAAAACATCGCCGCCCACCGGATCGTAGATCACGTCGGCGCCGCGTCCGTCCGTCAGCTCCTTCACCTTTGCGCGGAAGCCGTCATTCACATTGATGACGTGATCGGCGCCGCGCTCTTTCACCACTTTCAGCTTCTCGTCCGAAGCCGATGTCGCAATCACGGTCGCGCCCAGAAGCTTTCCCATCTCCACCGCGGCGAGGCCAACGCCGCCAGTGCTGCCATGCACGAGCAGCGTCTCGCCTTTCTGCAAATGCCCCCGGCAGACAAGCGCCACATAGGCCGTGAGATAGGCGGCCGGATAGGCAGCGGCCTTGGCGAAATCCATCTTGCCGGGGATCGGACGGCAGGCCGCTTCCGCCACATTCACCGCTTCCGCAAAGCCGCCGATCCGAAGGCCCGCCACCACGCGGTCGCCCACTTTCAGTTTCGTCACCCCCTCGCCCAGCGCGGCGACGACACCCGCGCCCTCCATGCCCGGCGAAAAGGGAAGCTCCGGCTTGAACTGATATTTCCCCTGGATCATCAGAATGTCCGGGAAGTTCACCGAACAGGCCTTGAGGTCCAGCCTCACCTCGCCCTTGCCCGGCGGCGGCAGCTCCACCTCGTCCATCCGCAGAACGGAAATATCCTCCGACAATTCATGCACCCGCATGGCCCGCATGCTTCACTCCTTGCAAATCCCGATGCCAAATTCCATGTGTGCGGAGCATAGGACCATGGACCGGACTTCGCCATGGTACTGCCGGACAATCCGGCCGAGGGGGAAAGGGGAACCAGAATGATGTCAGGAATGGAGGTTGCACGCTTCGGTGTTGCGCATCTCGGCAGGATCGATTTGCACTATGCCGAGATGGGGCCGGAAGATGGGCCCTTGCTCATTCTCCTGCACGGCTTTCCCGATAATTGCACCGGCTGGACGCACCAGATGCCCGCGCTTGCCGCAGCGGGCTTCCGGGTGATCGCGCCTGACCAGCGCGGTTATGCCACGAGTGGAAAGCCCAGCGGCGTGAAGGCCTATGATCTCGACGAACTCGCCGAAGACGTGATCGCGCTGGGGCGGCATTTTGGAGCAGCGCGTCTTCGCGTCATCGGCCACGACTGGGGCGCGAGCGTTGCCTGGTGGCTCTGCTCAACGCGGCCCGAAGCCATGGAGAAAGCGGCGATGATCAATGCGCCGCATCCGGCGATCTGGAAGCAGGCCATGTATGCGGACGCGGAACAGCGCAGGAAGAGCCGCTACGTCAAGATGTTCCGCCTGCGCTGGCTGCCCGAATGGACGATGCGGCGGAAGAATTATTCGGCGCTTGTGGAGGCGCTTGAAGCATCGGCGCGGCCCGGCGCCTTTGCGCCGGGCGAGTGGGAGAGCTACCGGAAGGCCTGGAACGAGCCCGGCGCTCTGACCTCCATGATCCACTGGTATCGCGCCTTGCTGAAGAAAGACCTTTCAAAGCCTGTGGCGCGCATCGGCGTGCCGGTGCTTCTCGTCTGGGGCGAGAAGGACGAATTTGCCGATCCGTCCCTTGCCCGGCGAAGCATCGAGCTCTGCGACCACGGCACCACGCTGTTCTTTACGGAAGGCACGCATTGGGTGCTGCGAGAGGAAGCCGCAAGCATCAATCCGGCGCTCATCGCCTTCTTCCGGTCCGGTCAGGACGTATAGGCAAGCGCGGTCGCAACACCGGCAAGACCGAGCGCGATGAAAATCAGGGCGGCGGCAAAACGCATGACCTTCGCCGGAATACGCTCCGCAATCGCACCGCCGAACAGCACGACCGGCACATTCGCCACCATCATGCCGAGCGTGGTGCCGAAAGCGACGGCGGCAAGCGCCTCGTAGCGCGCGCCGAGCGCAACGGTTGCAAGCTGCGTCTTGTCGCCCATCTCGACGAAGAAAAAGGCAATCGTCGTGGCGATGAAGGGGCCGAAGCGCGAAGGCACCGTGGTTTCGTCCTCTGATGGCGCTTCGTCGGGAATGAGCGCCCAGAGGCCCATCAGAATGAAGGATACGGCAAGCACCCAGGCGAGAATGACGGGGGTGAGCCAGCTTGCGATCAGCGTACCCGCGAAGGCGGCAAGCGCATGGTTCGCCACGGTCGCGGCGAAGATACCGGCGATGACGGCAATGGGCGCACGGAACCGCACGGCGAGAATGAGCGCCAGCAGTTGCGTCTTGTCGCCGATTTCCGCGACAGCGACCGTACCGAGCGAAACAAGGAAGGCTTCCAAGAGAGTTCTCCGCTGCCGGGCGCGACACCAATGACCCATCGCGCCTGCCCGGCAAAGGCAGCGCGTTGAGCCAAAGGTCTCGCCAGATCAGCGGGCTGATTGCGGACGCCATGAAGCCGGAGCTTCAAGTCTGTTGACGCCCGCCCCTCTCTGCCATGCGGCGGAGGGCGGCTACTCCCCTAAGGACAGTGGGGGAATAACATGCGCTCCGCCGCGAGACAAGAGTGCCCGTGCGTGAGAATCGCTTGCAGATTCAGAGTGCCACGCCGAACCGCGCGGCGATCCAGATCGTCGCCAGATAAAGCAGAACGGTAATCGCGCAGCCGATGCCGAGCGCCAGCCAGAAGCCCACGCCGTGACGCAGCATCGCCGGAAAGATGAGGAACATCGGCAGCGAGGGCAGCACATACCAGAAGGTCGCTTCGGCATGATCGGCTATCCGCATCGTGTCTCCCGTTTCCCGCCAGAGCCAGACGATGGCAAGCAACGAAACGAGAGGCAGCGATGCGACGAGCGCGCCGAAGGCCGGGCTCCGCTTCGCCGTTTCCGAAACGATCATGACCAGAATGCCGGAGATTGCCGCCTTCACGATTGCGTAGAGCATGGCTCAGACGGCGCCCCGCAAAAGACTTCCCACATCGCGGGCGATCTTCTCGCAGGCGGCCTTCGCGGCCGGGATGGCACCCGTCATCGCGGTGAAGGCATGCGGCAGGCTGTCCTCGCAGCGATAGCTGACGGAGACGCCCGCAGCCTTCAGCCGTTCGGCATATTGGGCACCCTGATCGCGCAGCGGATCGAAGCCCGCCGTGACGACGATGGCAGGCGCAAGACCCGACAGATCCGCTTCCTTCATCGGCGAGACGCGCAGATCGGCATAATCGGCCGGACCGTTCAGATAATGCCCGGCAAACCAGTTCATGATTTCGGCGGTCAGCGGATAGACATTGCCGCAGCTTTCCATCGAACCGCCTTTCGCGGCCCAGTCCGTCACCGGATAGATCAGAAGCTGGAGAGCGGGCGGCTCGAATCCCTTGCGCCTTGCTTCCTGCGCGACGACGGCGGAGAGATTGCCGCCCGCGCTGTCGCCGCCAACGCCGATCCGTCCGGCGATCATGCCAAGCTCGTCCGCATTGGCGGCTGCCCAGCGATAGGCCGCCACGGCGTCATCCACCGGCGCGGGGAACTTGTGTTCCGGCGCGAGGCGATAGGCGACGTTCAGCACGGCGCAATTCGCGATTTCGGAAATCATGCTGCAAAAGACATGGCAGGTATCGAGGTCGCCGATGACGCAGCCGCCGAAATGAAAAAAGACAAGGCCGGGCAGCGGAGCGGTATTGCCCGAGGGGCGGTAGAGCCGCGCATCGAGCGGGCCGGCGGGGCCCGGCACTTTCAGCTCCCTCACCTCGACGGAAGCGCGCGGCAGATCGTCGAGAAGCGCAAGACCCGCCGATGTCGCGCTGCGCGCCGTCACGGGATCGAGCGTCGTGATCGAGGGCTGGCGCGCGCCCTGCACGGCAAGCAGCTGCGCACGCGCATCGAGAATACGGCCGTCGATCGCGAGCGGCTTGCCGCCCGATATCTTCACGAGAATGCTGTCGGGAAGTTTCAGCAGGCTGCGAACGATGAACTTCTGGAGACTCATTTCTTTTCCTGCTTTCCCTTGTTCGGCAATGCGCGCACACCGCCTAGAACGAGCGCGGTGGCGAATTCGGCCGCCGCTTCCGCGTCGATTTCCGGCCGCAGCAGCATCCTGTCGCCCATTTCCATCGCAATGCCGACGACCGAGGCCATCAGATATTCGGCATCCACATCCGGCAAGGTGCCGTTGCGAATATCCTCTTCAAGATATTCGCGGATTTCCTCAAAGCCCGCGATCAGCTCCGGCGTGTCCATGCGAACGCGGATCGTGTTCGGATTGCGCCGCATGAGCTGGAACGAATCCCGGTCGGAGGCGAGATAGTCGAAATAGGTGCGATAGGCGTTGCGGATGAAATCCTCGAAAGTGCGCGAGCGGATGCGTTCGGCGCGCAGGCGCGGACGGATGCGGCGCATCCCCTCGTCCATCAGCGCCTCGAAGACTTCTTCCTTGCTGCGGAAGTAATTGTAGAAGGTGCCCGAAGCCAGCCCCGTCTTGCGGATGATGTCGCGCACCGACGTCGCGCCATAGCCGAGATCGGCAAAGACGCTGCGCGCGGCACTCAGGATGGCTTCACGATTGTTCAGCTTGGTAAGTTCGCGCTTGCCCGGCTTCTTCCGTTCGCCCGCAACTGGCGCCTCGTCAATATTGCTGCTCATGCGCGCGCCCCGGCCGCGCATGCGGTCATGTCTTTGCTCATCATCCCTCCAGAACGCCGGGCCGGGGCTTCCCCTCCCCCGCCTGCGGCGCGGCCGACTCGCTCTCGGCCGTGGCCAACTCTACTCTCATGACGATAGTCGTCAACTTTCGAGGCGGCGGCAGCCGCCCCGAAAGACCTTGATTTTCATATGGTTAGATTTACCGGACCGGCGCTTACGCTGCGTTGCGCGCCGCCGCGGCCGCCGCGCGGGGCGGCACCGGCAGCGGGTTGCCAGCCGCTCTTGCGCGCTTCTCGCCCTTCTTCCATTCCCGTTTCAGGTCGTGGCAGTAGATGTTGAAATCCACCTGCATCTTGTGGCGCGGACTGTCGTAGAAATGGCCGATGAAGCGTTTCTCGTCAGCCTCGATGATGCGCGCCATCTCCTCTTCCGGCGGCAGCGCATAGTCGCCCGCGAGATAGGCGGCCAGCCAGCGCGCCTGCTGCTCGGCGAAATTCGTCAGTGTCGGGAGCGGTTGCGCCAGGGCCATGAAGAAGAGATTGGGAATGCCGGGCTTCATCACGCGCTTGAACAGCGGAATGTGATTGTCCTTCACCTCGGCCACCGACTTGTCGAGGAAAGGGAAGGAGACATTGTAGCCGGTCGCATAGATCACGACATCGACATCTTCGCTCGAGCCATCGGTAAACCGGACTCTCTTGCCCTCGAAGCGATCGATATTGGGCTTCACCTTGATATCGCCGCAGCCCACGCGGGTGAGAAATTCTCCCGATACGGACGGATGGGCCTCCAGCGGCTTGTGGTCCGGCTTCGGCAGGCCGTAATCCTCCATATTGCCGACGGCGCGCTTCAGCGCCCGCGCCGCAAGCCAGCGTTGCAGCCGCAGCGGCACCCAATGCGGGAGCGACGCCTTGTCGGCGACGCGGCCACCGATATATTTCGGGAAGATATAGACGCCGCGCCGTGCCGAAACCCAGAGCTGCCTTGCAATCGGCTTCTGCGACAGTTCGGAGGCAATATCCATCGCACTGTTGCCCATGCCGACTACGACGATGTTCTTGCCGCGCATGTCCACCGGCTCGAAGGGCGTGAGATAGGAATGGGCATGCATCTGCACGCCGTCGAACGTGCCGGGGAAGGCAGGCGTCGGCCAGCGCGGGTCCCAGTGATGCCCGTTGCAGACGAAAAGCGCGTCATAGATGCGCGTTTCCGAGGAGGGACCGCCCGCGCCCGAGCGGTCGATGGTCACGCGCCAGAGGCCATCGGGCATCCGCTCGCAATGCGTCACCGCGGTGTTGAACTCGATCTTCTCGCGCAGGCCGAAATGGTCCACATAATCGTTGAAATACTGCAGCACCTGCGAGTGATGCGGAAAATCGGGAAACTCGTCCGGGATCGGGAAATCCTCGAACTGCATCCGGTATTTCGACGTGTCGATGTGGAGCGACTCATAGCAGGCCGACATGCCGTTCTTGTTCTTGTAGGCCCAGTTGCCGCCGATCGTGTCCGACATCTCGAAAATGTCGAACGGGATACCGCGGTCCTTGAGCGCCTTGGCGGTGGAAAAGCCGCTGCAGCCTGCGCCGATGATGCAGGCCTTGGGCATGGCGGCGGAGGGTGCCGCCCCTGATTGTGCGGACATGAACGAAACTCCCGGTAGCGAATGTCAATATTGCGAAGCTACAGGACATCCGGGGCGCGGGTCCAGAAACGGCCGCCGAATGGCAGCCGGACAAAGACAGACGCTGCGGCAGCGCCGTCCCTCTCCCGCCCGCCGGCGGACGCAAATCGCGGTTGACTCGGGCGCGCGGCGGGGCGCAATTAGATGCGCAAGCGAGGAGGCCCGGCATGGCGGCGGACGACATAACCGAAGAACATATCGCCCTGATGAAGGACGTGCTGATCCAGCATGTGCCTCATGCGCGCGCGCTCGGCATGAATGTCGTCAATGCAAAGCGCGGCGAGGGCTGGCTTTCCGTTCCCTACCGCGAAGACCTGATCGGCAATCCGCAAACCGGCGTCATCCATGGCGGCGTCATCACCTCGCTGCTCGACAATGCCTGCGGCATCGCCGTCCAGCTTGCGCTGCCCGAGCGCATGTCCATCGCGACGCTCGATCTCCGCATCGACTACATGAAGCCCGCGACGCCGAAGCTCGACCTCATGGCACATACGCATTGCTACAAGGTGACGACCAATATCGCCTTCGTGCGCGGCACCGCCTATCACACGGACGAGAACGACCCGATCGCAACCTGCGTCGGCACCTTCATGCTGGCGGCAAACCGCGCCATGCCCATGCCGATCACGCCGGAGGTGGCGGAGGAAGCAGCGAAGTTCCTCAAGAAGAACAAGGAAGACCAGGCATGAGCGGCAAGGCGGTACGCGACATCAACGCGCTCATGCAGGCGATCCCCTATGCCCGCTTTCTCGGCATCACGGTCGATCAGCGCGGCAACGAGATCACCACGGTGATGCATTTCTCGGACAAGCTGATCGGCAATCCGGTCCTGCCCGCGCTGCATGGCGGCACGATCGGCGCCTTTCTCGAAACCACGGCAATCGCGCAACTCGCCTTCGAGATCGAAGGCGATTCACTGCCGAAGCCCATCGGCCTCACCATCGACTATCTGCGTTCGGGCCGCCCGGTCGATACTTATGGCCGCGCCGTCATCACCAAGCAGGGCCGCCGCGTCGCCACGGTCCATGCCGAGGCCTGGCAGGACGACCGCTCGCGGCCCATCGCGGCGGCGCATGGCCATTTCCTGCTGAAGCCCGCGGACGAACCCGCCTGATCATGAGCGAAGCGGCGGCGGCAAGGCCTCGCGTCATGCACCGGGCGGTGCTGGCGATTGCCGTCCCGATCGTCATCTCCAATCTCTCGACACCGCTGCTCGGCCTCGCCGACACCGCCGTCATGGGGCGGATGGGCGATCCGAAATATATCGGCGCGGTGGCGCTCGGCGCTCTCGTTTTCACCATGGTCTACTGGACCTTCGGCTTTCTGCGCATGGGCACGACCGGCCTTACCGCACAGGCGGAAGGTGCCGGCGACGGCGAGGAAATTCGTGCCGCGCTCGGCCGTGCATTGCTGATCGCGGGCGGCATCGGCCTCGCGCTCATCCTGCTGCAATGGCCGGTTGCCGCGGCCGCCTTCGCGCTTCTCGATGGCGGCGAAGAGGTTGAGCGGCTCGCCCGCCACTATTTCGACATCCGCATCTGGAGCGCGCCCGCGGCGCTCGCCAATTACGCCATTGCCGGCTGGTTCATCGGCCTTGGCCGCGCGAAAACGGCGCTGGTGCTCCAGGTCTTTCTCAATCTGGTCAATCTCTTCTTCAACATCTGGCTGGCGCTCGGGCTCGGCTGGGGCGTTGCGGGCATCGCGGCAGGCACGCTGATTGCCGAAGTCTCGGCGGCACTTCTCGGTCTTGCGCTCGCCGCTCAGGCGCTGAAGCTCTACCCCGGCATCTGGACGAGAGCCCGGCTTCTCGATGCGGCGCGTCTCGCACGCACCATCGCCGTCAACCGCGACATCATGATCCGCACCGTCGTGCTGCTCCTCTCCTTCGCCTGGTTCACGGCGAAAAGCGCGGAAGCGGGAACCGTCATTCTCGCGGTCAATTCGATCCTGCTGCAATTCGTGACGGCCTGCGCCTTCTTCCTCGACGGCTTTGCGCTCGCCGCCGAAACGCTGACCGGCAAGGCGGCCGGCGCGCGCGACCTTCGCGCCTTCGACCGCGCGGCGGGGCTTTCGACGCTCTGGGCAGCCGGCATTTCGGCGCTGCTCACATTGCTGCTCTTCGCCGGCGGCGGCGCGGCCATCGACTTTCTCACTCTCGATACGGAGGTGCGCGAGACGGCGCGGCTCTATCTCGTCTGGGCGGCGCTGCTGCCGGTGCTGTCGGTCTGGTGCTATCAGCTCGACGGCATTTTCATCGGCGCAACGCAAAGCGCCGAGATGCGCAATGCGGCGCTCGCCTCCAGCCTTCTCTTCCTTGCGCTCTGGTGGTTCTTCCTGCCCTATGGCAATCACGGGCTCTGGGCGGCGCTGACGGGCTTCAACCTGATGCGCGCGCTCACGCTCGGCTATTACTATCCGCGGCTGCGGCGCGGCTTCGCCTGAGCCTCACAGAATGTCGAGCACGCTTTCCGGCGGGCGGCCGATGCGCGCCTTCGCGCCCATGACGACGATAGGGCGCTCGATCAGTATGGGATTTTCCACCATCGCGCCAATGAGCTTCTCATCCGTCAGCTTTTCATTGTCGAGGCGAAGCTCCTTGTAGACGGCTTCGCCCTTCCGCATGAGATCGCGGGGGCCCATCTTCAGCTTCTTCAGGATCGCCTTCAATTCGTCGGCGGAGGGCGGCTCCTTCAGATATTCGACCACCTTCGGGGCAAGGCCCTTCGCCTCGAGCAGGGCCAGCGTCTCGCGCGACTTGGAGCACCGGGGATTGTGATAGATGACGGGCTTTGCCATGTCTCTCCCTCCGTTATTTCACATCCGCGCCAACCGCATCCTTCAGATGCGCGAAACCATCGGCGGCAAGGCGCGCGGCAAGTTCCGCCTTGATGCGGCCGACAAGCGCCGGTCCGTCATAGGTGAGCGCGGAATAGAGCTGCAGAAGCGAGGCGCCCGCGCGGATTTTCGCATAGGCATCGTCGCCGGACGATATGCCGCCCACGCCGATGAGCGGGATGCGCCCGCCTGTGAGCCGGTACATTTCGGCCAGCACCTTTGTCGACATCGCAAAGAGCGGCGCGCCGGACAGGCCGCCCGTCTCGTTTGCATTGACGCCGGAGACGAGCCCTTCGCGCGCGATGGTCGTGTTGGAAACGATGAGGCCATCGAGGCCGAGCCGCAGCGCCACATCGGCAATGTCGGCAAGTTCTTCGGCGCCGAGATCGGGTGCGATCTTCAGGAGCACCGGCGTCAGCCGCGCCATGTCCGCGCGGCGCGCGGCAAGCACGCGCGAGATCAG
This sequence comes from Parvibaculum sp., assembly GCA_019635965.1. Lineage (GTDB taxonomy): Bacteria > Pseudomonadota > Alphaproteobacteria > Parvibaculales > Parvibaculaceae > Parvibaculum. The sequence continues at coordinate 18,830 of JAHBYK010000031.1, read as the reverse complement.
CGTTTCGAGTTCCGCCTTGTTCTGGAGTGCGCGCAGGCCCGGCGTATTGGGCGATGAAATGTTCACCGTGAAATAGGAGGCAAGCCCGTCAAAGGCGCGGATGCCCGCTTCGTAATCGGCAATGCGGTCCGCCGCATCCTTGTTCGCGCCGATATTGACGCCGACGATGCCGCGCCGTCCGCGCCGCGCCACGAGCCGCTTCTTCAGCGCCTCATGGCCTTCATTGTTGAAGCCGAGCCTGTTGATGACCGCGCGATGAAGCGGCAGACGGAAGACGCGCGGGCGCGGATTGCCGGTCTGCGGGCGCGGCGTCACCGTGCCGACTTCGGCAAAGCCCATGCCCATGGCGAGCATGGCGTCCGGCACTTCGCCGTTCTTGTCGAAACCGGCGGCAATGCCGAGCGGGTTCTCGAAATGAAGCCCGAAAAGGTCGATGGCGAGCGAGACCGGATCGGGCTGCGTCTGGCGGGGTCCGAGCCCCATGCGAAGCGCGCGGATCGTCAGCCGGTGCGCGGTCTCGGGGTCGATCAGGCTCATGAAGGGCCGGACGAAGGGAAAGAGATCCATCGCCTCAGCCCTCCGCCATCAGGTCAGCCGGGAAGACATGGATGCCTTCCTCATCGAGCGGCAGCGGATCGACGCGGCGCACCGCCTCCATGCGCAGCACATCATAGAGATGGGGAAAGAGCGCGCCGCCCCGTGACGGCTCCCATTTCAGCGCCTCGCCGAGCGCGGCCGTCTCGACCGCGACGAGAAGCAGGCCCTTGCGGCCCGCGAAATGGCGCGAAGCCGTTTCCGGCGCCTGGGCCGCCGTGGAGAAATGGATGAAACCGTCGTCGATATCGACGGCCGAGCCGATGAAATGGCCCTCCGCTTCGGCGGCGATCCATTCATGTTCGCTGACGATCTTGTAGATGAGGCTGGTACTTGAAGGCACGGGGCAGGTCTCCGGATGCGCGGCGCACTCTAGCGGGGAGGGGCGGGAGCGACAAGGCTATGGATGGGAATTAAATCCTGTGCCATACTGCCCTTCCATCTGGCAAGAGGACCGACCCCATGCCCCGCCTGCTTTCGCATGGCCGCATCTGGGCCGCGATAGATGCGCTGGCCGCCCGGCACGGCATGACGGCGTCCGCGCTGGCGCGCGCGGCCGGGCTCGATCCCACCACCTTCAACAAGTCGAAGCGCGTCACGGCGGAGGGCCGGCCGCGCTGGCCGAACACGGAAAGCCTGTCGCGCATTCTGGAAGTCACGGGCACGGACCCGGAAGAATTTCTTGCCGGCGACGGCCAGCCCCGCGGCAACCGCGTGCCGCTGATCGGCTTCGCACAGGCGGGCGGCGGCGGCTATTTCGACGATGCGGGCTTTCCCACCGGCGGCGGCTGGGAGGAAACCGCCTTTCCCGAAATCAAGGATGAACATGCCTATGCGCTGGAAGTCACGGGCGACAGCATGGAACCTCTCTACCGCGAGGGCGACATCATCGTCGTCTCGCCCGCGGCGGAAGTCAGACGCGGCGACCGTGTGGTGGTGAAGACGGTCGCAGGCGAAGTCATGGCGAAGGTTCTGATGCGGCGTACGCGCGAGCGCGTCGAGCTTCACTCCTTCAACCCGGCGCATGATCCGCGCGTGCTGAAGCCGCAGGAAATTCTCTGGATGGCGCGCATCATCTGGGCGAGCCAGTAGGCCCGCCTCAGTCCTTCGAGAGATCCTCGCCCGCAAGCGCGCGGCGGATCAGCTCGCGCGTATTGTCGATGCCGTAAAGCGCGACGAAGGAACCGAAGCGCGGTCCGCGCTCCTGCCCGAGCAGCACCTGATAGATCATCTGGAAGAAGGCGACGGAAACGCCGGGCCCGCCTTCCGGGCTCTTCTTCGTGTGATCCTGATAGCGTTCAATGCCGCGCGCGACATCGAGCAGCGCATTCTGGATTGCCTCGCCATCGGCCTGCGCATCCAGGCTGCCGAGCTTTTCGGACAGCGCGGCGAGTGCTGCCGCCTCCACCGCGTCCGGCGCGCGGAACACCTTGGTCGGCTTCACGAAATCGTCGAAATAACGGATCGCATAGCCGGCCAGCCGGTCGAGTTCCGGGTGGTTCTCGGGCGTCACGCCCGGCACATGGCGCGAGATGAAGCCCCAGAGAACGCCCTTGTCATGCGCGTGCGAGGCGCTGACGAGATTGAGCAGCAGCGCGAAGGACACCGGCAGTTCGATCGCGGGCGGGTTGCCGCCATGAATATGCCAGACCGGATTGCCGAGCCGTTCCTTCCAGTCCTGCCGCGGATAGGCCGCGAGGAGCTGGTAATATTCATCGACCGCGCGGGGGATCACGTCGAAATAGAGCTTCTTTGCCTGGCGCGGGCGCTGGAACATATAGAGCGCGAGGCTTTCCGTCGGCGCATAGGTCAGCCACTCGTCGATGGTGAGGCCATTGCCCTTCGACTTCGAAATCTTTTCGCCCTTTTCATCGAGGAAAAGTTCGTAGACGAAATGCTCCGGCGGCTGGCCGCCCAGCGCCTGGCAGATACGATCGTAAATGCCCATGTTCGGCCCGTGATCCTTGCCGAACATTTCGAAATCGACGCCAAGCGCGGCCCAGCGCGCGCCGAAATCGGGCTTCCATTGCAGCTTCACATGGCCGCCCGTGACGGGGATCGTCGTCTCCTCGCCGTCTTCGTCGTCGAAGGTGATGGTCGCATCCGCCGCATTCACCTTCTTCATCGGCACATAAAGCACGCGGCCGGTCTTGGGCGAGATCGGCAGGAAGGGCGAATAGGTCGCGCGCCGCTCCGGCCCGAGCGAGGGCAGCATGATCGCCATGATCGCGTCATAGCGTTCGGCGACGCGCTTCAGGATCGTGTCGAAGCGGCCGGACTTGTAATAGTCGGTCGCGCTGGCGAACTCATATTCGAAGCCGAACGTGTCGAGGAAGCGGCGCAGCATCGCATTGTTGTGATGCCCGAAACTTTCATAGTTGCCGCCGAAGGGATTGGGCACCGCAGTCAGCGGCATGTGCAGATAGGGCTCGAGAAAGGCGCGGTCCGGCACGTTGTCCGGGATCTTGCGCATACCGTCCATGTCGTCGGAGAAGCAGAGCAGCCGCGTCCTGACGCCGGGCATCAGCACTTCGAAGGCGCGGCGCACCATGGTCGTGCGGGCCACCTCGCCAAACGTGCCGATATGGGGCAGGCCCGAGGGGCCATAGCCGGTCTCGAAGAGAACCACCGGGTCGGCCTCGCCGCGCTTTTCGACCCGCTCCACGATTTTGCGCGCCTCCTCGAAGGGCCAGGCCTTGCTGACCTTCGCGGCTTCAAGAAGTTCGGACGGGGCTATGGCGGTTGCGTCGGCGGACATCTAATCTACCCGGCAATGAATATTTAAGGCTTTGTCAAGCGCGCGGACCCTATGCTTTGGGCACCCCCCAGTCAATGCGGCCAGGGCGGTCATATCCGGCCCATCCGGCCAGTCCATATTGCAGCGTCTCGTGGCAATGCGCCCGGAGCATGAAACCGTGAACAGGCCGAGCGAAACAGACAATTCCGAAACGGCCGTTCCCGCAGAAGAGAGCGCCATTCCCGGGCTTGGCGCCGTGCGCCGCACCCTTCCGATCGAAACCCGGATCGACGCAGAACAGGTGCGGCTGCTGCTCTCGCTCGGCGAGGCGAGCCGCTGGACCATTTTCGGCGCCATCCTGATCGTCGGCCTCACCTTCTTCGAGACGGCGCCGGTCTGGGCCCTGCCGGCCGTCCTCACCATCCAGTTCATCGCCCAGATCGCCTTCGACAGGGTGCGCGCCGGTTTCCGCGCCGACCCGGACGCCGTTCCCAATGCGATGAAATGGGCGCACCGCTATGCGCTGGTCACGCTCATCAGCGGCGCGACCTGGGGCGTCGGCTCGATCCTCTGGCTGCCGGGCTCGAGCTTCGCGCATGAGATCTTCTATATCCTCGTGCTGGCAACACTCGTCATGGCGACCGCGGTATCGCGCGCGAACTATCCGCCCGCCGTCGCCTATTATGCCATCGCTTCCTGCACGCCCGTCACCGTCATGCTGCTCTGGCGGGCGGAGCCGCTTTCCATCGCAACGGTCGTCCTTGCCGCCATGTTCTTCGTCACCGCCGCCGGCTGGACGCGGCGCGTCAACGAGGGCTACCGCGAGGCCTTCCGGCTGCGCTTCGAGAATGCCGATCTCGTGGAGCGCATGAACCGCGCCCATGCGGCCAGCGAACAGCGCCGCCGCGATGCCGAAGAGGCCGAGGCCCGCGCCAGGGCGGCCATGCAGGCGAAGCAGGAGTTTCTCGACATCATCAGCCATGAGGTGCGCGCGCCGCTCGACGGGCTGCGCAACATGGCGATGTATCTCGCCGACGAAGCGGTGAACGATGCGCAGATGAAGATCGCCGCCTCGGTCGAGGAGACGAGCCAGCTTCTGCGCCGCCTCATCGACGACATGATCGACTTCTCGGAAATCGAAGCGCGCTCGCTGGAACTGAAACCGCGCAGCTTCAATCCGGCGGAGCTTGCGGCTGGCATCGTCCGGCTCACGCGCCATCAGGCGGTCGCGCGCGGCCTCTCGCTCGAGCTCGACAAGGCCATCGACCTGCCGCCGAGCATGGTCGCGGACCCCGACCGCGTGAAACAGGTTCTGGCGAACCTTGTCGGCAATGCCATCAAGTTCACCTATCAGGGCGGCGTCGTGGTGCGCGTCTCCACGCTCAAGACGCCGGACAACGAAACGCTCTTCCGCTTTTCCGTCACCGATACCGGCCCCGGCCTCACGGAGGAGGCGCGGCGCCGCATCTTCGATGCCTTCGCTCAGGGCGCCGATGCGCGCGACTTCCGTTTCGCGGGAAAGGCCGCAGGCGCCGGTCTCGGCCTGCCGATCAGCGAGCGTCTGGTGCGCATGATGGGCGGGCATATCGGCGTCGATACGACGCCCGGTCAGGGCAGCACCTTCTGGTTCCTGCTCCCGGCGGAGCCCGGCGGGGCCGCCTCCTATATCGCCTCCCTCCGAGAAGGCGACGAGCCGGTCCGGCAGCGCGAACCCGAGCGCCTTCTCGATCTCGACCACCTCTATGAGCTGGAGCAAAGGCTCGGCGGCGCACCGATCACCAATCATCTCGTGGAAGGCCTCGAACGGATTCTCGCCATTCACCGGCAGATCGAGAAGGCCCGCCTGTTGCGCGACGGCGAGGCGCTTTCGGCCCATGCCCGCGAGCTGCGTCTGGCTGCTGCCGATATCGGCCTCACCGCCGTCGCACTGGTCGCGGGCGACATCGACACGGCGCTTTCCCATGGCGAGGCCGACGCCGCGATGCATGCCGTGCCCCGGCTGCAGCAGAAGATCACGGCAACCTGGCGCGCGCTGGCCAAGGCCTATCCAAGCCTCGCCGCCTGACGCCTGCGCCCGGCCATAGGCTTCGGGCCGCGTACCGCTATACTGCGCCGCGATGGCCGACATTCCTCCCCACGATTCGCCCGGTTCCGGGCCGATGCTGCCCGATGCCGTGGCGCTCGTGCCCGCGCGCGGCGCGGGCGGCGGCGCGGTCGCCGTATCGCCGGATGGCGAGATCGAAGAACTGAGCGCCGGCCGGGCGCTGACGCTGATCGAGCGCGAGCCGGTGATGCTGGTCCATGCCGGTTTCACCGTGCGGCGCATCGCGCGCGGCCGGGCCTTCCGCGAGGCGGGGCCGCATGTGCTCGACCTGCTCGAGCTATTCGCCTTTGTCCGGCCCGCCGAACCCTGCCTGCCGACGCCGGAGGGGCTTGCCCGCGCGCTTGGCCTCGATGTTGGCGAGGCGCCGGAAGATCAGGCGATGATGCTGCGCGAGGCGGCGGCCATGCTTCTGCGCCAGCTTCATGACCCGCGGCTGCCGGGCCGGCCCTTCGCCGCACGCACCGCCTTCCGCATGGCACAAGCGGGCTGGGCCTGGGGACCGGGCGTCATGGCTGCGCTCCGCGATGCGCTGCGCGGTGCCGCCGGGCGCGACGGCACATTGCCTGCGACGCGCGGTTTCGACATTTGGAACGAACTCCCCGACTGGGAAGACCGCGCGCCGCTGCCGCCTGCGGGGTCGCTCCCCGTCAGCGCGGCGGAGGCGCAGGCGCGGCTTGCCGAACTCGCGGGCGCGGATGCCGAGGCACGGCCGGGTCAGGTTGCCTTTGCCGGGCTTGCCAGTGCGGCCTTCGCGCCGCGCGAGCGGGCGGGCGAACCCCATGTCGTTCTCGCCGAAGCAGGCACCGGCATCGGCAAGACGATCGGCTATGTCGCGCCGGCAAGCCTCTGGGCCGAGCGCAATAAGGGCACGGTCTGGATTTCCACCTACACGAAGAATCTCCAGCGCCAGCTCGATCAGGAACTGACGCGCCTCTATCCCGATCCGGCGGAAAAGGCGGAGAAGGCCGTGATCCGCAAGGGCCGCGAAAACTATCTCTGCCTGCTCAATTTCGCCGAGATGGCCGACCGCGCGGCGCTTGGCGGCAATGCGGTCGCTGTCGGCCTGATCGCGCGCTGGGCGATGGCAAGCCGCGATGGCGACATGGTTGGCGGCGACTTTCCTGCCTGGCTTGCCGCGCGGCTTGGCGGCACCACCGGACGCACCGGCCTCACAGACAGGCGTGGCGAATGTGTCTATACGGCCTGTCCGCATTACCGGAAATGTTTCATCGAGCGGGCCATCCGCAAGGCGCGGCGCGCCGAAATCGTGGTGGCGAACCATGCGCTGGTCATGCGTCAGGCCGCGCTCGACCAGACGATGGGCGTACTGACAAAACCCGCACAACCGGCAGAGGATGCCTCGGGCGGCGCCGAAGACGAAGTACCGAGCGGGCGCGAGGCGCGCACGCGCTTCGTGTTCGATGAAGGCCATCACATATTCGATGCGGCGGACAGTGCCTTCTCGACATCGCTTTCCGCGCTCGAGGCGGCGGAACTCAGGCGCTGGATACGCGGCGCGGAAGGGCAGCGCGGACGGCGCGGGCGCGGCCTTGAGGAGCGTGTGGGCGATCTCGTCGCCGGGGACAAGCTCGCGGAGGAAGCCCTCACCGCCGCGCTGTCCGCGGCATCGGCGCTGCCCGCGCCCGGCTGGACCACCCGCCTCAATGATGGCCAGCCGCGCGGCGCGGCGGAGAAATTTCTCGCGCTGGTGCGCCAGCAGGTCCACGCCCGCGCCGAGGAAACGGGCAATGCGTTTTCGCTGGAAACGGAAACGGAGCCGCCGGTGAGCGGGCTTGCCGAAGCCGCGCAGGTGCTCGATGAGGCGCTGTCGCATCTCGTCCGGGCACTTCGCGTCATCGCGGACAGGCTGCGCGCGCGGCTCGACGAGGAAGCGGAAGATCTCGACACGGCAACCCGCATCCGCATGGACGCTGCCGCGCGCGGCATCGAGCGGCGCGCAGGCGTCCTCATTCCGGCCTGGCAATCCATGCTGAAAAGTGTCGGCGGCACGACGCCGGACATCTTCGTCGACTGGTTTTCGGTTGAACGGCTCTCCGGCCGCGAGATCGACGTCGGAATGCACCGCCACTGGCGCGATCCGACGATACCATTCGCGGGTGCCGTTCTCGAGCCGGCGCATGGCGTCCTCATCACATCGGCGACGCTGCGCGACCAGTTGCCGGATGAAGACATTGCGGAGGGCGGCTGGGAGAGCGCGGAAATCAGAACCGGCGCCTCGCATCTCGCCCTGCCGGCAAAACGTGCCTTCATGGGCTCGCCGTTCGACTATGCCGCGCAGGCTCGCATATTCGTCGTGCGCGATGTCGGCCGCGACATGGATGCGGTCGCCGCAGCCTATCGTGAACTCTTCCGCGCGGCGGATGGCGGTGCGCTTGGCCTCTTCACCGCGATCCACCGCTTGCGCGCCGTGCATGAACGGATCGCCGCGCCGCTGGAAGAGTCGGGGCTCACGCTTTATGCGCAACATGTCGATCAGCTCGATACGGGCACGCTGGTCGATATTTTCCGCGCCGAACGCCATGCCTGCCTTCTCGGTACGGATGCGGTGCGCGATGGTGTCGACGTACCGGGGGATTCGCTGCGCATGATCGTGTTCGATCGTGTGCCCTGGCCGCGTCCCGACATTCTTCACAAGGCGCGCCGAGAGCTTTTCGGCAAGGCGCGTTATGACGACATGCTGACGCGGCTCCGGCTCAAGCAGGCTTTCGGGCGTTTGATCCGCCGCGCCAGCGACCGGGGCGTTTTCGTGATGCTCGATTCCCGCCTGCCGACGCGGCTCACCAGCGCCTTTCCGCCCGGCGCGGAAGTCCACAGGGTCGGGCTTGCCGAGGCGATTGCCGAATCCCGCCGCTTTCTTGGCAGCGAGGCGGCGCTTGCGGGGCCGGAAGGCAGCCCCTAAAGTCGCGCCACCACAGAGACCTCTTGTCCAAGGCGGCCCCATGTCGACGATTTCCCACGAGAACGCCCTGATCTACATCATGGTGACGATGAGCGCGGTCGATCGCGCGATGAGCGACACGGAACTGCGCGACATCGGCAATATCGTCCAGACGCTGCCCGCCTTCCGCGACTTCAATGCGGAACGGCTCATTCCGGTTGCGAAGGAATGTGCGGCGATCCTGCAGGAAGATGGCGGGCTCGACGCCGTATTCGGTCTTGTGAAGGATGCGCTGCCGCCGCATCTGCGCGAAACCGGCTATGCGCTTGCCGTGGAAATCGCCGCGGCCGATCTTTCGGTCAGCGCCGAGGAGATGCGGCTGTTGCAGCTTTTCAGGGATGTGCTCGACATCGACAAGCTGGTTGCCGCGGCGATCGAGCGCGGCGCGCGCGCGCGGCACATGACTGCCTGACGCTCAGTTGCACTTGCCTTCGCCGGTCTGTTCGAGCTTGCCCTCGATCCGGTCGTAGAAGATGCGCGTGCATCCGCGCTCGCTGTAGCGGTCCGTCTCGCGGTGGATGATGACGGGCTCACCTTCATCCCACATGTAGATGTCGACGCCGCCTTCTGCCGCGCTTGAGCGCCAGCGGCTGGTGATTTCCTGCGTGTCCGGGTCGAATTCCGGCGAGACGATCTCGTCGAGCACCTTGCTCGTCTCGAAGCGCTGATCGCGCGGCGACCAGAGCCAGTTGCGGTAGAGCACGTTCGGTCCGGCCGTCGTCTGCGCCAGCAGGCGAAAGTCCAGATCGCCGTCGAAATTGAGGTCGATCACCTCGAAACCGTTATTCTCGATATCGGGAAAGGTGCGCGAGTCCACATTCTCGATCACCTGGAAGGGGTCGGCGGCATCCTGCTGGCGGATGGCAATACGGGTGATCGCTCGTTCGCCCGCAGCTTCATTCATTTCCCAGAAGAGATCGAAACGGAAGGGCGGCAGAACCTGGCTGATGACGGCCTCGCAGGCAATGGGTGCGGAGGTGCCGGAAGCAGGCGGCAGGCAGGTGAAACCCGGCAGGAACGTCTCGTCGCCATCGACGGGCACGGGCTGCATCTCGGCCAGCGCCGGAAGCGGCATCACGAGACACGCGGCCAACAAAAGTTTCTGCATCCCGTTCAGCATGGCGGGCCCCTGCCGGTTTCAGCAAATCCATACGTTGTATATTAGCGCGAAGCCCCGGCCGGGGAGGCTTTTTCTTCGCCGCCATGCCGCACTATAGTCATGCGTCCATGACCGGAGGTGCGCCGGGCGCGCAGCAGATGACCGACTTCCTTTCAACCCATGAGGCCGCCATCCGACTTTCCGTCTTTGCCGGCGTGCTGGCGCTGATGGCGGTGCTGGAGGCCCTCCTGCCAAGGCGCCGGACGGGCGTCACGCGGCTTCATCGCTGGACGACGAATCTGGCGCTGGCGGCCACGGGCACCCTCCTCCTGCGGCTTGCCGTGCCGCTTCTTGCGACCGGCGTGGCGCTGGAAGCGGAACGCCGCGGCTTCGGCCTCTTTCACTGGACGGATGCGCCCTATGCGGTGGCCTTCGTGCTGTCCCTTCTCGCGCTCGACCTGATGGTCTATGGGCAGCATGTCCTGTTTCACAAGGCCGGCATATTGTGGCGGCTGCACCGCGTCCATCACGCCGATCCGCATGTCGATGCGACGACCGGCATCCGTTTTCACCCGGTCGAAATCCTCATCAGCATGGGGCTGAAAATGGCCGCGGTCGCCCTTCTCGGCGCGCCGGTTGCGGCGGTCATCCTGTTCGAGGTGCTGCTCAATGCGGCGGCGATGTTCAATCACTCGAACCTGAAGATCGGCGAGAGAACGGATCGCTTCCTTCGCCTTTTCATCGTCACGCCCGACATGCACCGCGTGCATCATTCGGTTCACCGCGACGAGCACGACATGAATTTCGGCTTCAGCCTTTCCCTGTGGGACCGCCTGTTCGGCACCTATCGCGCGGCGCCGCGCGAGGGGCACATTGCCATGCGGCTCGGACTGGCGGAATATCCCTCGCCCGCGCCGGAGAGGTTCGGCTGGAGCCTCGTCAACCCTTTCTCGGGACGCAGTGCGCCCGATGAACCGCAGCGCCGGGAGCGCACGACATGAAGCGGCTTTGCCTGTTCCGCCATGCCAAATCGGACTGGGGCGATCCCTCGAAGGACGATTTCGAGCGCCCGCTCAATGCGCGCGGCGAGAAGGCCGCCGCCTTCATGGCGGAGTGGATCGCGCAGTCGCCCTACCGGCCCGATCTCATTCTCTGCTCTACCGCCGCGCGTGCGCTGGCGACCTGCACGCCGCTTCTCGCTGCGTTGGGCGGCAAGGTGCCCGTCATCTATCGTGACGAGCTTTATCACGCGATGCCGGACGAAATGCTGGCGGAAATCCGCAAGGCGCCTGACGAGGCGGAAACGCTGCTCGTCGTCGCGCATAATCCGGGGCTCGTGCTGCTTGCCATGGCGCTTGCCGAAGACCCGGATGACGAGACCGCGCTCCGCGTCGCCTATGGTGTGCCGACCGGCGGCTTCGCCGTGTTCGAGTTCGATGTGGACCGCTGGGACGAGATCGGCGACGGCAAGGGACGGTCCGTATTCTTCGGGCGGCCGCGCGATCTGATGGCGGAAGCACCGGGCGGGAAGCCCTAGCCGCTCTCAGAAGATATTTGCCGAGAAGTGGCGCGCGCTGATCCGCGCATAAATGCCCTCGCTCACCAGCGCGGCGAGCGCCTCGTTGATCTGGCCGCGCAGCGCCTCGTCGCCCTCGCGCAGAACGATCCCCGCGCCCTTGCCGAAATAGTCCGGGTCGGCATAGTCCGAACCGACGAGGCGGCAACAGGCGCCTTCCTGCGCCGATGTCCAGCGCAACAGCGCATTGCGATCGGCAAAGACGAGATCGACCTCGCCATTGGCAAGCGCGGTTTCCGCCGCTGCCGGACTTGGATAGGCGATGCGTTCGGCAGCGGGAAAGCGCATGGCGGCATAGGCTTCATGTACGGAACCGGCCTGTACGCCGATCCGCCGCCCGGCGAGTGCGGCGGGCGTGGCGGCGGGCGGCACATTGTTGCGCCGCGCGGCGAAGCGGCCGGGCGTCGAGTAATAGCCATGGCTGAAGATGACGCCCTCGCCCGCCGCGCTGTCGCGGCCCTGCGAGGGGATCAGCATGGACGCGATCACCGCATCGCCCTCGCCGCGCTTCAGCGCCGGGATGAGCTCGTTCCAGCGCCGCGTCTCGAAGCGGCAGCGGGCCGCGAGCCTTTCGCAAAGCGCGGTGGCGATGTCGATGTCGAAGCCATGCAGCTCGCCCTTCCCGTCGCGGTAGTTGAAGGGTGGATAGTCGCCTTCCGTCAGGATGACGAGCGATCGGGCGGCAGGCGCTTCGGCGGACGATGTTTCCACCGCGGGCGCACCCGGCCGCGCCGGATGCGGCAGCGGCAGGTCCAGCGCCGCCATTTCTTCCGGCGTGAGCGAGGGGGCGGCGGGTTCCGGTTCGGCGGCTGGCGCGGCGGCCGGCGCCTCGGCGACGGTGGCAGGCGCCTGATAGCCGGGCAGCGGCGCGCCCTCGTAGAGCTGCACCAGCGATCCGGCGAGCCAGATAATGGCAATCGTGTTCAGATAAAGAAGAAACCGCATATTGCCCGCCTGATGTCCCGCCGCGGACAATATCACGGCAGACCACGTCCCAAAGTGACACAAACAGGCTCTGCAAACCGCCCGCTACGGCCCGCCAGCGCCTCCTTTCCCGCAGAAAAGCAAGCCTCGTGCCCTGCGCCGTCCTTAAGGTCTATTAAGGTTAACTGCGTCTTCACTATACTTTACTTGAGAAAACCAGTTCTGGCGTAGCGATTACAATTCAAGTCTGGAACTCGGGGGAAACAACTTTGGAAAAGCGGAAGTCGGCGGGAGCCGGCCCAAAAGGGCCGGGGCGAGAGCGTGCGCCTGCGTCGCGCCCGCGCTGGGCGAGGACCCGCAATGTCCCGCGGCCGCTGCTCGGGGAGCTTGCGCTCGCCTCCGGGCTCGTCCTTCCCGATGTGCTCGCCGAGGCCGTCGAAAAGCACCGGCGATGGGGAAGCCCCATCGGACAGGTGCTCGTCAGCACCGGCGCGCTGCGTTCAGGCGATCTTGCGCGTCTTTATGGTGCGCAGCGCGGCCTTCCCGTCGTCGATCTCGTCAGCGAGCCGCGCGACGAGACGCTGGCGGCAGATGCGGATCTCGATTTCTATCTCCGCAACCGCTGCCTGCCCTGGCGCCGGCGCTCGGGCGAAACGATCTATGTCGCAAGCGACCCGGACAGTGCGCGCAGCGCCATCGCCGAGCATGACGGGCGCGCACGGCCCGTTTTCGTCGCCTCTCAGCGCGAAATTTCTCATGTCATGTCGCGCGACTTTGCACCCGCGCTGACCGATCGCGCGGTCTTCGATCTGCATCGCAGGATGCCGGAAAGCTCCGCTGCGGCAAGGCTCTCCCACGCGCAGATCTACTGGTTCGCCGCGCTCCTTCTCGCCGTGGCCGCAGGTCTTCTTTTCGCGCCCTGGCAGGTCTTCACGGCGTTCAACATAGCGATCGGCACCGTCTTTCTCGGCGTTTCGGCCATGCGCTATGCCTCGATATTCGTCGGTCTGCTTGCGCCGCGCACGGCGGAGGAGCGCGCCTATTCCAATCACGGCGTGCCGCCGGACAGCGAGCTTCCGGTCTATACGATCATGGTGCCGCTGTTCCGCGAGGCGCGCGTGCTGCCCATTCTCGCGCGCGCGCTCAGCGAGCTCGACTACCCCGCCTCCAAGCTCGACATCAAACTGATCCTCGAGGCGAGCGACCGCGAAACGCTCGACGCGGCAAAGGCGCTGCGGCTCCCGGATCACTTCGAATTCATCGTCGTTCCCACAAGCCTGCCGCAGACGAAGCCCAAGGCCTGCAACTTCGCCCTGCCCTTCGCGCGAGGCGACTATCTCGTCATCTATGACGCCGAGGACTGCCCCGAGCCCAAGCAGCTCAAGAAGGCGGTGGCGGCTTTCGGTCTTGGCGACGAAAGGCTCGCCTGCGTTCAGGCACAGCTCAACTATTACAACTGGAACGAGAACTGGCTGACGCGGCAATTCGCCATCGAATATGCCGCCTTTTTCGACCTGTTGCTGCCGACGATGGTGAGGCTTGGCTTGCCGATCCCGCTTGGCGGCACATCGACCCATTTCCGAACCTCGGCGCTGCGCGAGGCAGGCGCATGGGATCCGAACAATGTGACGGAAGATGCCGATCTCGGTATCCGCCTCGCGCTTCTCGGCTATCGCTGCGGCATCATCCAGTCGACGACGCAGGAAGAAGCGAATTGCCGCCTGCCGAACTGGATTCGCCAGCGTTCCCGCTGGATCAAGGGCTGGCTTCAGACATGGCTCGTGCGGATGCGCCATCCGCTACGGCTCTACCGCCGGCTCGGCCTCAAGGGCTTCATCAGCTTCCAGATCCTGATCGGCGGTTTCACCCTCTCGAACATCGTTCATCCCCTCTTCTATCTCTCCATGGCGATTTCTCTCGCCGTCACCGGCGTTCCTGCCGGTTTCGGGGAAGGCGCGGGGCTCGCCATTTTCAACATGTTCGTGCTCACCACCGGCTATGCGCTGGCGGTCGCGGCCGGGATCGCAGCCGTGTCGGTCAGGAAAATGCCCGCCCTTTTCAACCATGCCCTCATGATGCCCGCCTATTGGCTGCTGATCTCGCTCGCCGCCTATAAGGCGCTCTGGCAGCTGGTAACGCGGCCATTTCATTGGGAAAAGACCGAGCACGGGATCAGCCGGATGCTGCCGCCCGTGCCGAATTTCCTGCGCGGCCGCCGGGTTCACTAACCAATCGCTAAAGACTTTTGGTCATAGTGTTGACACTTGCGATCGTTCAATCCGGGAAGGTAACCCGCATGGCCCAAGACGCCGCCCTCAGCCGCAAGACCATCGGCCCCGAGACCTATGCCCAGCTCGGCGTCTTGATTGTCGAAGACACCGTTTTCATGGCGAACATGCTTCGCGGCATCCTGTCTGGCCTTGGGGTGCGCAATATCGTCAGCGCGCGCTCCGGCGAAGATGCGCTGGCCGCTCTTGTGCGCGGCAAGATCGACCTTGCAATCATGGACGATCTCGAACCGCCGCTCGACGGGCTTTCCGTGGTACGCGCCATCCGCACGGCCGAGCAGGACGAACTGGTCGGTATTCCCGTCATCTATGTGACGACGAAGCGCGAGCGCAATGCCATCATCGAGGCGCGCGATGCGGGCGTTACCGAAATCCTCTCGAAGCCCTTTTCGGCACAGCAGCTCATCGAGCGGATCGAGGCGGTGCTGACAAGGCCGAGGGCCATCGTGCGCTCTGCCGTCTTTACCGGACCCGACCGCCGCCGCCGCGACGGCAAGGCGCCGGTCAAGCGCCGCGAAAGCGATCTCTCCTCGTAACGGTCAGGACTTGCAGGCGCCGCGATATTCGTCGCGCAGCAGGTTCTTCTGCACCTTGCCCATCCTGTTGCGCGGCAGGCTTTCCACGAAGAAGGCGCGCTTGGGCACCTTGTAATTGGCGAGTTTCGCCTTCACGCGCGATATGAGTTCGGCTTCGTCCAGCGTCCTGCCGGGCCGCAGCACGACAACGGCAACGCCCGCCTCGCCGAAATCCGCGTGCGGCACACCGACGATCGCCGATTCCAGCACTTCCGGCATGTCGTCGATCAGCTCTTCGATCTCTTTCGGATAGACGTTGAAGCCGCCGGAAATGATGAGATCCTTCGCGCGTCCGACGAGATGCACATAACCATCGGCGTCGATCATGGCGATGTCGCCGGTCTTGAACCAGCCGCCCTCCGCGAACTCCTCGGCGGATTTTTCCGGCATCCGCCAGTAGCCGCTGAAGACATTGGGTCCGCGCACCTGGAGTCCGCCAACCTCGCCTGCGCCCAGAAGGCGGCCGTCATCCGACATCACGCGCACTTCCGTTCCCGGCAGCGGAAAGCCGACCGTTCCCGCGCGGCGCTCGCCGTCATAGGGGTTCGACGTGTTCATGCCGGTTTCCGTCATGCCGTAGCGTTCGAGAATGGCGTGGCCGGTGCGCGCGCGGAATTCCTCGAAGGTTTCGGCAAGAAGCGGCGCGGAGCCCGAGGTGAAGAGGCGCATATGCTTCACCAGCGCTGCATTGAAATCGTCTCCGGCGAGAAGGCGCGTATAGAAGGTCGGCACGCCCATGAAAGTTGTCGCGCGCGGCAGGTGTTTCAGCACCAGATCGCGGTCGAACTTGCCGAGCCAGATCATCCTGGCGCCCGCGAGCAGCGCGCAATGGCAGGCCACGAACAGTCCATGCGCATGAAAGATCGGCAGCGCATGGAGCAGTACATCGCTTTCGGTGAAGCGCCAGGCATCGCGCAGCGCAAGCCCGTTCGAGGCGAGATTCCCCTGGCTCAGCATGGCGCCCTTGGGCTTGCCGGTGGTGCCCGACGTATAGAGGATCGCGGCGAGATCATGTGCTGCGAGTTGCGCGGGCGGTACGATGTTTCGCACCCGCCGCGAGGCTTCCGTCAGGCTTCCCTGCGCTTCCATATCGAGCGTCAGCACATGCGGCGTGGCATGGCGGGCGGCAATTTCCCTCATGCCTTCTTCCGCCGCCGGATCGCAGATGACGAGCGCGGGCTCCGCATTGCCCACAAGATAGTCCACTTCATCGAGGCGATAGGCCGTGTTCATCGGCAGAAAGACGAAGCCGCCCCGCAGACAGGCCAGATAGATCGCCAGCGCCTCGGGCGACTTCTCGACCTGAAGCGCCACCCGGTCGCCCTTCACGAGACCGAGTTCGGCAAAGAGCGAGGCGAATTGAGCCGCCGCCGTCAGCAATCGCTCGGCGCTCCATTCGCGCGGACCGCGCGTCCGGTCCGGCGCTTCGAGCACGATGCGCGTGCGGTCATCGGGAAGCGAGACTTCGATCAGCGAAAAAAGGGAAGGGCTCATGGCAATCCGGCACGATGATCGCCGGACCTGTCCGGCTCGCCGTGTTTATAGACGATCCGGGCCCGGCCGCGCCAGAACCAGCCGCCCGCTTGCAAAAGGCGTTTCATCCGCGGGCAAGGGCCTCTATCCTCTCCTTATCGCTGATGCGCGGATCAAGAATTGGAAATCCAATGACAATTTTCCGGCTGCTGCTGGCTCTGCCATTCATCATTCTCGCCGCACATGCCCATGCGGCAACGCTGCGTCTGCCCGAAACGGGTTACAGCGCAACGCGGATCGTGCAGGCATCGGGCATGGCGTTCTCCGGCAAGGTTCATGCGCAGAACGGCAAGGAACGATGGGAAACGGTGAACCAGGGCGTTCGCAGCGTCTCGATCCTGCTGCCGGAGGAAGGCCGGTTCCTGCTCTATATGCCGGACATGAACATGGCGATGGAGATGAATGCCGAGAGCGCCGCGCAGCAATATGGTTTCGAGCCCTTGCGCGATGAAGTCGAAGCCGTCGAGGAAGGCAGCGACATGATCGAGGGCGAGAATACGACGCGCTATCGCGTCACTGTGCCCGATGGCGATGTTTCGGAAATGCGCGTCTGGCTGACGGCGGATGGCATTCCGCTCAAGATGACGGGTTCCTCGCCCGAAGGCGATTTCACCATGCTGCTGAAGGATCTGAAGCGCGGCGATCAGGATGCGGCGCTGTTCCGCCTGCCCGCCGGCGTCACGCCGATGAAGATGCCGATGGGCATGCCGGGTATGCCCGGCATACCGCCGCATTGACGCCCTGTCACAAGGTCAGCGTCACAAGGTCAGCGTCATACGATCAGCGTCACCGCCGCGATTGCAAGGAACAGCACCACGCCGAGCACCGCGCCGAGCGCGCCTGCCGCAATATGTCTGACGAGTTCCATTGAAGTCCTCCGGCCTGCCGGGCCCGGAAGAAGAATGGCGCGCCTGGCGGCTCACCGCATGACCCATTTGGGCCATGCGGCAAGTGCCGGAAATTTCAGGGGTTTTGTTTGAGCGAGGCGATGATGTCCTGCTCAAGCGCCCAGAAACGGTCCTGCCCCCAATGGGCGGGCATCCCATCGACGCGGAAGGACGGCACGCCCCAGAGGCCCGCCTCGAACAGCGCCTTGCGGTTTTCCTCCACCGCCGCTTCCCATGACGGATCGGCAAGCGCCTTGCGCACCGTTTCTTCCGTCAGCCCCGCGCGTCTTGCGACATCCATCAGGCCGCTGTCGCTTGCGATGTCGATGCCGTCGGCGAAAACCGCCCTGCAGCCGAGTTCGGCGAAGGCCTCGCCCTTGCCGAGCGGAATCGCGTGATGCAGCACGGCGAGCGCGCGCGCCGCACCCGCGCCCACCGAATCCACCACCTTGCCGAAGGGAAGTCCGGCGCGCTCTGCCTCGCGCTTCGTGTCGCGCACGATATACATGCGTTTCGTCAGCGGCACGGGCAGCCCGCGCATCACCATGGGCAGCACGAAGCGCAGCCTCAGATCCGCATTGTAGTGCCGCGCGAGTTTCAGCATGCGCGGCACGGAGATCCATGAATAGGGACTGCGGAAGGAGAACCAGTAGTCGATCACCGGACGGCGGTTCGAGGGCGGCACGGATCCCAGCGTGAGATCGCGCCAGGGCGCGAGCATCGGCTTGCCCGGCTCCCTGTCGAGGCCCGCCTCGGTCAGCCGCTCCTCGAGATAGTTCAGCCGGTCGACGCCCCAATACCATTCGCCTTCGAAGGCGAACATGCCGCTCAGATAATGCCCGAGCTTGCGGCGCATCCCATCGCCCTTCGCCAGCGCGGCGGCCGTCTCCGTCTCGCCCGCCACGCCATGTTCTTCCTGCAAGCGGCCAAGCGCCGCGCTGTCGCCCGCCCAGAGCGCGCGGCCGGCCGCGACGGCAAGTGCGGCAAAGCCCTCGCTCCCTGCCGCCTTGGCGAGCAGCGCGGTCGCGCGGCGCACGAGCTGCGGATCGGGCGCGGCAGCCCCTTCGGGAAATTCGAGCCCATATTCGCGGGCGAGGCGCGCCGCATCGCGGCGGCCATAGGCGGCAAGGAGTTCATATTCGGGCGCCGCCGCCTTTTCCGGCGCGGGCACCACCCATGTCACGAACGAAACCTTGTAGCGCGCAGCGAGCGGCGCCAGAAGCTGGGCGGCAAGGTGGCTGTAGGGATCATCCGCCTGATGGAAATAATGCACGGTGGGCGCGCGGCCCGTGAGCCTGCGGCGCAGCGCATGTAGGGCGCGGCGGAAATTGCGCAAGCCCCGGCTCGTGAGAATGGAAGATACCCGCCTGCTGATCGCCGCCTTCAACATCGCTTCCCTCCCTTCGCTGTCCTCGCATCATATAATGACACAATATGTGTCAATACAAGGGCTGTCAGGCTGTCGGGAAGCATGGAGCGGGTGAAGGGAATCGAACCCCCGCGCCGCAACGCGGCGCATGACACAAGAAATCGAGGGTTCGCCTGTGGGGGAAA
>JAHBYK010000030.1 GCA_019635965.1 Parvibaculum sp. | reverse complement strand
TGCCTTCACCGGCCAGATGATGTTTGAAATGATCGACGCCTTCGACAAGGCGGATGCGGACGACAACGTCCGCGCGATCATCGTCACGGGCGAGGGCCGCGCCTTCTGCGCCGGCGCCGACCTCTCGGCGGGCGCCAAGACCTTCGACTATGCCGCCCGCGAGGACCGGCCGGAAAAGGCGAATACGCCTGTCATGGCGAATGGCGACATCGACTGGAGCCATGAAAGTGTGCGCGACGGCGGCGGCCGCCTGACGCTGCGTATCTTCGAAAGCCTGAAGCCCGTCATTGGCGCGATCAACGGCCCGGCGGTGGGCGTCGGCGTCACGATGCAGCTGCCGATGGATATTCGCCTTGCCTCGGAGAATGCGAAGTTCGGCTTCGTCTTTGCCCGCCGCGGCATCGTGCCGGAAGCCTGCTCGAGCTATTTCCTGCCCCGCGTCGTCGGTATCAGCCAGGCGCTGGAATGGACCTATACGGGCCGCGTGTTCGGTGCCGAGGAGGCGCTGAAGGGCGGTCTCGTCCGCTCGATCCACAAGCCGGACGATCTGCTCCCCGCCGCGCGCGAACTGGCGCGCGAGATTGTGGACAACACGGCGGCGGTCTCCGTCTCGCTCACGCGCCAGATGCTCTGGCGCATGCTTGGCGCGGACCACCCGATGGAAGCGCACAAGATCGACAGCCGCGCCATCTATGCCCGCGGCGCGAGCGCCGATGCGAAGGAAGGCGTCATGTCCTTCCTCGAAAAGCGCGCCGCGAACTATCCCTGCAAGGTGTCGCAGGACATGCCGTCCTTCTTCCCCTGGTGGGAAGAACGCAAATACAGCTGAGGCCGAAAGGCTTTTGAGAGACGGAAGCCTCGCCCTCAGGGCGAGGCTTTTTTCTGTGGCGCTTCGAGACGCCAGAGCGGCGTGAAGAAATAGATCGCCGCCCAGAGGAAGATCATCAGGCCGCAGGGCACAAGCACGGCGTCGATCGGGCCGATCGCGGCGATGACGAAGCCGATCAGCACGGCGCCGATCGGTCCGCCGCCCATGGTGCCGAGATTGAATCCCGCGAGCATCCGCGCGCGCAACTCGTCGGACGCGCTTTCCTGCACGATGGCGCGCGACTGGCTCATGGAAACGCCGGCGGCGAGGCCCCAGCCATGCGCGAGCAGGAACACGCCCCAGATCGGCGGATGGAAATGAACGAGCACCATCACCACCGAGCCCGTGCACATGGCAAGCATGATGGCGCGGCCCTGGCGGCGGATTGGCCTCAGGCGCGACTGCACCAGCGACGAAATGCCGATGCCGCCGAAGAACGACATGAAGATGAAGCTGATCTCGCGCGATCCGCCCTGATAGACATCGCGGATGAGCAGGGGGAAGAGCACCATGAAGACGCCCATGAAGAGGATGCCCGAGAAGAACATGAGCAGCAGCACGGGGCGGATGCGCTCATGCCGCCAGACGGCGGCGAGCCCTTCCTTCACGTCGCGCAGGGGCGATTTCTTCTGGCTGGCGCGGGGCTGCGGCGGCGCGGGCGCGAGCCGCGACGTGGCGAATGCCGCGAAGGCAAGCAGCGAGCTTTGCAGGATGAGGAGCGGCCATGCGCCGACATGTTCGGCCGGGCTGCCCAGCAGATAGCCGCCGACCTGACCGAGAAACTGCCCGCTCATGGCAAGCGCCACCGCGCGCTGGAAATTGCCGCCGAGACTGTTCACGGCGACGCGCGAGAGCATCGAGTCGCGCGCGGGCATGATGTAGCCGCCAAGCGTCGAAAGCGTGACCGCATAGACGAGCATGATCCAGTAGCTGACGATTTGATTGTAGATCAGCACGGAAAGAATGAGCGGCGGCAGCACGCCGATCATCTGCAGCCGCATGAGATGGCTGCGAAGCTCGGCACGGTCGGCTGCCGCGCCACCGAACATGCCGATCAGCAGCATGGGCAGCATCGAAAACATCTGCGCGATGCCGACCCGCTCGGAACTTTCATGCAGCACGAAGGCGATGATCCAGGGAAACAGCACGCCCTGGATGCCGCCGGCAAGGAAATAGCCCCACAGGCCGGCCATGTACCAGCGGTGGTCGGCGCGGTGATCGCTGGCCGGCGATGCCATTCACGAATCCCTGATAGCGTAAATATTGGTTCGGGAACCTTACTACACCCCGAATGCCGAAACCCAAAATCCCAAGGCATCCGGCGGGCCAATATAAGGGCAGGCCACTACTTACCAACTTGTAAATAAAAAAGAGTGCAATCCGCCCCGCAAAGGGCTAGAGAAGGGGCACGGAAATTCCATTCTCCCTTGCGTCAAGCTGGAGCTTTGTTGGTCCATGACGATTGAACATTTCGACGTGCTGATCGTCGGCGCCGGCCTGTCCGGCATCGGTGCCGCCTGGCACTTGCAGAAGAACTGCCCCGGCAAGACCTATGCGATCCTCGAGGGACGGGACAGCATCGGCGGCACATGGGATCTGTTCCGCTATCCCGGCATCCGCTCCGACTCCGACATGTACACGCTCGGCTATTCCTTCAAGCCGTGGACGGAGGCGAAGGCCATCGCCGACGGGCCGGCGATCCTGAAATATGTCCGCGAAACGGCAAGCGAAAACGGCATCGACCGCCATATCCGCTTCGGCCACATGGTGAAGCATGCGAGCTGGTCGAGCGAGGAGGCGGTCTGGACGGTCGATGCGGAGCGCGGCGCGGCGAAGGAGCCCGTGCGCCTCACCGCGAATTTCATTTTCATGTGCAGCGGCTATTACGACTACGAAAAGGGCTACACGCCCGACTTCGCGGGCGTCGGGAACTTCAAGGGCCGTCTCGTGCATCCGCAGCACTGGCCGGACGATCTCGACTATGCCGGCAAGCGCGTGGTGGTGATCGGCTCCGGCGCGACGGCAGTGACGCTGGTGCCGGAAATGGCGGTGGATGCCGCCCATGTCACCATGCTCCAGCGGACGCCGACCTATGTCGTGTCGCGCCCGGCCGAGGATGGCATTGCGAACTGGCTGCGCCGCAATCTGCCCGCGAAACTCGCCTATGGCATCACGCGCTGGAAGAACGTGCTGTTCGGCATGTTCTTCTACAACATGAGCCGCCGGAAGCCCGAAAAGGTGAAGCAGATGATCCTGAGCGGCGTGCGCGCGCAGCTCGGGCCGGATTTCGACGTGAAGACGCATTTCACGCCGCCCTACAATCCCTGGGACCAGCGCCTCTGCCTCGTGCCGAATGGCGACCTGTTCGATGCGATCAAGCAGGGCCGTGCATCGGTCGTCACCGATCATATCGAGCGGTTCACCGAGAAGGGCATCCTGCTGGAGTCCGGCAAGGAACTCGAAGCCGATGTCATCGTCACGGCGACCGGCCTCAACCTGAAAGTGTTGGGCGGCATCGAACTCGATGTCGATGGCAGGCACGTCAACTTCGCCGATACGATGAGCTACAAGGGCATGATGTATAGCGATGTGCCGAACTTCGCTTCGGCCTTCGGCTACACCAATGCGTCATGGACGCTGAAATGCGACCTGACCTGCGAATATGTCTGCCGTCTCATCAACCACATGGACAAGACGGGCACGAAGCAGGCGACGCCGCGCCTGAAAGACCCGGAAGTGAAGGAGGAGCCCTGGCTCGATTTCTCCTCGGGCTATGTGCAGCGTTCGATCGACAAGTTCCCGAAGCAGGGCTCCAAGAAGCCCTGGAAGCTCTATCAGAACTATGCGCTCGACATCATGGCGCTGAAATTCGGCGAGGTCGAAGACGGCGCGATGGAATTCACGAAGCCCTCAGCGAAAAAGGCTGAGAACCGCGAGCCGGAGCGGCTGGCAAGCTGAACCACGCCAAGGCGGAAATGAACGGACCGGCCATGACAAGCCGGTCCGTTTTTCATTCGCCTTCCGCGCGATAGGTCCAGATCGGCGTCAGCAGGTAGAGCAGGCTCAAGACGCCGATCATGATGGTTGCGGGCACGAGCACGGCATCGAATATGCCGAGCCAGCCGACCAGCAATCCCATCATCAGCGAGCCGAGCGGCGCCCCGCCCGAAAAACCGAGCTGATAGGCTGCGAGCACCCGGCCAAGATGATTGCCGGAGGCGGCGGTCTGCACGATGGTGCGGCCCATCGTCATCGTCGTGCCGGCACCGATGCCCCACCAGAAGACGAGCAGACCGAGCAGCCAGAAGGGCATCGGGAAATGGAACAACCCCAGAATGATGAGGCCGCTCGTCAGCGAGCCCATCATCACGCGCCCCCGGTGGCGGATGAGGCCGATGCGCAGCAGCGCCATGTTCGCCGCAATCGTGCCGCCCCAGAAGCAGATGTTGATGATGGCGAAATAAACCGTGAACTCGCCATTGGTGGTTGCGTAGATGTCGCGGATCATCAGCGGCAGGACAACGAGGAAACTGCCGACATAGAACAGGCCCACCGCGAAATTGAGCACGATGACGGTGGCAACGATGGGTTGCGCGGCAGCCGTCTTGATGCCGTCCACGATCTGCGCATAGCGGCTGGCGGTCGCAACATTCTTGGGCGGCAGCGATGTGAGCTTGAAGGAAGCCCAAAGGCCGGTGAGCATCACGAAAGCCTGGAACAGAAGCAGCGCGGCCGCGCCCGTGATCGCGGCAAGCGCCGCGAACAGCATACCGACAAGCTGCGAGCCCATCTGCACACCCATTGCCATGGTGACGGCCTGCTGGATGCCGGTTTCGGCGACGCGATTGAGCGCGCTGTCGCGCGCGGGAATGGCGAAGGCGCCGAGCGTGCCCATGATGAGCGCATAGGTGATGAGGACCGGATAGGTGAGCCCGCCGTAAAGGAGGATACCGGCAAGCAGGAGCGGCGGCAGCGTTGCGAGGAGATGGACGCGGATCAGGATGCGCCGCGCATCGCCATGATCGGCCACCGTACCGCCGAGCAGCATGAAAAGGAGGGCAGGGGCCATCAGCGACATCTGCGCGATGCCGACGCGCGCCGCCGACTCGTTCAGCACCTGCGTCACGAGATAGGGGAAAATGACGAACTGGATGCCGAGGCTGATGAACCAGCTTGCCTGGCCGCCGAGATAGAGGTTGAGCCGCTGCCTCCGGGCGGCCGCAACTTCGGCGTCCTCAGGCGTTGCCGCCGCTTCTGCGGTCATGGGGGGTGCCTCCAAGTGTCAATTCTTTTTTAGAACTGTATCACAGGATGGCGAAATCAAGCCCCTGCAAATTGCATCATTGAATCATAGGTGTGGACATGGCTTCCCGTGCCGCCGGAAAGGGCCGCGCCTTTCATGGCGCGGGCCACCGCCTCGCCCCGGATCGAGCGATAGGCGCGCAGGGGGCCGAGCATCAGCGGATTGAGAAAGGGCGTGAGCGCCGCGCCGATCTCCTCGCCGGTGCGTTTCTCGCGCCGCTCGCCGAGCAGCAGGCCGGGGCGGAAAACATGCAGCGTCTCGAAGCCGATGGAGCGGATGGCCCGCTCCGTCTCGCCCTTCACACGCGAATAGAAGATGGAGGAATTCGCATCGGCGCCCATTGCCGAGACGAGGAGGAAGCGCCTCGCACCTGCCGCCTTCGCCGCCCGCGCGAAGGCGACGATGTAGTCGTGATCGACCTTGCGGAACGCATCCTGACTGCCGGCCACCTTGATCGTCGTGCCGAGCGCGCAGAAGGCATCGTCCACGGCGAGGCCGGCCAGCGCCGCATCGAGCGCGCCGAAATCGGCAATGATGGTCTGAAGTTTCGGCGACGCGATTCCCTCAAGCGGCCGCCGCGCGAGAACCACGACTTTCTCATAGGCGGGATCGGCCAGCAGAAGCGGCACGAGATGCCCACCGATCAAACCCGTCGCGCCCGCGACGATTGCCGTTCTTTTCTTTGTCATTTGCGCGGCCTTTCCTCTGCCTTCGTGACGTTTTCATGAAATCTGATTCGGCTCGACCGATTTTCAGTCTCCGTTAAAGACCCCGCCAGATAAGTAAGACCGCCATTTTGGTCGTTCGGTTGTTGAGTGGTGGCCTTATGATTTCTCCTTGCGCCCGCGATCTGGCGGTTTGGGTTGCGCCGGTCTCGCCCGGCACGACATGCGCCGCCGTCTTCGAGCGGCTTCTCTCGGAGCCGGATGCCCGCAGCATTCCCGTGGTCAAGCATGGGCGGCCCATCGGCATCGTCAGCCGCAAGAATTTTCTTCTGACCTATGTGCGCATGTATGGCGCGGAGATTTACGGGCGGAAACCCGTGACGCGGCTGATGGAGCGCGACGTGCTGATCGTGGATGCGGAGACGCGCTGCGAGGCGATCAACGATCTCGCCCGCACCGCTTTCGGCGAGGACAGGATGCGCCCTTTTCTCGTGACCGAGAACGGCATCTATACCGGCGTCGGCGATGCGCCGCGGCTGATGATGGTGATGGCGGATCTCGCCACCTCGCGCGCCGCAGCGCTTGAGGAGGAAACGCGCCGTGCGGAAGCGGCGAGTGCCAGCAAGACGCAGTTTCTGGCCAATATGAGTCACGAGCTCCGCACCCCCCTCAATGCCATCATCGGCTTTGCCGATCTGATGCGCCAGAAGATGCTCGGTGAGATTTCCCCCAGCCGCTACGGCGAATATGTCGACGACATCTACAGCAGCGGCGTCCACCTTCTCGGCATGATCAACGAGCTTCTGGACATGGCCAAAATCGAATCCGGCCATGTCGAATTGCGCGAGACGGCCTTCCATCCGATGGAGATCGGCTTCGATGTCCTGCGCATGCTCCGCCAGTCCATTGCGGATGCGCGGCTCGACCTCCGCATCGACGTGCCGGAGGACTTGCCCTTCGTTCTTGCCGATCAGGACCAGATCCGCCGGGTGCTGATCAACCTGTTGTCCAACGCGATCAAATATACCCCACCCGGCGGCACGGTCACCTTGCGGCTCTGCATGTGCCCCGATGCGCATGGTTGCGGCGGCGAGGGGATGCGTCTCACCGTGGAAGATACGGGCGTCGGCATACCGGCGCACAAGCTTGAGAAAGTGCTTGATCCCTTCGAGCAGGTGGAAAATTCCTTCACGCGATCGAGGCCGGGAACCGGTCTCGGTCTTTCTCTCTCCCGCGCCATGATCGAGGCACATGGCGGCCGCCTCTGGCTCGAAAGCGTTCTCGGCGCGGGGACGAAGGCCCATGCGCTCCTCCCGGCGGAGCGCATCGTCCATGGCCGGTCGGAGCTTGCGGCGACGGCCTAGCGCGGCGCCTCGCCCGTATAGCGCGCACGGGGGCGGATCATCAGCCCGGTGCGATATTGCTCCATCGCGTGACCGATCCAGCCGGCGGTGCGGCCGAGCACGAAGATGCTCAGCCCCGCGCCGCGCGGCAGGTGCAGCACCGTGCCGACGGTCGCAATCGCAAAGTCGATATTGGGCTTGAGGCCGCCCGCTTCCGCCATCACCGCGATGATGCGTTCGGCGCGCTTGAAATTCGCATCGTCTCCATATTTTTCCTTCGCCATGGCGATGAGCGCCCTGGCGCGCGGGTCGCCATCCGGATAGAGCGGGTGCCCGAAGCCCGGCACCGGATCATTGTCTTTAAGCCGTTGCACCACCGCGTCTTCCACATCCTGCCGGTTCGCCATGTCGAGCAGCAGCCCTTCGACGCGCCCGGAAAGTCCGCCATGTCTCGGTCCCTGCGCCGCGCAAATGCCGGCCTGCACGGCGGCATAGAGCGTTGCGCCCGTGCCCGCCACGCAGCGCACGGTGAAGGCGGATGCGTTGAGCTCGTGATCGGCGGAGAGAACGAGTGCCGCGCGGATGAGCTCCGCCGCAGGCTTCTCTCCCTGCGTCAGCGCGCGGGTGAGCACTTCATGCACCGGCTTGTCGCTCGGCGCCTCGCCAGAGATCACGGCGGCGACATAGCGGAGCAGCCGCGCGCCCGTGGCCGCGAGCCCGCGATCCGTCATGTTGTAGACGGCGGCATCTTCCAGCGCCGCCTGGGGCAGCAGCGAGAGACAGCGCTCGATGCGCGGCACGCGGGAGAGGGAGGCGGCAAGCCCGGTCAGCCGATCGGAGGGGTGGAACACCGCATCCTTCGTGAAAGGCTGCACGTCGCGGCAGCCCCACAGCAGCGCCGCCACCTGTTCAAGGCTTGAGTTCTTCGCCAGTGCCGTCGCATCCGAGCCGCGATAGTGAAGCCGTCCATCGGCGATCAGCGTGATCGCGGAATCGAGTACGGGCTGGCCGAAGCTGAGCGTCCCCGGCACCGCGCCCGACTCCGGCGCCTCCGCCGAGCGCCGCCGCTTCAGCGCGCGCACATCCTCCGCCCGGTAGCGTTTCGCCCGGCTGTCCGGCACGGGCTCCGAGCGGATGAGGTCGCGGCTCACATAGGCGTAGAGCGTCGGCAGCGAGATGCCGAGTTCGGCCGCGGCTTCACGGGCGCTGAGATAGAGGCCTTCGGGTGCTTCAGGCATGACGGACCTTTTTATATATTGATTATCTTAATCAAGATTGACCAACAATCAACCTATCTCCAGCTTTGAGGTCAAGGGCCCGTTTCCGGGCCAGACCGAGCAAAGGAGTGAGATCATGAGTGCCAATCCCCGTCCCGCCAGCGCCAGCGGCCTCGACAATGTGGTGGCCGCCGAAACCCGTCTCAGCCATGTCGATGGCGAGGCCGGGCGGCTGATCGTTGCCGGCTATGAGGTGGAGGATCTTGCCGCGAGCCATGATTTCGAGGGCGCGGCGGCCGCCCTCTGGGCGGCGGCGGGCCTCGACCCGGCGCCAGCGGCGGATGAGGTTCGCACCGGGCTGGGCCGGGCGCGCGAAGCCGCCTTCGCGCTCGTGCCGGGCCTTCTGGCACTTGGCGGCAGCCGCAGCATTACCGAAGGGCTCCGCACCGGCCTCTCGCTGCTGGGCGACGAGGCGGGCGAGGGCGCCGAACCCGATCACTTCCGCCTTGCGGGTGCGGCGGCCGTCTTCACGGCGGCGCTGTGCCGCGCGGCGGAAGGCAAGGCCCCCGTCGCGCCGGACGCGAAGAGCGGCCACGCCGAAGATTTCCTCCGTATGCTGAGGGGCACGTCTGCGAGCGCCGCCGAGGTTGAGGCTCTGAACGCCTATATGGTGACGGTCGCCGATCATGGCATGAATGCCTCGACGTTCACTGCCCGCGTCATCGCCGCCACAAGGGCAGGCGCGGTCTCGGCCATTGTCGGCGCGCTCTGCGCCCTGAAGGGCCCGCTTCATGGCGGTGCGCCCGGCCCCGTGCTCGACATGCTCGACGAGATCGGCACGCCTGAAAACATCGAGCCCTGGCTCGAAAAGGCGCTCGCCTCCGGCGAGAGGCTGATGGGCTTCGGCCACCGCGTCTACAAGGTGCGCGACCCCCGCGCCGATGTCTTCAACAAGGCGGTGACGATCCTGACCAATGGCAATGCCCGTGTCCGCTTCGCGCGCGAGGTGGAAGTGGCAGCTCTCGCCGCGCTCCGCAAGGCAAAGCCCGGCCAGCGCCTCGACACCAACATGGAGTACTACACGGCGGTGCTTCTGGAAGCGCTTGGCATCCCGCGCGATGCCGTCACCAGCGTCTTTGCCATGGCGCGGATCGCGGGCTGGACGGCGCATGTGATGGAACAGGAGCGCGTCGGCCGCCTCATCCGCCCGCAGTCTGTCTATGTCGGCGACTGGCCGGCGGAACATGCGGCGGCGTGAAGGATGAAGCCGGAGCAAGGACCGGTGTGAATTCGCCGCCCCGGTGGAAATGGGGTCCATGAGCGGTGCCGCAAGCGCAATGCTTCGCGTAGCGCGAATGGATTCCCGCTTTCGCCGGAATGACAACCGATATTTTGGTGAAAGAAAATGTCCAACCGCATCCGTGATGATTTTCTGCGGCAGGCCGGGGCCTGCGACATGCTCGGCTCGCCATTCACGGCGCGCGTCTGCCGTCTGCTCGCCAAACGTCTCGACATGGGATCGCACTTCGGCGCCCGTGTGCTCGGCTGGGCGGGCGATCCGCAGGCGGACGCGCTGCCGCTCCGTGCGGCGGGCGGTTTTCATGCGTTGAAGCGCCGCGGCGATGCCGCGCTAGCAAAAGTCTATCCGCCGCATGAGGCGGACGATGAGACATTGTGGGCGGCGCTTGCTCTGGCAATCGCAAAGGATGACGACTTCCTGCGTGACTTCCTCGACAGCGCGCCACAGACAAACGAGGTCTCGCGCTCCAATGCGATCCTCGGTGCGGCGCTGCATGTGGCAAGGCGTACGGGCCTTCCACTCGCGATCCGCGAGATCGGTTCGAGCGCGGGTCTCAATCTCGGCTTCGACGGCTATGCCTATGAGCTTGGAAAGGCCCGGTGGGGCGATCCGGCGAGCCCTGTCCGCATCGCGGCGGAATGGCACGGCAGGCTGCCGCCGCTCGATGCGCCGCTCCGCATCGTCTCGCGCAAGGGGTGCGATCTCAACCCGCTTGATGCGCGCAATGAGGCATCCCGCGAACGGATGCTCTCATACATCTGGCCGGACCAGACGGCGCGGCTCGCGCGGATCGAGGCCGCCCTCGATGCTGCGGCACGTTGCGGTGTCGCAGTCGAGAAAGCGGATGCGGGCGAGTGGGTTGAGCGCGAATTCGCGGGCGAAGCACACATGGGAGAGGCCCGTGTACTGATCCACACCATCGTCTGGCAGTACCTGCCGGATGCGGTGAAGACACGCATTTCATTGGCAATGGAAAGAGCGGCCGCCAAGGCGGCGCGCTCGGCGCCACTTGCCTGGATCGGCGTCGAGGCGGACACGAAGGACAAGGCATCGGCCTGCATCCGCCTCCGCCTCTGGCCCGGCGGCACGGACGAGGAACTCGGCCGCGCGGATTTTCACGGGCGCTGGGCGAGGTGGGATTGAAGCCTCAAACCTTCAGCCGGTACCCCGTCCTGAAGATGTACCAGATGATCCCGGTGCAGAGCGCGAGGAAGCCGAGAATGGCAGCGAGGCTGAGTTCCACGCCCACATCGGACGAGCCGTAGAAGCTCCAGCGGAAGCCCGACACGAGATAGACCACCGGGTTGAACAGCGTCACCGTCTGCCAGAAGGGCGGCAGCATGGTGATCGAATAGAAGCTGCCGCCAAGGAAGGTGAGCGGCATGACGATCAGCATCGGCACGACCTGAAGCCGCTCGAAGCTGTCCGCCCAGATGCCAAGAATGAAACCGAACATCGAGAAGGTGAGGGCCGTAAGGATGAGGAAGGCCGCCATCCAGAAGGGATGCTGGATCTCGTAATCCACGAAGAAGCGCGCGGTGATGAGAATGAGCACGCCAAGGATCAGCGATTTCGTCGCCGCCGCGCCGACATAGCCGATCACGGTTTCGACGGCGGATATGGGCGCGGAAAGGATCTCGTAGATCGTGCCGGAATATTTCGGCATGTAGATGCCGAAGGAGGCATTGGAAATGCTTTCGGTCAGGAGCGAGAGCATGATGAGGCCGGGAATGATGAAGGCGCCGTAGCTGATGCCGTCAACTTCCTGGATGCGCGATCCGATCGCCGCGCCGAACACCACGAAATAAAGCGAGGTCGAAAGCACGGGCGAGACGATGCTCTGCATCAGCGTGCGGAAGGTGCGCGCCATCTCGAAGATATAGATCGCGCGGATGGCATGGAGATTGAGCGTCATGCGCGCGCCCTCACCAGATTGACGAAGATTTCCTCGAGCGAGCTCTCCCGCGTCCTGAGGTCGCGGAAGTCGATACCGTTTTCACCGAGCGCCTTCAGAAGATCCGGGATGCCGCTCTCTTCCGCCTGCGCATCGAAACTGTAGACGAGCGTATGGCCGCCATCGGCAAGTTCCAGCGGCCGCCCGGCAAGCGCGGACGGTATTGCGGCAAGCGGCGACTGGAGGTGAACGGAGAGTTCCTTGCGGCCAAGCTGCTTCATCAGCCGGGTCTTGTCTTCCACCAGAACCAGCTCGCCGTGATTGATGACGCCGATCCGGTCCGCCATTTCCTCGGCTTCCTCGATATAATGCGTGGTGAGGATGATGGTGACGCCGCTCTCTCGCAGCCGACGCACCATCTCCCACATATCGCGCCGAAGTTCCACATCGACACCTGCTGTCGGCTCGTCGAGGAACAGGATCTTCGGCTCATGGGCGAGAGCCTTCGCGATCATCACGCGGCGCTTCATGCCGCCCGAAAGCTCCATCACGCGGTTGTCCCGCTTTTCCCAGAGCGAAAGATCGCGCAGCACCTTTTCGATATGCGCATCGTCGCGCGGTTTGCCGAAAAGGCCGCGGCTGAATTTCACGGTGGCGATCACGCTTTCGAAGGATTCGACCGTCAGCTCCTGCGGCACGAGGCCGATCAGCGAACGCGCGGCGCGGAAGTCGCGGATGATGTCATGGCCGGATACCCGCACCGTGCCGGCACTCGGATTCACGATGCCGCAGATGATGCTGATGAGCGTCGTCTTGCCTGCGCCATTCGGCCCGAGCAGGGCGAAGATTTCGCCGGAGCGGATGTCGAGATCGACGCCTTTCAGGGCCTGGAATCCATCGGGATAGGTCTTGGCGAGGCCGCGAACCTCGATGGCGGGGACGGGAGCATGCATCTGGATTACGAAACCGGCGGAATGGCGGAGTGATGGGTCACGCCCATATGGGGTCGTTTGGTTTGAATTAAACCTTTTTGGCAGGCCGGAAAACGATTCTTTTCGGGAGGGTGGCGCGGGTTAATGCCAAAAATTAACTTTACCGCCAACTAGTCGGCTCCGGCGGCGCCCGTGAGACGGCTTTGCGTTGCGGCTGGAGCTCCCTCCCCGTAACAATGGCCCCGATCAACGGGAGCGGAGCAGCCCGTTCAGGGGCGGGACGATGAAATCGCGCATCATGATTTATGGCGTCGACAGTTTCATGGGCGCGCTTGCCTCGCGCGCGGCCATGCGGCGCGGTATTTCGCATGTCGCGGCCGGGCGCAACATTGCCGGCGTCGCACAACATGCCGCCGCCGTGGCGAAGGAAGCGGACAACGCGCTTGCAGAGCCGCGCACCTTCACGCTGGGCGACAAGGCGCGTATCGCATCGCAGCTCGACGATGTCGGCGTCGTCGTGACTTGCGGGCCGCTCGAAGGCGGCGAACTCCTGTCGCTCATGGATGCCTGTCTTTCGACGGGTACGCATTATATCGACATGACGAGCGAGCGGACGCAGATTGCCGCCATCGCGGCGCATGACGAGATGGCGAAGCGCGCCAATGTCATGGTCATGGCCGGCGCGGGCTTCGACTATGCGGCGATCGACACCGTTGCCGAGCGGCTTGCGCAAATTCTGCGCGGCGCGCGCGCCGTCACCATCGCGGTGAAGCGCGGTGCCCCGACGCTGCCCGAAGCGCGGCGCCTCGTTGCCGCGCTCATGGCCGAAGGCGAGACGCTGCGGAACGGCCAGTTCGTTCCCGCGCGGGGCGGCGAGCGCAGCATCGAGGTGGATTTCGGCGAGGGCCCGGAAAAGGCCTGGCTCGCGCCCTGGCGCGGCGAGGCGACGGGGATGCGCCATCGCGGCACCTATTCCACGATGGAAAGCTACGAGGTTCTGCCCGAGCGCGCCGCCCGCGTTTTCACCAAGGGCCGCCTCGCCATGCATTTCTTCCGGCGCGGCTGGGGCGTGAAGCGGCTGGAGCGCAGATTGTCGAAGGGCCGTCTTTCACCGACCGCAGCCGAACTGAAGAACGGCCGCGCCGCCGTCTGGGGCGAGGCGCGCACGCCGGAGGGTATTCGCATCTGCGCCCGGCTCGAAACGCCGGAAGCGCATCTCTGGTCGGCGGAGGCGGCTGTGCTTCTCGCGCGCCGCGCGGTGCAGGCAGCGGCGAAGCCCGGCTTTCAACTGCCCTTCGCCATTGCAGGCGCGGCGTTGATCGAGGAAATACCCGGCACATATTGGCGCGAGATCGCCGATCCCGCCGATCCGGTCAAGCCGGAGCCCGTGCCCGCCGTGCTGGCGGAACGGATCCGCGAAAGCGCCTAGCCGTTCTTTCCCTTCGTCCAGCGGTCCCACAATGCATCGACGCATTCGCGGCCGCTCATCTGGCTCGTCACCAGTCGCATCGAGCTTTCCATGCTGGCGGGCACGTCGTTCGGATCGTTGCCGACGAGTTCGGCAAGCGGCCCATAGGCCTCCCGCGCCATATCCTTGGCAAGCATCCGGCAGGGGTCGACCTCGCGGTAATAGACCACCGGCAAGGCGATGACGGCGATCAGGGCGAGGACGATCAGTCCGAGAATGAGGCGCATGAAAGCTCCTGTGTGATTAGCGGGGGCCGGTGCCGCGGCCGCTCGTGTCGGGCATGTCCATCGAGCCGCCGCCCTCGCGGATACGGCAGGCCGAATAGCCCGATCGCCAGCCTGCATTGTAGGCCTTGTCCGATTTCCAGGCCTCTTCATTGCGGGTGATGGTCGAAGGATCGCCCGGCACCTGCGAGGTCGCCGTCCAGCAGCCGTCGGAATAGCCGGCCTTGTAATTCGGCTCGTCGGCATATTCGCTCTGGCCCAAGCCGCAGCCGGCCACAAGCGCCGCAAGGACGAGAGGTGCGCAAAGGCGGAGAAGGCGTCGCATGAGGGGCATGCTCCATCTGAAGGCGGACCGGCTGAGGATAGGGCCACGGCCTGCCAACCGCAAAGCAGAACCTCAAACCGTCTCATGCTTTACGGAGCGTTAAGACGGGAATGGTGTGATAGCCCGTCCGGCAGGCGGCCGGAACGAACGGGATTTTGCGCAATGGCGCTTGAAAGCTATGGCATGGCGGTGAAAGACGCCGATGGACACCGCGCAAAGGAGGCGGCGCTGCGCCGCCTGACCGATGTCGCGCTGCTGCCTGCCTCGCTCACCTCGCCCCAGGAGCGCAGCATTCTCGACAGCGTGCTCGCCTATGCGGTGACGCGGCTCGACGAGACCGCCCGGCTGCGCCTTGCCGAGCGCCTTGCGCCGCAGGTCGAGGGACCGCGCGAACTGGCACTTGCCTTGGCGCTTGATACGAAGGAAATCGCTCGCCCCATCCTCACCGAAGGCCTGCTGCTGAAGGATGGCGACCTTGTGCATGTCGCGCGCGAAGGCAGGGATGAACACCGGGCTCTGCTCGCCGCGCGGCGCGACCTGCCAAGTGCCGTGGCCGATGTGCTGATCGAACTGGGCGATACGGCGCTCATCGTTTCGCTGCTCGAAAACCGCACCGCGCATCTTTCTCATCGCGCCGTGGAGACGCTCGCCCGCCGCAGCGCCGCCGAGCCCGAGTTTCAGGCGCCGCTTCTCGCGCGGCCGGAACTCACGCTCCGCCTCGCCCAGCTCATGTTCTGGTGGGTGCCGTCGCCGATGCGTCTCGAAATCCTGAACCGCTTCACCGTCGAGCGGCAGAACATTCACGAAGCGATGGAGGATCTGCTCGCCGGAAGTTTTGCCGACACGCCGCTCGACATCGCGCTATCCGTTGTGCGCCGGCCGGCGCCGATCCCGAAGCCCCGTCTCGCGCGGCTCTTCGGCCCCGGCGTGGACGATTTCATCGGCGAATTTGCGGCAGAGGCGAATATCCGCCCGGAAACCATGTTCCGTATCCTGAGCGATCATGGCGGCGAGCCGCTAGCCGTCTTTGCCAAGGCCACCGGCCTGAACCGCAAGGAATTCGGCGATCTCATCGTGATGGCGGTCGACATGCGGAAGGGTGGCGGCCTGCCCGCCAAGGGCGATCTCGAACGGATCGGCGAATTGTACGACGCGATTTCGACCGACCGCGCCGATCTTGCGCTTCATTGCTGGGATACGGCGCTGGCCAACGAGGTCTTGCCGACCGGCGTGGCGGTGGCGGAAGCCTGACGCCTATTCGGCCGCACTTGACGGTGCGAAGCGGATCACCGAGCCGCCTTCGAAGCCTGCTTCCGCTCCAGCCGCCGGCATCGGCCTGAATTCCGGCCCCGATACGATTTCCTCAAGCTCGCGCCTTGCCTGCCGCGCCGTGCCGATAATGTCGCCTTCCGCGCGGTCGACGAGATCAAGGATGGCGCGCACGCCATCGAGAATGCCATCGAGCCAGGTCTCCGAACCGAGCCCTTCCGCCTTGAGCGACACGGCATCCGCGGCAAGTGTCGTCACCGCGCGCCGCACTGCGGCAGTATTGAAGTCCGACGGGCCTGTCACGAGCGCAACGATCTTCCTGATCTGGGCGTGGATGCCGTCAAGCATCGCCGCCCGCTCGCGCGCGCGCCGGTCTTCCTCGTCGGCGGGCGGCGCAAGATCGTCGAGCGAAACGGACAGCACACGCGCAATCGCCGCCATGGTGCGAAACGTGCCATCCTTCTTGCCGGTTTCGATCTCGGAAAGATAGGGCGCACTCATGGCAGCCGCACGCGCCAGCTCGATCGCCTTCATGCCGCGATATTCCCGCCATACCCTGACCGGGTTTTCTCCATCGGCAATACGATGCGCCACCACGGCCGGAACCGGCGCCGGGCCTTCGGAACCAAGTGCAAGCGTGGCGCCGGCCGCACGCAGATCCTCAAGATCGTCGGCCGCACGGCAAAGCGCGTCATAGTCTGACGCCGGGACGACGACGAAGATTGTTTCGCCATCGGCGCCGGAAATTTTCTGATGATCTTTCCGTGTGCTGCTCATGCCGCGCTCCCGCCGGTCAGTGCGAGGACCGATGTCTGCCCCGCATCACGCATGAAAACGACCCGCAATCCCGGACCCGCATCGCTGCTGAAAAGGCCCGGCGCAATCTCGCGCATGGGCTGCGCCGATGCGGCAAGCCGGACGAGCGCCCGGCGCTCGGAATCGAGACGCTGAAACACCTCATAGGCAGCACGCGAATAGGTCACTTCGCCTTGCGGCAATTCATCCGGTGCCTGCATCGTCGCCGCCATGTCCGGCATGTCCAAATCCCGGTCCTTGATTCCGGCAGCCGACGTTACGTCAACATTTTCCGGCTGCACTGTCTTCGCCGACTGCTACCATATCCGCAATAAACGGCTCGCCATGCGCGAATCGACATGGGAATCCGAACACAGGGAGGGGCGAATGTCCAATCGGCCGGAAGGACAGGGCGGCATGAGTATCGAGCGGCTGAAGCATCTCGTGCGCGAACGCTCGAAGCGTGGAGAACTCCCGCTTGCCGAACGCCGCAAGGTGATGGACGGAAATGCCCAGCAATTTCCGATGCCTGAGGGCGTGACAGTGGCGGCGGCCGATCTCGGCGGACTTCACGCCGAATGGCATGTGCCGGCGGCCCTGCCGGGCGCGCCGCGCGAGCAGCGGACGATTCTCTACTTTCATGGCGGCGGTTACGTCATCGGCTCGCCCGTCTCCCATCGCCACATCACCGGGCAGCTCGCACTCGACGCCAGGGCGCGCATCCTGAGCGTCGATTATGCCCTTGCGCCGGAACATCCCTTTCCCGCGGCGGTGAATGATGGCGTAAAAGCCTATCGCTGGCTTCTCGATCAGGGCCACGCGCCGCAGCGCATTGCGATCGCAGGCGACAGTGCCGGTGGCGGCCTCACCGTGGCGACGCTTCTTGCCGCGCGGGACGAAGGACTGCCGATGCCGGCGGCCGCATCGCTCATCAGCCCTTGGTCCGATCTCACCTGCGCGACGGGTTCCTATGAATCTCGTGCCGCCGCGGATCCGATGATTACGCCGGAGGGCATCAGGGCGCTTGCCGCCACTTATCTTGCGGGGGCGGACCCCCGCAATCCGCTTGCGTCACCGAACCTTGCCGATCTTCGAGGCCTGCCGCCGATGCTCATTCAGGTGGGCGACGATGAGGTGCTGCTCGATGATTCGCGCGATCTCGCGGCACGGGCAAAAGCGGCCGGTGTCGATGTCGAACTCGAAGTCGCGCCGGACATGATCCATGTCTGGCATGCCTTCTATCAAATGCTGCCGGAAGGCGCGCAGGCGATTGCGGCCATGGGTGCCTATCTGACGGCGCGCTGGAATAATGCGGAGAGACACTCCGCTCATCGATCTGCCGTTTAATCGATAAATCGAGGCGGGCGCTGCAATTGCGGCTTTGCAGCCGCAAAAGCAATTTGTTTGTCGATTATATTGTATCGGTAGAGAAAAGGCGTTTGTCATATTCGCCGCTGCATTTAATTGCGAAAGTACAAGATAAAAAATTGCGTCGTCCTCAAAAAGAAATTGTCCTTCATTGAGTGCTTGATTGCCATTCGACCAAAGAGATATAGAATCGGCGAATATAGTTTTGATTTGCGGTATGAATTCCATGCGGCGGCGCAGGAAGATGCGCCGAATTTGACGAGGCTCCGGTGACGGAAAAGGCGGAACTTATCGATATGACGGCCGAAATCGTTTCGGCCT
Organism: Parvibaculum sp.; assembly: GCA_019635965.1. Classification (GTDB taxonomy): domain Bacteria; phylum Pseudomonadota; class Alphaproteobacteria; order Parvibaculales; family Parvibaculaceae; genus Parvibaculum. The sequence continues at coordinate 11,954 of JAHBYK010000030.1, read as the reverse complement.
ATGTCGGACACAACACGATCGCCCCGGAAGAACTGCCCGGACTTATTCAAAGAGTGTTCGCCGCCTTGAATGGCGCATCCCTGGGGAGCGCCGTGCAGGTGCAGGCAGATGCAGAGCCCGCCGTCCCGATCCGCAAGTCGATCACGCCGGACTACCTGATCTGTCTTGAGGACGGCAAGAAATTCAAATCGCTCAAGCGCCACCTTCACACGCATTACAATCTGACGCCGGACGAATATAGGGAGAAGTGGGGCCTGCCACGCGACTATCCGATGGTCGCGCCGAACTATGCGCAAGCCCGGTCGCGTCTGGCGAAGAAGATGGGCCTCGGCCAAGCCGGACAGAACGGCCGCCGCAACTCGAAATAGCATAGCCATCTCCTGCAAGCGCCTTGCGCTGCGCCGCACAGCGGACCAGACTCAACTTTGTTGATTCGGCACATTGGCGGCTCGCCGCCATTTCTCGGGGGACAGGCCGCTGACCGGCACGGGGCAGGCAATCAGGGCGCAGTTGATCGTGCCCGAGCAGCAGGAGCTGTTCGACTACTGGCGCTCCAAGGCGGGTGGCGGACGCTACCCGACGCGCGCCGATATTCAGCCTGCGGAGCTGAAGCGCCTTCTGCCGTCTCTCAGCATTCTCGAAGTCGTGGAAGGCGAAGCGCCGCGTCTCAAGGTGCGCCTCGCGGGAACCCGCCTTCGTGACTATCTCGGTGTCGAGATCACGGGCCATCACCTCGACGAATACGATCTTGGCGATCAGACCGGATATTGGGACGCGGCCTATCGTGAAGTCATTCTGGGTGGCCGCCCCGCGCAGGGCGTCGTGCCGCTCACGCCCTGGGGGCAGCCGAACGTCTTCCAGTTCTGGCTTCGCCTGCCGCTGGTGAACGATGAAGGCCGCATCATCATGGTGCTGGGACATGACGCCTTCATGCAGTCCGAAAAGGCCCATGCGCTTGCCGGCAAGGCCAATCTGCAGATTGCCTGACATCGCGCCGCGGGATTGATTGCCTGCCCGCGCCCGGTGCAGACTTGCCCGGGGGATCAGCCGGGAGTTCGTTTCATCATGCCGTTTTCCGTTTTCACCCGAGCGTTCGCTGTCGCCGCAGCTTCTATCGCGGCGCTTTCACTGGTAGCCGTGGCCGCACAGGCGAATGCGGTCTTGCAAGGCGGCACGGCAAAACTCGCCGAAGGCGAGAGTGTCGTCTTCATGATTACCGGCGGTGAAAGCGGCCCGGCCGATCTCAATGCGCAATGCGAGATTGGCGATGTCGGCGGCATGGCGAGCATCACCTTCGATGGCGAAAACTATGTGCCGCTGTCCGATCCGTCGGTGGGTACGGTACTGACGCTCTCGCGCGGCGAAACGCGCAGCTACAATCTTTCGGGCGTGGTCGATGCCTCGCGCGGCGCCGATGCCTATATCGCCTTCCGATTCACCGGCGCTCCGGCGCCCATGTGCTTTCCCGGCATGGATTGCAGCGGCGCCGAAGGAAAGGCAGCAAGCGTGACCGTCACTTGCCGGAACGGTGCCGGCTGACAGGCGGAAAGCGCCGGATCAGCGTCACAACGGGCGCAACCCATTCCACCTCATCGAGAGTGATCGCCGCCGCGCCTGTTTCCGGCGGGACGATGACGCATCGCCCGTCCGCCATATCCACAAGCCGTCCGAAATGGTGCGCCGAATGGATGCTGGCGGCGATACAATCGCGGCCAAGCAAGCCTGCCGTTTCCTCCGGTTGCACCCTGTCGGCGATCAGCATGTCGCCCGCGGCATAAGTGCCCATGTCCTCGGCGACGCGAAAGGCTACCGGCTCCCTTGCATCTTCGGCCAGCGCCGGTGAAAGCAGCATCCCGACCGCAAGCGAGCTGACACGCCCGCCGCGCCGCAATTCGGCCTGACAGACGAGACTGCCCGGCTCGCCGCCAATCAGCTCTCTGACATCGACATCGAGTGCACCCGCCAGCCGCTCGAGCCAATCGGTCGAAACCGTCATGTCGGCCGTTTCGAGCCGCGAAACGGTTGCCGCGGTCGTGCCCAGTGCCTCTGCAAGCTCGGTCTGGGTCAGGCCCCGCACCTTGCGGAAATGTCGAATCCTCGTGCGCACCGGGTGGCCTCCCAATGTGATGGCTCAAAAATATTACACAACTTATCCCCGCTTTGTACAGAATAAGTAAATTTCTTCCATTGGGCCGCGCGACAGGCCGGTAGATGGAATTGGAGGCAGGGAGGTTCCGAATGGAAAGGCGGCAGCAAGGCAATGCGGAGCGGAGGGCCTGCGTCGAGCAGGCGCAGGAAGCCGTTGCGCGGGCGTGGAACGTGCCTGTTTCGGAATTGCGCTCGCCGACCCGCCGCAGCGCGCCGGTCGCGCAGGCACGGCAGGTCGCCATGTATCTCACCCATGTGGTCTATGGCGTGAGCCTCGCCTCTGTCGGTCATCATTTCGGCCGCGACCGCACCACCGCCGCCCATGCCTGCCGGCGGATCGAGGACAGGCGCGACGACGCGAGTTTCGACCGGCTGCTCGACGAAATTTCGGACCGTCTCCGCCACGAGCTTGCGGCTGGGAGGACGCAATGACGGACGGCACGACCGGAGACGGCGCAACGCCCGATCGATTTCTCGATCAGCACAGGATCATGACCCGCCGCACCATTCGGATAGGAGCGGAGAATACCGAAGCCGACATCAATGAGGGCGAGTCGCCGCTCGGCTGGCTTCGCCATCGAAAGGGACGCGACGGGAAACCGTTGCTGAGTGATGTGCAATTCGAGGCAGGCGAACGTCTGCGGCGGGACTTCACATGCGGGCTGATGATGCCGCGGCTGACGGCGGACTGGGACAGCCCCATTCGCCACGGCCGCGCCGCGCCCCGCGATCCCGGCGATCTGACGGTGCAGGCGCTGGCCGCGCGTGAGCGGGTCGGACATGCGCTGAAAGCGGTGGGGCCGGGCCTGTCGGACATTCTGATCGGTGTTTGCTGCCATTTGCAGGGCCTCGAGGAGGCCGAGCGCAATCTTTGCTGGCCGAAACGCGCGGGCAAGCTCGTGCTTCAGATCGCGCTCGACCGTCTCGCGGATCACTATGGCATCGGAAAGGCGCGTCAGGCCGTGGCTGTGCCGAGGGCCGAGCGCGCATCCGCCTGAATGCGGGCCACCATCGAATAGAGACCGTTCGAGCGTTGCGGCGTCAGATGTTCGTTGAGACCGAGTTTTGCAAACACTTCGCGGGCGTCGATGTCGAGAATTTCGGCCGGAGTCTTGTCCGAATAGAGCCGCATCAGGATTGCGATGAGGCCGCGCACGATATGCGCGTCGCTATCGCCGCGAAAATGAAGAAGGGTCTGGCCGGCCGCATCCTTGCGCGTCTCGTTCACGAGCCAGACCTGACTGACGCAGCCTTCGACCTTGTTTGCGGGCGAATGTTCCGCATCGCTCAACGGTTCGAGTCCCTTGCCGAGCTCGATCACATAGCGATAGCGATCCTCCCATTCGTCGAGGAAGGCAAAATCGTCGATGAGTTCCTGAATACCCATTCCATCCTGTCCGGCGGTATCGGCCTGCTGAGGACATAGCGGCCCCCGCCCCAAAGAACAAGCGCCCCGCGGAGCCTGAGCCGCGGGGCGCTGTTGGCCGCCGGGACGCCCTAGGAAGGCGCCGGGAAGCCGACGGGCAACCTGATGGGTGAGGTCAGGCGCCGGTCGTGAAGTCGGAGGCAGCTTGGGGGCGCGCGACGGTGCGTGCACCCATTGCTTCGGCAGGGGCTTCCTGCTGGTACTCCTTCGCCTTCTCTGTCAGCCAGACAATGGCGAGGCTGCCGTAATGCGTGGTCTGCCGCATGACGTGACCGGCGATCGCGGAACTCTTTTCGCAGACCTCGGGATTGCGTCCGCAAAATCCCATGACGTCCTGCGCTGACCGTGCGGCGAGTGCCAGGGCCTCGCCCGCACCGATTTCATTTTCGATTGCGGCGGCTTCAAAGCCTGCCGGAAGGACGCCGCCATTGCGGGCGGCGGCCTGCGCCGCGCCTTCGTGCTCTGGTGCAGGCAGAAGAAAGGCGAGAACGGTGAGCCAGAACGCGGCTCTCAGTACAAAAGACATGACGATGATCCCTTCCCAAAGATTTCGTCCGTGAACCTGAGACGAGCCTAGAAAGGGGCGGGCTGCCATGCAGTTAAGGCAGTCAGTAAAATTGAAGAAAAACAGGAATTTATACTGTCGAAAAGTAGCTTTGGTTTATTTCAATATTATAAATATGAAGTAATTAGAGTATAATGAAAATAAAAATCAAAAAAAATACGCCTCAAATTTGAGGCGTATTTCTCTCAAATGTCGCCGACATTCGATTCAAATTGTTCCGGCCGGAGCTCCCCGGTTCCGGGCCGCCGGCCTTACTGCGCGGCGAGCGCCGAGGCGGGCAGCGCCTGCGCCCAGCAGCCGCGTACTTCTTCAACTCCATGCTTGCCGGCACAATAGGCTTCTTCCGAGGGGAAGCGCGCGGCGGCAACGCATTGGTCGAGATTGAGACGGGCCCAGTTCAGGCAGCGGCCGGTCGGGTTGCGGGCCGTGCTGGCACCGGCTTCCATGGAACCGTCGATGACCTGATAGGCGGCTAGGGTGAGCACACGGTTCATCACGCTCGGCGCATAGGCCTGGGCCGGCTTGATCGGCGCGAGCGCGGCGAGGAGCGCCCCGGCGCGTTCGGTGAGGCTCATGCTGTCATCGCTCGCATCCGCCGTCTTTGTCGCCACCGGCAGCGGCTCCGACATGCCCCAACGCTGCTTCTGGAAGGCATAGGAAGTTTCCTTGAAGCGTGCGGAGAGAGCGGCGAGGCGCGCATTTTCGCTGCGAAGCGCCGCCGCGACGGCCTCCGTTGCATTGCGGGCGCCGCGCACCTGGAGAATGTAATTGTCGTCGCTGCGCAGGGCCTCGAGAACGGCGGCCTTGCCACGGATACGCACCTCGTCACGGATCCCCTGAGCAAAGCTCTTTTCATTGGCGGCGATCAGCGCATGGGTGGCATACCAGCCATCGGCCAGCGCATCGGGCTGCGAGAAACGCAGCGCCGCCAGCGCACGGCGGACATCGCTCGGTGTGTTGAGCTTGCTCTGGCTGACAGCCGTCACCGCCGAGCCGAAATCGGCATAGACGCCGGCAAGCTGCTGGAGCTGCGGCCGGCCGGAAAGCGAGGCGATACCGGCCGAGGGATCGACCGATGCCACCTGCACCGGGGCCTGCTGGCGCGGCGAGGGCAGCGGGATCGGAATATTGGCGGAGGCGATATTCGTGATGCCGCCGGTCGCAATACCGTCATTAGCCAAGGCGGCGACTTCCGCGGCAACGGGCTCCGCGACGGGCGCTGCGGCCGGTGCGCTGGCTGCGTCCTTGCCGCCTTCGACCACCGTGCAACCGCTGATCGCAATCGCGGCTGCCAGCAAGACGCCGAGAGTGCGAAGTGAGGCCCCGAAAATCCCGAATAATTTAGTCACGCTGATACCCCTGGTCACGGCAGCCTCCCACGCCCTTGGGCTAGAGGCAGTTCACCGACAAGAACGTGCCCCGGCCCGCTTGCCTTAATGAGATACTAATGAGTCTAATCCCGCCCGCGCCCTGCCGCAAACAGGAAACGTGTTAAGGATGAATGACATAAAGCCGCTGGCTGCCGGAATGGCGGGAAGCTGCGGGAAATCCCCGCTTTGCGGCATGGAATGGACGCGATGATGGAACGGGCGCTGCGGCTGAAGGCGGAAATCTGGGTGAAGGCGCTGATCCGCCGCTGCGAGGCGGCAGGCGCTGCCGCCATGGTCGTCCGCCGGGGCGACACAAGCTCGGGCTCGGTCCTGGTGAAGCTCAATACGCTCGATGGCCAGGCGCAGGTCTTGAGCCCGGCCCGGGACGGCGCAGGCGAACTCATCTGGATCGCCCGCCCCAAGGGGCCTGAGGCCGAGGCGGATGCCTGGATCGAAAAGCAGCGCAGCTTCGACCCCGATATCTGGGTCGTGGAAATCGAGGACCGCGAAGGACGCCATTTTCTGCAGGAGAAAGTGGCTTGAGCCCCGTCAGGGCCGCATAAAGGTGAAGTCCTCATCCGGGTCGAGATGATCCGCGGCTTCGAGCAGTTCGGCGCGGATATCTTCCGGCGAACGGGTCTCTTTCCAGATGCGCAGCGCCTGCTCGAACAGGATGCGGGCGACGGCATCGCTCGACATCTTCTTTGCATTGGCTTCGGCGAGCCCCGCATCGAGATGCGGCATCAGAATGTCTCTGGCTGTGGTCATGGATCGGACTTTCAGAAGGAAAATGACAATGAGCCATAATCGCACGGCCCCGGCCTGACGCGGATTTGGCCATTTGTCGCGGGGCCGGGCCCGATTGTCGCGGGTAGCGATTTCCGGGGCTTTGGGTTAGGGTCCGCCGCAAATCCATCCGGAGACTTGAGATTTGAGCACGACCGAAGCCGCCACCCGGCCGGGCGGCGAGGTGGAAACGCAGGTCCAGAAGCGCAGGACCTTCGCCATCATCTCGCACCCCGACGCCGGCAAGACCACGCTGACCGAAAACCTGCTGCTGAAGGGCGGGGCGATCCGCCTTGCCGGACAGGTCAAGGCACGCGGCGACAACCGGCGCGCACGCTCGGACTGGATGAAGATCGAGCAGGACCGCGGCATCTCCGTGACATCCGCGGTGATGACTTTCGAATACCGCGGCATCACCTGCAACCTGCTCGACACGCCGGGCCACGAGGATTTCAGCGAAGACACCTACCGCACACTGACCGCCGCCGACAGTGCCATCATGGTGATCGACGCAGCCAAGGGCATCGAGGCACAGACGCTGAAGCTCTTTGAAGTCTGCCGCCTGCGCGATGTGCCGATCATCACCTTCATCAACAAGATCGACCGCGAAGGCCAGGACCCCTTCGAGTTGATGGACGAGATTGCCTCGAAGCTCGCGCTCGACACCGTGCCGATGATCTGGCCGGCCGGCATGGGCGGTCTATTGCGCGGCATCTTCGATCCGGAGAACGACCGCTTCGTACCTTATGCAAAACCCGGCTCCTCGCCCGACGACGAACCGGAAAGCCTGAGCGGCGACAAGATTGCCGAATATCTCGGTGCGGACGAATTGGCGAAGTTCCAGGAGGAAATGGAACTCGCAAGAGAGGGAAGCTCCGCCTTCGATATAGAACAATATCGGGCGGGTCACATGACGCCGGTCTATTTCGGCAGCGCGCTGAGGAAGCTCGGCGTGCGCGAGCTGCTCGATGCCGTCGTGGATTTCGCCCCGCCGCCGCGTCCGCAGCCCGCGGCAAGCCGCATGGTGGAGCCGACGGAGCCGAAAGTGACGGGCTTCGTCTTCAAGGTGCAGGCGAATATGGACGCGAACCACCGCGACCGCATCGCCTTCATGCGGATCTGCTCCGGCAAGTTCAAGCGCGGCATGAGGCTCAAGCTCTCGAGCAGCGGCAAGACGATCGGCGTTCACAATCCGATCCTGTTTTTCGCCCAGGACCGCGAATTGCTGGACGAGGCCTTTGCCGGCGACATCATCGGTATTCCGAACCACGGCACGATCCGCGTCGGCGACACGCTGAGCGAGACGGAAGACCTCACCTTCACGGGGATTCCCAATTTCGCACCGGAAATTCTGCGCCGCGTGCGTCTCGACGATCCGATGAAGGCAAAGCACATGCGCCGTGCGCTCGAAAGCCTCGCTGAAGAAGGCGTGACCCAGGTTTTCAAGCCCGAGATCGGCGCGAACTGGGTTGTGGGCGTCGTCGGCCAGCTCCAGCTTGAAGTGCTCGCCTCGCGCATCGCCAGCGAATACGACATCAAAGTGCATTTCGAGCCCTCGCCCTATGAAACGGCGCGCTGGGTGACGGCGGAAGATCCGGCCGAACTCAAGCGTTTCATGGAGGCCCATCGCGGCAACATGGCGACAGACCGCGACGGCGCGCCCGTATTCATGGGAAAGAGCGCCTGGGAACTCGGCTACACGCTCGAGAAATGGCCCAAGGTTCGCTTTTCCGCCACGCGCGAACGCGCCCCTGCCGCCGCATAAACCGACTGCAACATCGTCACAAGTCAGCGCCGCCCCGACATGCAGAGCACACTGGACAATCTCGGAAACTACTGGAAGCTGATCGTCGACGTCTGGCGGACGGGCGTGTTCGGCCACAATATCGGCGACATACTGGTCGCCATCGTCATTTTCGGCTTCTTCTATGTATTGCGTGGCCTCTTCACGCGCTTCGTGATCGCGATTGCCGACCGCTGGGTCGAACGGACGGAAACGAAGATCGACGACTACATCCGCGATGCGATCAAATCTCCATTGCGTTTCCTCTTTCTCGCGCTCGGTTTCTTCTTTGCGACCGAGTACATGCACTTCGAGGATACGGCAGGCCAGATCGCGGAGAATCTCAACCGTTCGCTCATCATCGTTGCGATCTTCTGGGCGATCTATAATTGCGTCGGCCCGGTCAGCCAGGGTCTGCGTCTGCTGGAGCGGGTACTGACGCCGGAAATACTCGACTGGCTCGTCGCGGGCGCCAAAACCGCGGTCGTGCTGATCGCCGGTGCGACGATCCTCCAGACCTGGGGCATTCAGGTTGCTCCCATCATTGCGGGCCTTGGTCTTTTCGGCGTTGCTGTTGCGCTTGGCGCGCAAGACCTCTTCAAGAATCTGATTGGCGGCATGTCGATCCTGATCGAGAGGCGGTTCGGCATCGGCGACTGGATCAAGGTCGATGGCGTGGTCGAAGGCACGGTGGAGCGGATCGGCTTCCGCTCCACGCTGGTGCGCCAGTTCGACCGCGCGCCCGTCTATGTGCCGAACCAGAAGCTCTCGGACAATTCGGTCGTCAACTACAGCGCCATGACCGCGCGGCGCATCTCCTGGAAGATCGGCGTCGAATACCGCACGACGCATGACCAGCTTCGCCGCATCGTCGCCGACATCGAGAATTATCTGACCTCGACGGAGGATTTCGTGCAGCCGCCGCTCGCGCCGCTTTTCGTGCGCGTCGACAGCTTCAACGACTCTTCCATCGACATCATGGTCTATTGCTTCACGAAGACGACTGTCTGGGGCGAATGGCTGGCGGTGAAGGAAGCTCTTGCCTATCGCATCAAGCAGATCGTCGAAGGCGCGGGCACGGGCTTTGCTTTCCCGAGCCAGTCCGTTTACGTCGAGACGCTTCCGCTGCCCGCCGAAGATGTTGTGGCGGCGCGGAAGGCATGACGCTGCGCATCACTCAGCCTTCGTGACTTCCTCCACGCTCCGCCGCGCGCTTGCAATGGCTTCGCGCGTCGGATAGCCGCCGCGAAAGGCAAAGGTCGGCTGCCACGCCGGATCGCCGATGATTGCGCCGAGCCGCCCCTCCCAAACGGCGTCGCGTTCAAGCTGGCGGTCGCGATCTGCCATTTCAACCGGCTGATTGAGCGGATGCATGGCAATGCCTGCGGCACTCGCTTCGAGATGGATGCGCTGCCAGATACGGCCGGCGGCAAGCGTCTGCGGCCGGTCGTAGCGGTCGCGGAGCGAAATCAGACCGAGCAGCGCCGCCGTTGGAATATGCGTGTCGCGCGTCTGACCCGCCCAGGCACCGTGGCTCTGTTTGGCGGGAAGCGCGGGGAGGAACTTTGCGGCAGCCAGCAGCGCAGGCGAAAGCCCCGCGGTATCGAGCGCAAGACCGCTCCGCTCGCGCGCCATTTCGCGCGGCCCGTCGCGGAACCAGCGGTGGCTGTCCTCGATCATCTCGTCATCGGCCACGATCGCGTCCGTTGCCTCGATGATGGTCTGGCCGAGCGCCTCGAAGGCTTCACCCTCGGTGAACACGGAAACCGCGACGCCGTTCTCCGCCGGCATGGTGGCGATGCGGCGAAGCAGATCTTCGGGGAAACCGCGCTGGCGGTCATAGGCATAGCGGTTCGTGTGGCGATGCGGGATTGCCGCATAGAGCGGGTCGCGCTTGCCGCCACCTTGCGAGAGACGGATCGTCGCCGCCTGCACCATGCCGCCGCGTTCAACATCGAACAGGGAGCCGGGTGCCGCCTCGACACTCGCTTCATATCCATTCGCGGGCGCCGCCAGCACCATATTCTCGATAGCGCAGCCGAGACCGATATGCATTTCACGCAGATAGGGGTCGAACGTGCCGAGATCGCGCGCCGTATCGGCAAGCACGTCGATCTGGCCTTCGCTCACGCGGAAGATCCAGGGCTGCGTGTTATGCGGATTGGAGGCGAGAATGCCCGCCGCGACGAGCGCGAGCGGCGTTCCTGCAAAGTCCGGCGCATTCCACAGCCGCCAGGGATCGTATGCCGGGCCTGAAGGCTCGACAAAAACCTCACGATCATGCGCCCGCCAGATGGCGCCGCCAACCGCAACGAATGTGAGTACGCCGGCGCCTTGCAGCAGACGGCGCCGTGTCGTCGATACCGTCATGGAATATATCCCTCCGTTTTTCCAATCCAAGAATAGGCGGCTATACGGCAGGAGGCGAGGTGCTTGCTGTCATTTGCCGTCGCCAAATGGCCAAGGCTTTGCTAGGGCTTAGGTGTTTGAGCCGCATCGCGGCAGGAGTCTTCAAGGTGTTACCCAGGTGAAAGTCCCCCGTTCCGTTATCGTCATCGGCGCTGGCATTGTCGGTGCCTCGACCGCCTATGAGCTGGCGCTGCGCGGCGTGGCGGTGACGCTCATTGAGGCGCGCGGAGGGGCAGGGCTCGGTACGTCCTATGCAAATGGCGGCCAGCTTTCCGCCTGCGAGGTCGCGCCCTGGGCGGGGCCGGAAATTCCGGGCCTAATCCTGCGCTGGCTCGGCCGCGACGATGCACCTTTCCGGCTTCGTCCGAAAATGGACCCGGAGCAATGGCTCTGGCTCCTTCGTTTTCTCATGCGCTGCCGTGCCTCGGCGCGGGCGGAGCGGATTCCACCGAACCTCGAAATCGCACTTCTGACGCGCGCACGCCTTGCAGCCTATGAGCGCGAAATTGCTGCCGCCGGAACGCCGCTCGATTTTCAACGCAAGGAAAAGGGTATTCTGCGCATCTTCCGCGATATGCACGCGCTGAAAGACGCGGAGAAGGAATCCGCGATCATCACGCGCCTGGGGCTTGAGCAGAAGGTGCTCACACCGGGTGAATGCGCGGCGCTTGAGCCAGCACTCGCCTCCGCCATGCAGCGCGGCGACATAGCGGGCGGTCTTTATGCCGCCTCCGACAGCAGTGGCGACGCACATCTCTTCTCGCGGGGCATTGCAGATGGCGCGGCGCGCCTCGGCGTCACGATCATGAACGGGACAAATGCGACACGGATTCTGACGGACAGTGAAGCGGTCCGCGGCGTCGAGACATCGCAAGGTGTCATCGACGCGGACACGGTGGTGATTGCCGCCGGCACGGAGACGCGCGCTCTGCTCGCTCCCTTCGGCATCCGCTCCTGGATCTATCCGCTGAAAGGCTATTCGGTGACGCTTCCCGCGCCGGAGGGCAATGCACCAGAAGTCAGCATCACGGATGAGGCGCGCAAGATCGTCATCAGCCGGCTCGGGGATCGCATTCGCGCCGCAGGTCAGGCGGAGGTTGGCGGCTACGATCTGACGCTGGAGGGGGCCCGTGCCCGCTCTGTGCTCGATGCGCTGGAAGGCGTGTTGCCCCAGACCGGGCCACAGCGGGGAGCCGCCGAGTTCTGGTGCGGGCTTCGCCCGATGACGCCCGATGGCAGCCCAATGATTGGCGCCGTGCCGGGAATCGAAGGGCTTTTCGTGAATAGCGGCCACGGCACCCTGGGCTGGACGCTCGGCCCCGGCAGCGCCGCAGCCCTCGCGTCGCTGATCTGCGACGCCGCGTCGCAACCTGATCTAAGTCCTTTCTCCATAAACAGATTTTGACCAGACAGCCGCGCTGAAAGGCGGGTTTTTGTGCGTTGCACAAATTTCTCTTGACGCTGGGT
>JAHBYK010000003.1 GCA_019635965.1 Parvibaculum sp. | reverse complement strand
GACCGGCCGCCATTTCGATTGGTTGGGCTGATTTGTACAGGCTGGCGAAAGCCGCGTAAACGCCTCGAAATGCCGCCGCCATCTGACGCAGCGTCCTGCTTGCGAAGGCGGAGGGAGGGACGTACAAACCCTGCATGGCCCTACCCGCTCCCTCCATCGCCCGCGGCTTCACCGGCGAATTGCCGCCTGCCCGCTTCAACATGGCGCGCTATTGCCTGGCCGCGTCGGCGGAACGCATGCCGCTCAAGACGGCGTTGATCGTCGTGTCGGATGCCGATGCGCCGCTCGCGGAAGCGGAGCGGTGGAGCTATGGCGAACTCGATCTCGCGGTGCGTAGCATCGCGGCGGGTCTTCTCGCCGAAGGATTCCAGCCCGGCGAGCGGCTGATGATCCGTATGCCGAACACTTCCGACTATGCGCTGATGTTTTTCGGGGCGCTGGCTGCGGGTATCGTGCCATTGCCGTCATCCTCGCAGCTCACAGCGGCTGAGGCCGATTTCCTGCTCTCGGACTCGGCGGCCGCTGCCGTGGCCGTCGCGCCCGGTATGGAGGTCGCGGCACCGCCCGGCGTGAAAATCCTCGCCGCCGATATGATCGCGCGCCTCAAGCAATATGCACCGCTCGCGGCCTATGCCGATACCGGCGCGAACGATCCCGCTTTCCTTGTCTATACTTCCGGTACGAGCGGCCGTCCAAAAGGTGTGCTCCATGCGCAGCGCAGCGCCTGGGGCCGCCGCCCCATGTATCGCGGCTGGTATGGCATCGGACAGGCGGACACGATCCTCCATGCTGGCGCCTTCAACTGGACTTACACGCTCGGCGTCGGCCTCACCGATCCATGGGCAAACGGCGCGACGACCGTTCTCTATAACGGTCAAAAAGATGTGCAGGTCTGGCCGAAGCTGATGGCAAGAACCGGCGCCACGATGTTCGCTGCCGTGCCGACGCTTTACCGCCAGATCCTGAAATATTGCGACCTCACGCATTTCGATCTGACGAAACTTCGTCACGGCCTTACCGCTGGCGAAGCGCTCTCGCCGGCACTGCTCGATCAATGGCGCGCGGCGACAGGCAAGGAACTTTATGAGGCGCTTGGTATGAGCGAATGCTCGACCTATGTGTCGACCGCACCCGGCATGGAAATTCGCGCGGGCAGTCCCGGCAGGCCGCAGCCTGGCCGCTGCGTCGCCGCCCTTCCGCTCGACGGTGGCACCGAACCGTTGCCGCCCGGCGAAACAGGTCTCCTTGCCGTGCATCGGTCCGACCCCGGCCTGATGCTCGGCTATTGGCGCCGCCCGGAAGAAGAGGCGGAGGTCTATCGCGGCGAATGGTTCGTCGGCGGCGATCTCGCCCGCTTCGATGAGGATGGCTACATGTGGTACGAGGGGCGCGCCGACGATGTGATGAATGCCATGGGCTATCGCGTGTCGCCGCAGGAAGTGGAAGCGGCGCTGGCCGGGCACCCCGATATTCAGGAAGCCGCCGTCACCGAAATGCATGTGCGCGAGGGCGTAAGCATCATTGCGGCTTTCGTGGTGCCGAAGGAGGCATCAGAGCCGGATGCGGCCTCGATCCTCGCCTGGGCGCATCAGCGCCTTGCGGCCTACAAGTGCCCGCGCGAAGTGGTATTCGTCGAAAGCCTGCCGCGCACGGCAAATGGCAAGGTCATGCGCCGCGCGCTTCAGAAGGGCTAATCCGCCTTCGCTGCGGCCTCATCTCGCGCAACGCTTTTGCCAGCTTCGGCGGCAAAGCTCACCTCGACCTGCCTGATCCGGTCTATCAGGGAGACGGCCGCTGTGACCGGGCTCGCATCGAGCGCCCAGACGCAGAGAAAGAAACCGGCGACGATGCCGACAATGAAATTGGACATGGCGCCTTCGGCAAGCCCGCCCCTGCTGCCACAACGAATCAACGGGCCAAGGGTGCGGCCAAGGGCGAAAAAAGACAAGTAAAAACAATGACTTGTGTCATTCTGGAACGATCCGTCCCGTATTTCCGGCACGCACGGCATCGTGCGTTTCAAGAATCTCGGCGCCCGGCTTCGCACCGGCAAGGCTGACGCCTATGATCGCAGCACTGGCGATCAGGAAGCCGGGCAGGATTTCATAGACATCGAAAATGCCGCCCGACAGATGCTTCCAGACGATCACAGTGACGGCGCCTGCGATCATACCTGCAAGGGCCCCGTTGCGAGTCATCCGTCCCCAGAACAACGAAAACAGCACGAGCGGACCGAAGGCGGCGCCGAAGCCTGCCCAGGCGTAGGCAACAAGCGCCAGCACCGTGCTGTCACGATCAAGCGCGAGCAGCATCGCAATAGCGGATATGACCAGGACAGAAACGCGCCCGGCATTGAGCAGCTCCTGCTCACTCGCCTGCTTGCGGAAGATGCGTTTCCAGAAATCCTCGGCGATGGCGCTTGATGAGACGAGAAGCTGCGAAGACACAGTACTCATGATGGCGGCAAGGACCGCAGCAAGGAGGATGCCGGCGATAACGGGATTGAAAAGCGCCTGTGACAGGGCAAGGAATACGGTTTCGGGATTGGCAAGCGGCGCCGCCGCGAAGTAACCGGCGCCCGCGAAGCCCGTTGCGATGGCGCCGTAGAGGGCCAGCACCATCCATGTCATGCCGATGGCCTGTGCCTGCGGCATGTCCTGCTCATCTCTGAGCGCCAAGAAGCGGGCGAGGATATGCGGCTGGCCGAAATAGCCGAGCCCCCATGCCATGAGCGAAACAGCGCCAATCAATGTCGTGCCGTGGAAGGCATCGAAATAGCCTGCGGGTGCGATGGTGGCGGCCGCCTCGACCGAAGCGGCCCACCCGCCCATGCCTGAAATGGCAACGGCCGGTACGATGAGCAAGGCAAGGAACATCATGATGCCTTGTACCGTGTCGGTCCAGCAGACACCGAGAAAGCCGCCTATTGCCGTATAGGACAGGATGCTCACCGTGCCGATGATGAGCGCCATGTGATAGTCGAGCCCGAATACCTGTTCGAAAAGGATCGCGCCGGAGACAAGACCCGCCGATGTATATATCGTGAAGAAGACCAGGATGACCAGGGCGCTTGCGACGCGAAGCAAGCGGCTGCTGTCGGCAAAACGGTTTTCGAAATAGTCGGGCAGCGTCAGCGCATCGCCCGCAAGCTCGGTATAGCGGCGGAGGCGGCGCGCAACGTACTGCCAATTCAGATAGGCACCGGCAACGAGGCCGGCGGCGATCCAGATCTGGTTGAAGCCCGAAGCGTAGATCGCGCCCGGCAGGCCGAGCATGAGCCAACCGCTCATATCGGACGCACCAGCGGAAAGTGCCGCCACCCCGCCATTGAGCTGCCGGCCGCCAAGAATGTAATCCTTGAGATTGGACGTGTAGCGGTACGCCGCAACGCCAAGCGCGAGCATGGCCACGAGATAGACGGCGATGGTGATGGCGATCACTCCGCTCATCGTCCCGCCTTCGCCCATCCGGCGACCGACAGGACAATCGCCAAAGCTGGCAGTCCGAGCAGAATCCAGGTGCCGATAGTCAGTCCGCCGATCATGTGCCCCCTTGCGGGACTACATCATCGGAGGCCCGCCCATCTGCCGAGTAAGCCAATATATGCGGGGATACGCAAGATCGCCGGCCGCTGACTGCTGTTCAGGCGCGAGGTGGCCGTTCAGGCTGCGGTTGTGATTGCTGTATTGGCCCTTGTGGCCATACCGCGGGTCGACCCTGTATTCGGCTTCCAGATGTTCATGTGCAGCGGCAAGTTTGCCGCCGAAAATGACGATAGCCTCCGTCGGGTCCAGACCATAGGCCCAGACGCACGCAAGAAACCCGAAAATGAAGCCGCCGATCAGTTTTCCCACGGAATATTCCTTGAGCCGCAACGCGGAAGGATTCGGGAAAAATATGATCTCGGTTGGTTAATAAATGACTACCGGCCCAAAAGGGCGCGGAAAGCCTAGAGCGATTGACCGTCATCGACGGTGAAAAGCGACCCGGTGATGAAGCGGCCATGATCCGAGACGAGCAGCAGCAGCGTGCCATCCAGATCTTCTTCAAGCCCCAGCCGCCGGCGCGGCCAGGTCTTGATCTGCTTCTGTCCGCCTTCCGTGTGGAACCACTCGGAATTCAGCTCGGTTTCGATAAAGCCAGGGCACATGGCATTGACGTTGATCTGATGCCGCGCCCATTCCTTGCCGAGCGACTTCGTCATCATCGCCACGGCCGCTTTTGTCATGCAGTAGATAGTGAGACCCGGAAGAACCGTATGTGCGCCGATCGAGGCGATGTTCACGATGCGCCCGCCTTGGCCGCGTGCCATCATCGAGCGGCCCGCCGCCTGCGCCATGAAGAAAGCGCCGCGCACATTGGTGTCGAACATCGTGTCGAAACCATCAGGCGTCACATCCGCCGGCAGCGCTTGCACATTCATGCCGGCATTGTTGACGAGAATATCGAGAGGCCCGAGCTTCGCTTCCGTCTCTGCCATGCAATCCGCGATGCTCTGTGTGTCCGTCACATCGAGCGCAATCGCGGCCGCCGTGCCGCCGATAGCCTCGATCTCGGACTTGAGATGGGTAAGCCGTTCGACGCGCCGGCCCGTGATGGCAACCTTCGCTCCGGCCTTGGCGAGAACGAGTGCAAATCGGCGGCCCAGGCCGCTTGTCGCGCCGGTGACCAACGCCACCTTGCCGGTCAGGTCGTAGTCAGGCAGCTTGATTTCCGTCGCGTCGGCCATGCTCTTCGTCTCGCATCCGTTTGTTTTGATTGCCGTTTCCAGATCGCGGCATCCTAGATCGCAAAGCGTCCCGGTCAAGGCCGCAACCTGCTTGCCCTCGCCTGCCCAGTCTTCGCATAATCATCGAAAAGCATTAGCCGGGGGGAGGCCAGAATGAAACTCGACGTCGTATCCGATACCGTTTGTCCCTGGTGCTACATCGGCAAGAAACGTCTCGATCAGGCGCTTGCAATACATGGCGGCGAAGGCATCACGCTGGTCTGGCGGCCCTTCCAGCTCGATGCCTCCATCCCGCCCGGCGGCGTTGACCGCAAAGCCTATCTCGAAAAGAAATTTGGTGCCGAGCGCGCGAAGGATGTGGGCAACACGATCCGCGAGTTCGGCCATGCCGTCGGTATCGACTTTCGCTTCGACCTGATCGAAAAGTCGCCCAACACGATGGACAGCCACCGCCTGATCCGTTGGGCTGGGACCGCCGGCTATCAGAACGAGATGGTCGACAGTCTTTTTCGCCGCTATTTCGAGCAAGGGCAGGATATCGGCTCGCACGACGTGCTGATCGACGCGGCAGACGAAGTTGGCATGGACACCGACATCGTGCGCGATCTGCTCTCCAAGGATGCGGACAGGGAACTCATCGCAAGAGAGGATGCGATGGCGCGCGAGATCGGCATTCAAGGCGTGCCGAGCTTCGTCATCAATTCGCAATGGGTCGTTACCGGAGCACAGGAACCGGAAACACTGGTGCGGATGTTCAACAAGCTTCTCGCGCGTGAAGCGGAGGAAGCGGCCGCCGGCTGACAGGCGACGAAACGGGGGGAAATCAGATGACGGCTCAACCAGATGCGCTCGGGCGGCGCCTCCTGCTGCTCGGCATGATCCTTTTCATGCTCGGCCTTCTGACAGGCTTCGTGTCCGGTACGTTCGAAAACCCGCGCATGGGCCTGTCGGCCCATCTGGAAGGGCTGATGAACGGCACCTTCCTGGCTGTGCTCGGCCTGTTCTGGCATCGCCTTGCGCTTGGCGCAAAAGCATCCGTCATCGCTTTCTGGATGGTCGTCTATGCCGCCTATGCGAACTGGCTCGGCGTTCTGCTCGGCGGGATTTGGGGCGCTGGCGCCTCGATGATGCCGATCGCTGCCAAGGGACTCACAGGTACGCCGTTTCAGGAAGGCATCATCGCCTTCCTGCTGATTTCGATCTCCGTTGCCATGGTGATCGGCGTCGCCATGATCATCTGGGGTTTGTGGCAGATGGATCGGCGAGGCTGAGATTCGTCAGCTTCGCGCATTTTTCCTGGCCAACGTCCGGCTATTTCTTGCGCCCGGCGAACTCCGGCTCTTTCTTCTCGGGCTTGGTGTAAAATGCCTGTCGGCGCGTTTCGTCGTCCACATCGCATCGCTTCTCATATTGCGCGCGGTCGACGGCTTCGTACTTGCCTTTCAGCGCGGCAAATTCTGCGGCACGATCCTTCGTGAAGGCCGTGCCGATGAGCAGCGGCATGGACACCAACAGGAACCCCGCCACGAATGCGGCGTCGGCGTCCGCATTTTCTTCCTGCAGATCGCCGATCTCCTTTGCTTTCGCAAGAATGGCGCTGCGCTCCTTTGCAAGCTCGTCGCAGGAATAATTGTCATATTCCTTGGGACTTACATAGGTGCTCTGAATCTGAGCGGTCCGTTGCGTGCAGCCGGACAGCACAAAGGAAGCCGCAACCGCGGCCAGAATGACGTTTTTCAAGAATACCCCCCAATCAATGCCCAGAGAAATTATGCCTCTATACTTGGCTGAGGCAACCTTGAATTCACGGATATTGAAGGAGGATCAGTTGGACTTGGCCTGTCCCGCGAGCTTCGCCAGCGTCGACATCAGGCGGTGCGTGCCGGCGAGGCGCTCGGAAGGCGTCGCCCAGTCGCGCATGAAGACAAGCTTGTGATCCGGCCGCAGCTTCGCCTTGCCCCGTTCGTCATTGATGAGTTCCACAAGGGCAGCCGGATTGGGGAATGTATTGTCGCGCAGCGAGAGGACGACACCTTTAGGCCCGGCCTCGATCTTCTCGACATTCGCCGCGCGGCAGAGCCCTTTGATCTCGACGATCTTGAGCAGGAATTCGACCTCTTCCGGCAGCTTGCCGAAACGGTCGATAAGCTCAGCCGCAAAGCCGTCGATTTCCGCCCGCGTTTCCACACTTGAAAGACGCCGGTACAGAGCCATGCGGGCATCGAGATCCGGCACGAAGTTTTCGGGAATGAGAACCGGCGTACCGACATTGATCTGCGGCGACCATTGCCCGTCTTCCTCCATCCCACCGCGCATGGAAGCCACGGCTTCCTCGAGCATCTCCTGGTAGAGCTCGTAGCCCACTTCCTTGATATGGCCGGACTGTTCGTCGCCCAGCAGATTGCCCGCGCCGCGAATATCCAGATCGTGGCTTGCCAGAGAGAAGCCCGCGCCGAGCGAGTCGAGCGATTGCAGCACGCGCAGCCGCTTTTCGGCGCCGGGGGTCAATGTGCGATGGGGCGGAACGGTAAGATAGGCATAGGCACGCGCCTTGGACCGCCCAACGCGACCGCGTAGCTGATAGAGCTGCGCAAGCCCGAACATGTCGGCGCGATGAACCACAAGCGTGTTCGCGGTCGGAATGTCGAGACCGGATTCAACGATGGTGGTCGAGACCAGAACGTCATATTTCCCGTCGTAGAAAGCCGTCATCCTGTCTTCGATATCACCCGGCGCCATCTGCCCATGCGCCGTGATGAATTTTACTTCCGGCACATACTCGCGCAGGAATTCTTCCGCTTCTGAAAGATCGGCGATGCGCGGTACGACGTAGAAACTCTGCCCGCCGCGGAAATGTTCACGCAACAAGGCCTCGCGCAACACGACCGGGTCGAAGGGCGAGACATAGGTGCGCACTGCAAGCCGGTCCACCGGCGGCGTAGCAATCAGCGACAATTCGCGTACGCCGGACAGGGCGAGCTGGAGCGTACGCGGAATGGGTGTTGCCGTCAGCGTCAGCACATGCACTTCGGCGCGGAGCTTTTTCAGCTGTTCCTTGTGAGCCACGCCGAAATGCTGTTCCTCGTCGACGATGACGAGGCCGAGATTGTGGAACTTCACCTGCTTGCTGAGCAGGGCATGGGTGCCGATGACGATGTCGACCTGGCCGCTCGCCAGCCCTTCCCGTGCTTCCGCCATGTCCTTCGCGCTGACAAGCCGCGACATCTGACGGAGTTTCAGCGGGAGGCCATGAAACCTCTGCGAGAATGTTCTGAAGTGCTGGCGCGCAAGCAGCGTCGTCGGCACGACGACTGCCACCTGATAACCGGCCATCGCCGCAACAAAAGCGGTGCGCAGCGCCACTTCCGTCTTGCCGAAGCCGACATCGCCGCATACGAGCCGGTCCATCGGCCGTCCGCGCGCGAGGTCTTCGAGCACGGCCTCGATCGCCTGTTCCTGGTCCTCTGTTTCCGTGAACGGAAAACGTGCGCAGAATTCGTCATAGGCGCCCGGCACGGGCTCCATCACCGGCGCGGACTTGAGTTCGCGCGCCGCCGCGATCTGGATGAGCTCCGCTGCCATCTCGCGGATGCGCGCCTTGAGCCGCGCCTTGCGTGCCTGCCAGCCGGTACCGCCAAGCCTGTCGAGCGCGGCATCGCTGTCATCCGCGCCATAGCGCGAAAGGAGTTCGATGTTTTCGACTGGCAGGTAAAGTTTGTCACCGCCGTGATAGACGAGCAGCAGGCAATCATGAGGCGCGCCCATGACCTCGATCGTCTGCAGCCGTTCGAAGCGGCCGATACCGTGATCGACATGAACGACGAGATCGCCCGGCGAAAGGCTCGAGGCTTCCGTCAGGAAATTTTCTGCCCGCTTCTTCCTCCGCTGACGGATCAGACGGTCGCCAAGTATGTCCTGCTCACTGATGATGGCGAGGTCTTCCGTCTCGAAGCCCGCTTCGAGACCGAGAACAATCAGTGAAACCGCCACCTTGCTAACGCTGTTAACATCGGCCCAGCTGTCGGCGATGAGAACATTTGCGATACCGTGATCGCCGAGCACATGTTTCAAGCGGTCGCGCGCACCATCGCTCCAGCTGGCAATCGCAATACGTTTCCCCGCCCGCCGCAGGCCCGCAATATGGCCGCCCAGCACCTCAAAAATATTGGTGCCGTCCTGCGCACGCTCCGGCGCAAAGTTCCTGCCCTGCTTGCCCCCGAGATTTATGCCAGCACCTTCCGGCACGCTGAACGGTGTGAGCTCACGGACCCGGCGTCCGGCAAGCCGCTCACGCCATTCGTCATCGGCGAGATAGAGTGCATCGGGTTTCAGCGGCTTGTAGCTTGGTGCATCGGCGGCAATTTTCGCCGTGCTTCCCTGCTGCCGCGCCTCCGCGCGCGCATCGTAGTAGTCCGAAATGAGTTCGAGGCGCGCGGCTCTTGCTTCATCGGCCTGAGCATCGAATGAGATGAGACCTTCGGGCACATAGTCGAATAGCGTTTCCATGCGCTCGTGAAAGAGCGGCAGCCAGTGCTCCATGCCTGCATGTTTGCGTCCCTCGCTCACGGCGGCATAAAGCGGATCATCACCCGTCACGGCGCCGAGTGTTGCCACATAGGCGGCACGGAAGCGGCGGATGGCATCCGCATCGAGATGGATTTCGCTCGCGGGCACAAGGTCGAGCCCCTTGAGCTGCCCGACGGTCCTTTGTGTGGCGGCATCGAAGCTGCGGATCGCATCGAGCGTGTCGCCAAACATGTCGAGCCTGACTGGAAGCTCGAAGCCGGACGGGTAAATATCGATGATGCCGCCGCGCACGGCAAATTCACCGGGTTCGCGGACGGTGCCTGTGCGGTTATAGCCGTTGGCGGCGAGATAGGCGGTCAACCCGTCGAGATCGACACGGTTTCCGGTCCGAAGCGACAGGGCCGAACGGCTTACCATCTCCTGAGGCGGCACGCGCTGAAGCATGGCGTTCACGGTCGTCAGCAGCAGCACGGGCGCGCCCGCCGGCGCTGCCTTCAATGCAGCAAGCCGCGACAGCGCCGCCATGCGCCGCGCGCTGATGTCCGCATTGGGTGACACGCGGTCATAGGGCAGGCAGTCCCACGCCGGAAAGACAATGATTTCGATATCGGGCGCGAAAAAGCCGAGGGCTTCGGCGATCGCGGCCATGCGTGCGTCATCGCGCGCCACATGCACTGACACCCCGCCGCCGGTCGCAGCGCGGGCCATATCCGCAAGCACAAGGGCGTCGAAACCTTCCGGTGTCTCGCCAAGGGTCAGGCGGCCCGGCGCCGAAACAACTTCAGAATAGCTTTTCAAGGATCTGGCCGTCAGCCGGTCAGCGGCTGCCCGGTCCCTTCATGTGGTTGAACGTCTGAATACGGGCGAACAGCGCGTGATCGTGCTCCGGTGGCACCGTCTCGCGGCCAGTCAGCCAGTTGTAAAGCTCCGTATCCTCGGCCGAAATCAGTTGCTCATAAGTGTCGAGATCGGAATCGCTGAGCGAATCCAGAATAGTGTCGGCAAAGCGCCCGAGGATAAGGTCCATCTCCTTTATCCCCCGGTGCCACGACCGGAATTTGAGTTTACGAAGCCGGATCGTGCGATCCTCGTCCCGTTCGCCGGTCATGCCTGTCTCCTGTCCGCTTCGCCGGGATATAGACCGGGACGCGGCATATGTCATTAGAATGCCTCATGATTCCCGTTACTTGCCGGAGCGCGGGCCATGCGCCCTGAAATTCTTTACCCGCTTTTTGCGCCGGCGCGCTCTTTGCCGGGCATCGGGCCGCGGCTTGAAAAGCTGGTGGAAAGGCTGGCTGGCCCCAAGGTCATCGACCTGCTCTGGCACCTTCCCTCCGGCCTGATCGACCGCCGCAGCCGCCCGAAAATCGCCGGGGCAAAGGACGGTGAGATAGCGACAATCGAGGTTTCGGTCGGGCTTCATGTCCCGCCGCGCACGAAGCGCCTTCCCTACCGGGTTCACGTCTCCGACGAAACCGGCGAAATGCAGCTCGTCTTCTTCAATGCCAGGCCTGATTATCTCGCTAAATTGCTGCCTGAAGGCAGCCGCCGCATTGTTTCCGGCCGCATCGAGTTCTATCAGGGCGCGCCGCAGATGACGCATCCCGACCATATCGTCGGTCTGGACGAAAGCGCGGCCCTTCCCCTCCTCGAACCCGTTTACCCGCTGACGGCGGGTCTGCCGCTCAAGTCCGTCCAGAAGGCGCTTCAGGCCGCCCTGCCCCTCCTGCCCGATCTACCGGAGTGGCAGAACGGGCCCTGGCTCAAGGCAAATGGCTGGCCGGCCTGGCGGGTGGCGCTTCAGGCCGCGCATGAGCCAAAATCGGCAGCGGACATTGCACCGGACGCCCCGGCTCGCGCCCGGCTTGCCTATGACGAATTGCTGGCCAACCAGCTTGCGCTCGGACTGGTCCGGCTACGCATGAAGAAGCTGCCGGGACGGTCCATCGCGGGCGACGGGCATCTCCGCCGAAAGGTCGAGGATGCGCTCCCCTTCGCACTCACAGGCGCGCAAGCCCGCTCCCTCGCCGAGATCGATGCCGACATGAAGGCGCCACACCGCATGTTGCGCTTGCTCCAGGGCGATGTCGGCAGCGGCAAGACGGTCGTGGCATTGCTCGCCATGCTGAATGCCGTTGAAGCGGGCTTTCAGGCGGCCATGATGGCACCGACGGAAATTCTTGCCCGCCAGCATCACGCGACCCTTCAACCGCTATGCGAAGCGGCGGGTGTCCGCCTTGCACTTCTGACCGGGCGCGAAAAGGGAAAGCCGCGCGAGGAAATCCTGTCGGCTCTGGAAACCGGCGGGATCGACATTCTCGTCGGGACTCATGCTCTCTTTCAGGAAGATGTTGCCTTCAAGTCGCTGGCAATTGCCGTGGTCGATGAGCAGCACCGCTTTGGCGTGCATCAGCGGCTCATGCTCACCTCGAAGGGCGGACCTGGAACGGACGTGCTGGTGATGACGGCAACACCCATTCCCCGGACGCTGACGCTCACAGCCTATGGCGACATGGATGTATCGAAGCTCGACGAAAAGCCACCAGGACGCATGCCTGTCGATACGCGCGCCTTGCCGCTCGACCGGCTCGATGAGGTTGTTGCAGGCCTTCCCCGCGCGCTGGCTCGCGGCGCGCAGATCTACTGGGTTTGCCCGCTGGTCGAAGAATCCGATGTGGTCGATGCCGCCGCGGCGGAAGAGAGGTTCAAACAGCTTCAAGCGACCTTTGGCGAGATCGTCGGCCTTGTTCACGGGCGGATGAAAACCGCCGACAAGGATGCCGTCATGGCGCGTTTCGCTGCCGGCGAAATCAAGATCCTCGTGGCCACCACGGTGATCGAGGTTGGCGTCAACGTACCTTCGGCAACAGTGATGATCATCGAACATGCCGAACGCTTCGGCCTTGCCCAGCTTCATCAGCTGCGCGGCCGCGTGGGCCGTGGCGCCGGCAAGTCGAGCTGTCTGCTTCTTTATCAGACGCCGCTTGGAGAAACTGCCGAGGCCCGCATCAAGATCATGCGCGAGACGGAAGACGGATTCCGGATTGCTGAAGAAGACCTGCGTTTGCGCGGCGCGGGCGAGCTGCTCGGCACACGCCAGAGCGGCCTGCCAAATTTCCGCATTGCCGACATCGAAGCCCAGAAGGAACTTCTGGCGGCGGCCCATGACGATGCGCGCATGATTGTGGATCGGGACCCGGAGCTGGAAAGCGAGCGCGGCAAGTCGCTTCGCACCCTGCTCTACCTGTTCGAGCGCGACGAGGCTATCCGCTATCTGCGGTCAGGCTGACGGAAGCCTTGAATTCGCAATGGGAACGGGCTCCGCCTGGGCATCGGCGTTCCTGCGCGGCGGCTCCACAAGTCCGGCGGAAATGATCATCTTCGCGCCTTCCTCGATCGACATGTCGAGAACCTGGATATCCTGCTTCGGAACGAAGAGAAGAAAGCCGGATGTGGGATTGGGTGTCGTCGGCAGGAAAACGCTGACAAGCTCGTCATGTTCGACGCGTTCGAGAATTTCGCACTTCGTCTGCGTCGTGATGAAGACGAGGCAGTAAAGACCCTTTCGCGGATATTCGATGAGCCCCACTTCGCGGAAGGAGGCGTTTGACTGCGAGATCACCGTCTCGAAAATCTGTTTCAGTGCGCCATAGATGCTGCGCACAACCGGCATCCGCGCCACGAGCCGTTCACCTGCATGAAGCACGGTCCGCCCGAAAATATTGGCGGTCAGTGCGCCGAGAAGCGTCAGCAGCACGAAGGCGATCAGAAGTCCGAGCCCCGGAATATCGAAAGGCAGATAATTGTCCGGCTGATAGGATTCCGGCAGGATCGGCGTGAACCAGGTATCGATCAGATCGATGAACCAGCGCGTGATCCAGATGGTGAGGCCGATGGGCGCCGCGACGACAAGGCCCGTCAGGAAATAGTTCCTGATGCGGGTCATGAAGCTCTGCGGCCTTGCAGGCAGAATCAAATGCGGTTCGGAGCCGCCCTTGCCGGAATTTTGGTCGTCCTGTGTGCTCATTCAGCCTGCCGCTGGCCTGTCGAATGGTTTCGGGGGCATCTTGACGCCGGGGCGCGCTGACCTTTCGGCCCCTTTGTCCTTCTTAGCATTGCGGGGCTTCCCTGTCAGGCGCGGCCCCGTATCATGGGGGCAATAGAGCATGGAAAATGAGGCCAAATTAAAGCCTCAAGCGACCAAGGGAGACCCGCCATGGCGACCGCCGCCCCCGGCACGAAAATCCGGCTGCTGCCGGAAGACGAGTACACCCACACCCCGGACAAGGCCTCGAATTTTAACGAGAGCATGTATTTCAACATGTTCGACCCGGTCCGCAAGATCGGCGGCTGGTTCCGCCTCGGCAATCGCCCAAATGAGGGTTATGCCGAAATGACCGTTTGCCTCTATCTGCCGGATGGCCGTGTCGCCTTCACCTATGGCCGCCCGAAGATTTCCAGCAATGACGAGATGAATGCGGGCGGCATGAAGATCGAGGTGATCGAGCCCTTCAAGCGTCTCCGCGTCACCTATTCCGGCAAGGTCGTCGTGCTCGCCAATCCCTTCGACATGGCGGAACCGGCCCGGGCATTCAAGGAAAACCCGGTGGTGCCCTGCGAAGTCGAACTCGACTACGAAGGCGTCTCTCCCATGTTTGGCGGCGAGACCGTGAAGGAAGATGGATCGCCGCTCGACATCGACCCGGAAAAATCCTTTGCCAAGGCCCATTACGAGCAGCACATGGCCGCCAAGGGCCGCTTCAAGGTGGGTGAGGAAACTTTCGAGGTGGAGGGCTTCGGGCTGCGCGACAAGAGCTGGGGCCCGCGCTACTGGCAGGCAATCCATTGGTACCGCTGGCTGCCGATGAATTTCGGCCGCGACTTCGGCATGATGATCTCCATCGTCACGAATGACGAAGGCAAGCAGCGTCATGGCGGCATGGTGCTGAAGGACGGCAAGTACGATCTCATCACCAAATGCAGCATCGACAGCGACTGGGACGAGAACTGGTATCAGACCGCGCTGCGCGCAAAGGTCGAAACGGAATCGGGCGCGGCCTATGAGGTCGAAGGCAAGGTGCTTTCGCTGATCCCGCTCCGCAACCGGCGCAAGGATGCCGACGGGACCGAACTCAATACCCGCATCACCGAAGGCATGACGGAATACCGCTGCAACGGCATGACCGGATATGGTCTGTCCGAATATCTCGATCAGATCGTCGACGGCAAGCCTGTCGGTGCGGGATACTGAAATGAGCGGCGAGAACAATCCGATCGCGGCGCCGCTCGCCGAGGTCGTGCAGAAGCACATCCCCGGTGCGACCGGCATCGACGCGCTGAAGCGTCTGTCTGGCGGCGCCAGTCAGGAAATCTGGTCCTTTGATGCGGTGACCCCCTCCGGTGCCGTGCCGCTCATTTTGCGGCGCGCGCCGGGCGGCTTCCGCGATACCGGGCGCTCGGGAACGGCTGTCCCTCTCGAGACGGAAGCGCGCCTTATTAATCTCGCGGCCGAAGTCGGCGTGCCGGTTCCGCCCGTGCGCCACGTGATGACCGAGGAGGACGGCATCGGCCAGGGATTCATCATGGACCGTATTCCGGGCGAAACGCTTGCCCGGAAAATCCTGCGCGATGAGGAATTTGCAGAGGCGCGTCCTAAACTGGCGCGGCAATGCGGGGAAGTGCTTGCGCGGCTGCACAAGGTCGACAAGTCGAAGCTTCCGCCGCTTCGTGTGGCGACGGGGCGCGACGAGGTGGAGCAGTATTTCAAGACCTACAAGGAGCTTGACTATCCCCATCCCGTTTTCGATCTCGCCTTCAGATGGCTCCGCGACAACGCGCCGCCCGACTCGACGGAACTCACGCTTGTTCATGGCGATTTCCGCAATGGCAATCTGATGATCGGGCCCGAGGGGCTGCGGGCCGTGCTCGATTGGGAAATCGCTCATGTCGGCGACCCCATGGCGGATCTGTCATGGATCTGCATCAATCCCTGGCGCTTCGGTAATATCGACATGCCGGTTGGAGGCTTCGGTCTGCGCGAAGACCTGTTCGCCGGCTATGAGGCGGCGGGTGGCGGCAAGGTCGATCCCGCCCGCATAAAATTCTGGGAAGTGCTCGGCACGCTCAAATGGGGCGTGATGTGCATGGGAATGGCGTCTGCCTTCCTCAAGGGCGACCGCTCTGTCGAGCGCGCCACCATCGGCCGCCGCTCATCGGAAACAGAAGTCGATCTGATGCGCCTTCTGGCGCCGCTCACCGGCAAGGAACAGTGATATGCAGGATCAACCCTCCGCCATCGAACTGATCGAAGTGGTCGGCGAATTCATTCGAAATCATGCCATGCCGCAACTGAAGGGGCATACGGCTTTCCACGCGCTTGTTGCAGCCAATGCACTCGACATTGTGAAACGGGAACTCGAGATCGGGCCCAAGGCCGGCGACGAGGAACATCGGCGCCTCAAGGCTCTGCTCGGCAAGGATGGCTCGATCGATGCGCTGAACCGCGAGCTTTGCGCAAAAATCGAAAGTGGCGAGATGACTCTCGATACACCCGGCTTGCGCGAGCATTTGTGGGAAACGACGCTCACCAAACTTGCCATCGACCAGCCGAAATATTCCGGCTATCGCCGCGCGCTTGAAGAAAAGGCCTGAGCGGAACCATGGATTGTCCGCCACATCAGAAAGGCCGGCGGCAAACCGATGGCGCGCTATTCTGAAGGCGCTGCGCCGGCAAGGCCGGCGGCGAGCTCATCGCGATAGTCATTGAGCCTTTGGCGATAGATGGTCAGCATGGTCTGCTCGTCGATCCGCTTGAGGTCGAGCGCCTCGTCTGACTCTTCATCCGGCAAGGTTTGCGCGATCAGCTCGTTGGCCGGCGGCTCATAATGCGTGCCGTCATAGGTATTGGTGACGTCAATGGTGATGGACGAGGGAACGCCGAAATCGAGAAAGCGATCGAATTTCCGGGATGCAAGATGCAATGCCGCCACATACTGCAGAAGCCATCCTGCCTTCTCGTAGCCATCGATAGCCCAGGCTGAAATCGGCGGCACATAACCGACAAGTTCGGCATCGGGAAACACTTGCCGCATCTCGTCATAGAATTTTACGCGATGGGTGCCGGTAAATCGGCCCGCCATCAGGTCGGTCACCGGCCTTGCCGGATCATAGTCGGGCGCCCCGGGCGCGACACGGCATTCGAAATCCAGCGTATAGACGCGGTCCAGCGGTGAATCTCCGAGAAGAGTCCGGAGCGACATGGAGATGGCGTCGAAGGAAAGATATGTAAGCAGGGCCGGCTTCGGATCGTCGAACTCGCGGATGAAGGCCGGAATATTCGTGCCGCCGATCTTGTCGCGAAACGCGGCAGCCGCAACGCCCATGATGACGAGTTTGGGACGGAATCCGCGATCGGCAATGTAGCGCGCATAGGCGACAGCCTCCTCTGCCTTGCCGGCGGAGAAGGCAAAATTGAAGCAGCGATAGCCCTCGATCCGCTGCTCGGGAAGAAGCGTCACCCGGCTGTCTCCAAAGATCACGCAGTCATACTGGTCCTGCCGGGCGAGGAAAAGGTTGACCTTGCTGAGCCGTTCGTTGAACGCGTAATTAATGGTTCCGACCTTGTTGCCGCCGAAATACCACATGGGGTCAACCGCGAAATTCACGGCAAATACGGCTGCTGCACAGGCAATGACTGTCGCCACGAGTGCCGCGAAATAGCCGGGAATATATCTGTTCATCGTCATCGGCGTGCCGTACTCAGAACTGGAAGTAGAGGAATTCGCTGACCCGTTGCAGGCTGAGGAACGAGGCAGCGGCGGCAAGACCAACCGCTATGGCTACACGCTTGCTCGGCCGCCAGAGGAAAAGCCGTTGATACCGCGTCCCGTCGACCGGGAGCAGCAGTGGATCGGCGCGGCGGTCAGCCCATGTGTAATTGAAAGCCGGACGAACCATCGCAAGCCATTGCTGCGTATTCGGCCAGAGCCAGACGATGCCCATCCAGAAGGAGAGCCAGAGGAGGTTCTCGCCGAGGCGTGAAAGTTCGGGCTCATAGGGGACTGCGATGAGGCCGCGATAAATTGCCATCGCTGCATCGAGATCGGCTGCACGGAACAGCACCCAGGCCAATGCAACGCACAGGAACGTCAACGCACGAGCAAAGCCGCGCGACCACCAGGTGTTGATCTTGCGGATCGGTAGTGCGTTCCACCCGTGATTGACGATGAGCATCAGGCCGTGCGCCGCACCCCAAAGCATGAATGTCCATGCCGGGCCGTGCCATAGGCCGCCAAGCGCCATGGTGATGAAGAGGTTGAGATAGCGCCGCGCCTTGCCGCGCCGGTTGCCGCCGAGCGAAATGTAGAGATAGTCGCGCAGGAAACGCGACAGCGTCATGTGCCAGCGCCGCCAGAAATCGGAAATGTTGAGTGCCTGATAGGGCGAATGGAAATTGAGCGGCAGCCTGATACCGAAAATGCGCGCCGCGCCGATCGCCATATCGGAATAGCCGGAGAAGTCGAAATAGAGCTGGAACGTGTAGGCGAGCATCCCCTCCCAGGCGTCGAAGAACCCGATCTCGCCGCCCGCCGCTGCCCGGGCAAAGACGGGCGTTGCGACCAGCGCCACATTGTCCGCCAGCACCACCTTCTTGAAGAGGCCGATGAAGAAGATGGTCAGACCAATAGCGAGATTCATCCTGTCGAAGGAAAAGCCCTTGGCCCGCTTCGTCTGCGAGAAGATTTCCTTGTGATGGACGATGGGCCCCGCAATGAGCTGCGGGAAGAACATCACGAAGAAACAGTACTCAAGGAAGGAGTGAGGCTCGACCTCACCGCGCCGCGCGTCGACCAGATAGGCGATCTTCTGGAAGGTGAAGAAGGATATGGCGAGCGGCAGCACGATATGCTGGAGCTGGAAGCCCGTATCGAACAGCGCATTCGACGTGCCGATCAGGAAATCCGTGTATTTGAAATAGGCCAGCGAGCCGAGATCGACGGTCACGCCGATCGTGGTCAGAAGTGTCGCCCTGCCCCCGCCCGGTTTCAGCCGTTCGAACATGATGGCCTTGGCCATCAGGAAGTTGAAGACGGCCAGCCCGATCAGCAGCGGCAGGTAGACCGGATTCCACCAGCCATAAAAGAACAAGGAAGCCAGAACCAGGAAACCGAGGCTGGCCTCGCGGCCAAGCCTTGCCCGGACATAGAAGCAGCCGATGGCGACCAGCGGCAGAAAGACGAAAAGAAAGACAGGTGAGTTGAACAGCAATTGGCGAGGGGGCTCCTGCCCCGGAAAGAATTACGGCCTGAAGGGAGAGACTCAAAGCGGCAACGGTCTTCAGCCGCGCGATATTAGATCGAACCAAGGCATAAAAAAGGCCGGGAATGAAATCCCGGCCTTCTTCACATGAATTATTTTCTCCCGGCCTCAGGCACCGTGGGCGCCAATGATCGTCACAGAACAGACATTCTGGGAGGGAGCCCCGCCCAGATTGTGGGTCAGGCCGATCTTGGGGTTAGGCAACTGGCGCTCGCCGGCCCGGCCCTGAAGCTGGAGATACATCTCATAGGCCATGCGCAGGCCCGATGCGCCGATCGGGTGGCCGAAGCACTTGAGACCGCCGTCGATCTGGCAAGGCACCTTGCCATCGGCGTCATAGAAGCCGTCCATGACATCCTTCACCGCGCCGCCTTCGGGCGAGATGAAAAGGTCTTCCATGGTCACCAGCTCCGTCACCGAGAAGCAATCATGCACCTCCATCATGCTGACCTGCTCGCGCGGATTGTCGATACCGGCCTCCTTGTAGGCCTTCTTGGCGGCAATGCGCGCGGTGTGGAAGTAGCTGCCGTCCCAGCTGTTGTGCTGGCTTTCGAGGCCGTTCGAGACGGAAAGCTGCATCGCCTTCACGGTGACGATGTTCTTCTTTCCCATCGCCTTGGCAATTTCCGGCGTCGTCACGATGGCCGCCGCCGCACCGTCCGACACGCCGCAGCAGTCGAAGAGGCCAAGCGGTTCGGCAATCATCGGCGCATTGAGGACCTGCTCTTCCGTCACCTCGTTGCGCAGATGCGCCTTCGGGTTTTTCGCACCGTTCGCATGGCTCTTCACCGAGACATGGGCAATGGCGCGCTTCAGGTCTTCCTTGCTGACGCCGTGCTTCGCCCGGTAGGCGGAGGCAAGCTGCGCGAAATTGCCCGGCGCGGAGCCCGACGGCGACCATTGCGGATTGAGCGTCCCCATATTGCCGACAGGCAAACCGCCATAGCCGGTGTCCTTGAGCTTCTCGACACCGACGGCAAGCGCAATATCAGCCGCGCCCGATGCCACGGCATAGACCGCGCCGCGCAGCGCCTCGGAACCGGAAGCACAGAAGTTTTCGACGCGCGTCACCGCAATGTTCGGCAGCCGGAGCGCCAGCGACAGCGGCGTACCGCCCTTGCCCGTACCGATCTCGTCGATATGGGTCGAGAACCATGCCGCATCGAGCTGCGTCGGCTCGATGCCCGCATCCTGCATCGCCTCGAGATAGGCCTCGACCATCAGTTCTTCCGGGCCCGCATCCCAGCGTTCGCCGAATTTGGAGCAACCCATGCCGAGGATCGCGACCTTGTCCTTGATACCTGACGCCATGTTCGTCTCTCCCTATTCGGCCGCCTGGCCCGTTTGTGATTTTGCTGCGCTGGAGGCGATCGGTACCGCCTTCCAGAAATAGCGGCGGAAACCGCGCTTCTCGTCAAATTCCTTGATGCGGAAGACGAGCTTCACTTCCATGCCGGAATCGACCGTGCCGGCCTCCACATCTGTGAAGTCCATCATGATGCGTCCGCCCTCATCGAACACCACCATGCCATAATGGTTAGGCGGGTTCATGCTGAAGGACAGGAAGTCCGCCGACCAGGACAGGATCTTCGCCTTCTTTTCGGCGAACTTGTAGGGCTCCTGCGTATCGACCGTATGCTTGTTCGGGTTGACCGAGATACGCGAGCGCGGGAACTGGACGACCCCCGTTTCCTTGCAGCGCCCGCCCACAAGGCCCATCAGCATGTCTTCATTGCGGTAAAGCGTGGTGAGCGCGGTCTTCTTGTCCTGCTCCGCGCGCATCCCCTTTTCCCATTCGATCAGGCCGTTGAAGGTGAGGAACTTCAGGTAATTCGTTTCCTCGACGCGGTTTTTGAGGGAACCCGTAATGCCGCGCTTGCCGGCCTGGCTCGAAAGCTTGTCGGTCGCCTCGAAAACGAGAGCATCGCAGCCGCCGCCAAAATGGAGCACCAGCACCTTGTCGCCGGGTTTGGCCTCGGTCTGAAGCGTGTGAACCAGCATTACCAGCGAGTGGGCCGCACCGGTCTCGCCGCAATTTGCGGCCAGCGTATCCCGCGCCGCGTCCGGCGAGATGCCCGAGCGTTTGGCAAGTTGCTGGGCGAACTTGTCACCGAAAATGCATGGGAGAACGAAATGCTTGATGTCTCCGGCGGTTATACCGGAGTTCTCAAGTGCTGCCTTAACAGCCTTCGGAACGATCTTGGAAAAGCCTTCGTCGCGTATCCAGCGCTCTTCCCAGTTGTAATCAAACTCTTCCGTGTCGCCGCGGAAGTGATCCACGAAGTCAACGGTGAGGCTGGCACCGCCAAGATAGCGGGCAATCACATTGTCCGTACCCACCATGACGGCGGCCGCGCCATCGCCGAAATCGAGCTCCTGCGAGGTAACGGCCTTGGTCTTGCGGTGATCTGAGGCGAGGACGAGCGCGTTCTTCGCCTCGCCGGCCTTAACTGCGGAAAGCGCCTGCATGAGCGCCGAGGTGCCTGCACGCTGCGTCGAGGCGACGTCCACGGCCCGCACGCTCTGTTCAAGCGTCAGCGCCGCCGCGATGATGCCGCTGTTGAGACGATCCTTGAACGGCATGGTGGTGGAGCCGAAATAGAGCGCATCTACATGGGAGCGGTCGTCATCCGGCCCGAGCAGGTCGCGCGCGGCCTCGACGGCCATCGTTACGGCATCCTCATCCCAGTTCGCCATCGAGCGCTCGCCCTTCCCCTTGCCGAGGAAGTTGGGCGCCACCCAGGCATTTGCCTGGGCCACGGCTTTGCGCTGCAGTCTGAGGCGCGGAATGTAGCCGCCATAGGCGGTAAGCCCCACGGATTGCTGGGCCATACGTCTCCCCTTTCCGAAAATCGGTTATTGTTGGCCAGAGTTTACCGGGGATGAGCGGCCGCCTACAACTACCGGCGTGAGAGCGGCAAAACAGCCAAACCGCCGCTGCGTAAATTCTCAGCCTTCGACCACAAAACAGGCGATCTTCTGCCGCTCCAGAGCCTTGCAGGCCGATTTGGCAGCCGCAATCTCACCGAAGGCGCCTGCCTGCAGCCGGTAGAACACGCCCTTTTCGCCCAGATCGGCTTTCTGGATTGCCGGTTCCGCGCTGCCGACGATCGGGCGGGCCGAGGCCGCCAATTCGCGCCAGGCCTTTTCGGCAAGGGCCTCGTCCCGGAACGCGCCGAGCTGAAGGCGGTAACGGGCGGGAGCAGCCCGGTCGGCTACCGGCGCCATCTGTGCCTTGGCAAGCGCCATGGGCGCCGGACGGGGGACGTCGCCGCCGGGCCTCAGCGAGCCTGTGATGATGTCATCATTGGCCTGCGCTGCATCGGAAATCAGCGCCGGCGGCGCAGCCTCCTCACGCGGAAAACGCGTCGCTGTGGTCCGCCATCCGCCAATGCTCGAAATGCGGATGATCTGTGCCCCTTCATTTCCCGATGAGGCGGTCTGAAACGGCGTGATCGCAGAGGGCAGAACGCTTGCCGTTGTGGCGGCTTCTTCTGCTCCCGAAGCCGGGCGGACGGCGCGATCGTCTTGTGCCGCAAGTGCGGCGAGTTTCGTCGCGGCGAGATCGAATTCCGGGTCGGCCACGAGCGCCTGCCGCAGGTCGGCCCCGGCCTCGGCGATGTTGCCGAGCCTTTCATGTGCAAGCGCGCGGCCATAGAGCGAAAGTCGCTTTTCCCTGCCCTGCATATGCTGAAGTGCCGCCGTGTAGTGCGTCACGGCGCTTTCATATGCGCCGCGCCGCCGCTCCAGATTGGCCAGATTGTGATAGGCCGCGGCATAGCCCGGCGACAGATCTATCGCCGCCCTGTAGTCGCGTTCCGCCGCCTCGTTCTCGCCAGCCTGCCCATAGGCAATCCCCCGGTTGTAATGAGCCCGTGCCAGCACATTCTGAGGCAGCTTGCCGGACTCGATGGCCCGGCTGTAATCGGCGATTGCGGCATCCTGCTGACCGGTTTTCTGGAATGCGACACCACGATGATGCCAGGCGAGAGCCCGGCCTTCGGGTGTCAATCCGCCACTGTCGAGTGCGTTTGAAAAATCGGCAGCCGCCTTGTCAAAGTGCCCGAGCTCAATAGCGTCGGCACCGGCCTTCATAAGCGCGGCGGCTTCCGTTTCGGCGCTGGCCGCTCCTGCGAACTGCGATCCGGCGGGCGTTGCGGCCAGCGTGACGGCGAATAAGGCAACGGCTCCAACCTGCCGCAACCTGGACATCATGCCTCGCATGGGACGCTCCGCATCGATTGGCCCTCTTCGAAATTCGAGAGGTATAACCGTCAGCAATCTAGCACGCGGCGCCTGCAAACATGCTGGCGTACGGAATAAGCGATCAAATTCAATCGCTTGAACGAAGGACGCGGAATCGGCCGGACCCTTTTGAAGACGAATCGGCCTATTCGACGGTGACGGATTTGGCGAGGTTTCGCGGCTGATCCACGTCGGTCCCCTTGGAAACCGCCGTGTGATAGGCGAGGAGCTGTACCGGGATCGCATTGACGATAGGGGCGATCAGCGGGTCGACGGCCGGCACCTCGATTGTCGACCAGAGCCCCTCGCCTGCCCGCGCAATGCCCTCCTTGTCGGCAATGAGCAGCACATTGCCCCCGCGAGCGATCACTTCCTGCATATTGGAAATCGTCTTGTCGAAAAGGCTGTCGACCGGCGAAATCACAACGACAGGAACCGCCTCGTCGATCAGCGCAATCGGCCCATGCTTCAGCTCGCCTGCGGCATAACCTTCCGCGTGAATGTAGGAGATTTCCTTCAGCTTCAGGGCGCCCTCAAGTGCGATCGGATAGTTGTGGCCACGGCCGAGATAGAGCACGTCCCGCGCCTTTGCGATCTCCGCGCTGATCGCCTGAATCGCCTGATCCTGCGTCAGCGCATCCGCCACATGCCGCGGCACTTCCATGAGCGTCCGCACCAGACGTGCTTCATCGGCAGGGGCGATGGCACCGCGCGCCAGCCCTGTACGCACGGCAAGGACAGCAAGCGTGGCAAGCTGACAGGTGAATGCCTTCGTCGATGCGACGCCGATTTCCGGACCCGCATATGTTGGCAGGATTGCATCGGAGGCCCGCGCAATGGAGGACTCCGTCACATTCACGACAGAAAGGATTTTCTGACCTTGCGATCTGCAATAGTGAAGCGCTGCCAATGTGTCTGCCGTCTCGCCGGATTGCGATATGAAAACGGCAAGCCCCCCGGCCGGCATCGCTGCCTCGCGGTAGCGGAACTCGGAAGCGATATCGACCTCGACCGGCACGCGCGCATATTTCTCGAACCAGTATTTGGCGACGAGACCGGCGTAAAAGGCGGTGCCGCAGGCGACAATGGTGATGCGCGGCACGGAGGCGAGATCGGCGGGAATTGAAATCTCTCGCAGCGTGTCGCTGAGCGGATCGAGATATTCCGAAAGCGTATGACCGATCACTTCCGGCTGCTCGAAGATTTCCTTCGCCATGAAGTGCCGGTGATTGCCCTTGTCGACAAGCGCCGCGGAAACGTCGGTGATCTTGATCGGGCGCTTGACGACCTTGCCGCTCGCATCGTGAATGACGGCGCCCGACCGCGTGATTTCCACCCGGTCGCCTTCCTCCAGAAAGGACACACGGTTCGTCATGGGCGCGAGCGCAAAGGCATCGGAGCCGAGATACATCGCCCCGTCGCCATAGCCGACGGCGAGCGGGCTTCCCTGACGGGCCCCTATCATCAGGTCTTCATCGCCGCGGAAAATAATGCCGAGAGCAAATGCGCCCTCAAGCTCCTTGATCGCGGCCGCCGCCGCCGCGCGCGCATCGAGCCCCTTGTCGAGATAGGACGTCACGAGATGCGCAATCACTTCACTGTCCGTCTCGGTGACGAATTTCGCGCCTTCCGCGGTGAGCCTTTCACGCAGCTCCCGGAAATTCTCGATGATGCCGTTATGGACGATGGCGACGCGATCCGTTGCATGAGGATGAGCATTGCGCTCGGTCGGGGCACCATGCGTTGCCCAGCGCGTATGCCCAATGCCTATCGTGCCGTCGAGAGGCCATTCATCGAGCATCTTTTCGAGGTTGAAGAGCTTGCCTTCGGCGCGGCGGCGGTCGATCTCGCCACCGGAAAGCGTCGCGATCCCCGCGCTGTCATAACCGCGATACTCGAGCCGCTTCAGCGCCTCGAGGATAACGGGCGCGACGGGCTTCTGACCGATGATGCCGACAATTCCGCACATACTCTAATCACCTGAAGACTTCTTTTGCTTGGCAGTTTCGTTCTTCGCCCGGAACCCGGCCGCCCAGCCGGATTTCTCGAACTGCTTTCCGCGTGCGACTGCCAGCGCGTCCGGTGCGACATCCTTCGTCACGACGCTTCCGGAACCGACATAGGCGCCGTCGCCGATCTTGACCGGCGCGACGAGCGACGAGTTGGAGCCGACAAAGGCGCCAGCGCCGATATCGGTGAAGAACTTGTTGTAACCATCATAATTGCAGGTGATCGTGCCCGCGCCGATATTCGCTTCCGGGCCGACACGCGCATCGCCGATATAGGAGAGGTGGCTGATCTTGGCGCCGTCCTCGATCCTCGCCTTCTTTGTCTCGACAAAGTTTCCAATCTTTGCCTTGCGGCCGACAAATGTTCCGGGCCGCAGGCGAGCGAAAGGGCCAATCTCCGCGCCTTCGCCGATTTCAGCACCTTCGAGATGCGAGAAGGCCTTTATCGTCGCGCCTGAGCCGATCCGGCAGCCCGGCGCAAAGACGACATTCTGTCCAACGGTGACATCCTCGCCAAATACCGTGTCATGGCTGAGATAGACCGTATCGGGATCGAGGAAGGTGACGCCCTCCGCCATCGCGGCCGCGCGCAACCGGTCCTGCATCACGCCTTCGGCGGCAGCGAGATCGGCGCGGCTGTTAACACCCTGAATGTCGCTCTCCGGGCAGATGACTGCGCTGCAGCTCAGGCCCGCCGCGCGGCCATGCGCGACGAAATCCGTCAGATAATATTCGCCCTGTGCATTGTCATTTGTGAGTGTCGCAAGAAGCGCCTGAAGATGCGCCGCGCGGACAGCCATTGGTCCGCCGAAGCAGAGCCGTATTGAACGGATCTCCTCACTTGCATCCTTGTGCTCGACGATACGCTTCACCTCTTCACCCTCGCGCACGACACGGCCGTAGCCTGTGGGGTCCGCCGCCTCGAAAGCAAGAATGACGATGTCGCTCTCCTTGCGGCAGCGCTCCACCATGTCCGAGAGCGTCTCGCGCCGCACAAGAGGCGTGT
Source organism: Parvibaculum sp. (assembly GCA_019635965.1). GTDB lineage: Bacteria > Pseudomonadota > Alphaproteobacteria > Parvibaculales > Parvibaculaceae > Parvibaculum. The sequence continues at coordinate 56,174 of JAHBYK010000003.1, read as the reverse complement.
CGCCGAAGACGAAAAGAACGACGCCATCCCTGTTGGAGATCTGCGTTGCAGCCGCCCTGGCGGCATCGCCCGTTCCGAGCTGGCTTTGCTGAATGGCGATGCTTACATTGGCGGCCATGTTGCGCGCATACCCTGCCACGTCGTCCATGCCCGGTCCGGCAACGAGCACGGTTTTCGTGCTGTCGAGCCCGGTTGCCGCCGCCAGGACATGGCCAAGCATCGGACGGCCCGCAATCGGATGCAGGACCTTTGGCAAACGCGATTTCATTCGCGTGCCTTTCCCCGCCGCCAGAATGACAGTGGTAAGGGCGTTCGACGTCATGGCCTCGGCTCGTCTCCGTTTTCTTCCGCGCTGCCCCGCGCGAAATGTGCCTCCCGGCATATTAGCGGGGAAATAAATTTATATTTCACTATGTTGCCCCGATTCCCTGAGGCGCGGGTAGAAGCAAAGCCCTAGCGATTACGCTCCGCCAGCCGCTTTTCCCAGGCCAGTGCATGAGTGACGATCGTGTCGAGATCGTCATAGGCGGGCATCCAGCCAAGCGTGCTTTTGATAAGCGTTGGGTCGGAAACGACCGACGCCGGATCGCCCGCCCGGCGGGGAGCCTGCCGGATCTCGAAGCTGTGGCCCGCCACCCGCTCCACCGCGCCGAGCACCTCGCGCACGGAGAACCCATGGCCATAGCCGCAATTGGCAATGAAACTTTCCCCGCCCTTGCGAAGATGACGAAGCGCCGCCGTATGCGCCGCAACGAGATCGCTCACATGGATATAATCCCGGATACATGTGCCATCCGGCGTCGGATAGTCATCGCCGAAAACTTCGATATAGGGCCGCTGACCGAGCGCCGTCTGGCAGGCGACCTTGATGAGATGTGTGGCATTCGCCGTCGACTGGCCGACGCGCCCCTCCGGGTCGCCGCCCGCGACATTGAAGTAGCGCAGCGCCGCAAATGTCATGTCATGCGCCGCCGCCACGTCCCGGAGCATCCACTCCGTCATCAGCTTCGAGCGGCCATAAGGCGACATCGGCTGAAGCATGGTGTCTTCTTTCACCGGCTCAATGCCGACCATGCCATAGACGGCAGCCGTCGAGGAAAAGATGAAATGCTTCACGCCGCCCGCAACGCATCGCTCGATCAGCGTGCGCGATTTGGCTGTGTTGTTGGAATAGTATTTGAGCGGATTTTCAACGGACTCCGGCACCACGATCGAGCCCGCGAAATGGATCACGGCTTCGACATCATGCTCGCTCAGAACGCGGTCAATCAGACCGGCATCGGCAATATCGCCAAGATGCAGCGTGGCGGCCTCCTGCACCGCCCAGTCGAAGCCGGTGGAGAGGTCGTCGATCACGACGACCTCCTCCCCCGCCCTCAGCAGATCGATTACGGCGTGGCTGCCGATATAGCCCGCGCCGCCAGTGACCAGAACGCTCATCTCAAACCCTCACCCGGAATCAATCCCGGTAAAGGTTATACCTTGAACTTCATCTCCACATAGTTGACGAGCCGCTCGACGGACTCCTCAACCGACAGCGCCGACGTATCGAGAACAAGCTCGGCATTTTCCGGCTCTTCATAAGGCGCCGAAATGCCGGTGAAGTCCTTGATTTCGCCCGCCCGCGCCTTCTTGTAGAGGCCCTTCGGGTCGCGTGCTTCGCAGGTGGCCACGTCTGCCTTGACGTAGATTTCGTGGAAATCCGTGCCGTTCATGGCCGCCCTCGCCCGGTCACGATCCGACCGGTAGGGGGAGATGAAGGAGGTAATGGCAATCATGCCGGCACGCGCAAAAAGCGCCGACACTTCGCCAACGCGGCGGATGTTTTCTGCGCGGTCCTCCGGCGAAAAGCTCAGATTGGCGTTGAGACCGTGGCGGACATTATCGCCATCGAGAACATAGACGTTATAGCCCTTCTCGAAGAGCTTCTTCTCAAGCGCCACCGCGACCGTGGATTTGCCCGCACCCGAAAGGCCGGTGAACCACAGCACGCCGCCACGGTGCCCATTGCGGAAGGCACGCGCCTCGGGCGTGATGCCATGTTCGACACGGGTGATATTCGTCGAGCGGGCCGTGATCAGGTCGCGCTGGTTGGCATAGCCTTCCATCGAGATGATACCGCCGCCGGCAATATCGTACTTGTCGATCAGCACGAAACGGCCTGTCTTGGGCGCAGAGTTGAACTCGTCCAGCGCAAGCATGCGGCGCGAGCGGAGCACGACCTCGGCAACCTGATTGCGCTCCACCTGATGCGAGGACGTGTTCGACAGGTCGCTCGTGTCGATGATGCTCTCGATCGACTGCACCGTCACCGGCGCTTCCATCGTGCCGAGTTTGATACGATAGCTCTTGCCCTTCATCATCGGCTCATGGCCAAGCCAGAAGATGCGGGCGCGGAACACGTCGGTTTCGATTGGCGCGTGCGCGATATGGCTGATGAGCTCGCCGCGTTCGACGAAAATCTGTTCATCCAGCGTTATGCCGATCGACTCACCCGCCACACCTTCCTGCGGCAGGGGTTTACCGGGGATCGCCGACCAGGCCTCGATGCTCTGTACACGGGCGGTTTTGTTCGACGGAGAGAAAATGATCTCGTCGCCGACCTTTATCCTGCCTTCTTCGATGCGGCCGGCAATGATGCGCCGCTGGTCGAACTTGTAGACATCCTGAACCGGGAAGCGCAAGGGACGGTCCACGGGCGAGGCATTGGGCATGAAACTGTCCAGCGCTCTCACGATTGTCGGTCCCTTGTACCAAGGCATCGCCGTGGACTGGGTGACGATATTGTCGCCCTGACGGGCCGAAACCGGAATGACGAAAGTCGGCGTCACGCCGATCGACGCCAGATAGTCCCGATATTCCTGCTCGATGAGATCGAACTGTTCTTTCTCGTAGCCGATCAGGTCCATCTTGTTGACGGCGACGGCGACCTGGCGAATGCCGAGAAGATGCAGCAGATATCCATGACGGCGAGACTGTTCACGGACACCTTCTGCCGCATCGATGATCAGAAGTGCGGCATCGGACTGCGCCGCGCCGGTGATCATGTTCTTGAGGAATTCCTTGTGGCCAGGCGCGTCGATGATCGTGTAGTCGCGCGCATCCGTCTTGAACCAGATCTGGCTGGTGTCGATCGTGATGCCCTGATCGCGTTCCGCCTGCAGCGCATCCATCAGGAACGCCCATTCGAAGGGCACACCGCGCTTTTCGCAAACCGCCTTGATCGCCTCATACTTGCCGTCGGGAAGCGATCCCGTGTCATGGAACATGCGGCCGACAAGAGTCGACTTGCCATGGTCCACATGGCCGACGATGACGATACGCAGCAAGTCGCGCGTTGCTGCAGGATTCTGGTTCACGGCGGCGAGCCTCACCTTGGATTCAGACATGGTGGAAATTCCTCAGAGATAGCCGTCGGCACGAAGACGCTCGAAAGCATCCTCAGCTTCGTGGTCCATGGCGCGGCCGGAACGCTCGGCGATTTTCGTCGTCCGAAGTTCCTCGATGATGTCTTCGATGGTCGTCGCCGTACTGGCCACGGGGAATGTGATGTCCTGATCGCCGAGTGAGCGATAGCGCTTGCCGTCCTTGGCGAAATAAAGCGGGATCGTCGGGATCTGTTCACGCAGCGTGTAGAGCCAGATGTCCACTTCCGTCCAGTGCAGCAGCGGATGGACGCGAATATGCGTTCCGGGCGGGAAGTCCGTCTTGAACTGGTCCCAGAACTCGGGCGGCTGGTCGCGGAAGTCCCACTGGCCGGTCGCACCGCGCGGGCTGAACACGCGCTCCTTCGCGCGGGTCGCTTCCTCGTCGCGGCGGATGCCGGCGAAGAGCGCGTTGAACTTGTATTTCTCGATCGCCTTTTTCAGCCCTGCGGTCTTGCGCGCTGCCGAACGGGCAGCCGGCGGCAGCGTGTCGTCCACTTCCTCGATCGGCGGGCACAGCTCGCGCAGGAAGTTCAGGTTCCACTCCTTGGCATAGCGGTCGCGGAACGCATACATCTCCGGAAACTTCTTTTCCGTGTCGACATGCATGACCGGAAAGGGCACATGGCCGAAAAAGGCCTTTCGAGCGAGCCAGATCATCACGTTGGAGTCCTTCCCCAACGACCAGAGCATGGCGATGTTCTCGATCCGGTTGAATGCCTCGCGGAAAATGAAAATGCTCTGGCTTTCGAGCTGATCCAGACGATCCATGGCTACCTTCCTGATGGAGCTACGGCCCCAGGCACAAATCACAAAAAAATGACGGGATTAAAAATGTAACCCCGACCGCGCGTGTGATTTAATCCTCTGCCACCGGTTTTACAAGCAGGAACTTGGCTGAATCGCCGGAACCCCGCCGATTCAGCGCCTGCCCCTGCCGCCACGCTGCTTTGGGGCTGTTGCCGGACAGCGCGCTGCCGGCACGGTGCGGTCGGCGGTTCTCTTGACCGGCCGGAAGCGCGATTTTACCGGCAACAGGCGGCCGTTGGCGCTTCGCCGTCCATTTCCTTCGAGAAGCGAAACGACGCGGCTCAGCTGCGCACTCATCGCCTTCTCGGTTTGCGCTGCCTCGCGCGTTCGGATGGATCGCATATAAATGATCTGGACCGCAGTCAGAAGCAGGACCAGAAACAGGAGCCCAGCAGCGATGATTTGCGTCTCAAGGGTCAGACTCCCGAGAAATTCGGCAACCGACATATTCTTCCCCATTCCATTGCCCGGCGCGGCGGATTCCCGCGCCCCTTTGGCTGGAACTTTATGCAGTTTTCGGGCCTGTGCCAGTGCAGCGAAACATCAATGCTCAGGGAATATGCGGCATAAGCCGGACGCTGCGGCAATAGGCAATGTGACCGAAAAATGGGCAGACTTGGGAGCCATTCAATGCTTTTGCAGCGCGGAAGCCTTGTGTATGTAGGCCAGCGCAACAACTGAAGTGAAGGTAAGCCTCGCCATGGATGCCATCGAAAGCCTGATTGACGGCTACCGTGCCTTTCGCGCGGGAACCTACCGACAGAATGAAGCGCGGTATCAGGCACTCGCCAGCCACCGGCAGCAGCCAAAGGCGCTTGTTATCGCCTGTTGCGACAGCCGGACCGACCCTGCGATGGTCTTCCAGTCGGACCCGGGTGAACTCTTCGTTGTGCGCAACGTTGCGAATCTGGTCCCGCCCTACGAGCCGGACAGCCACTACCACGGCACGAGCGCGGCGCTGGAATTCGGCGTTAAGGCGCTAAAGATCAAGGATATCATCGTGATGGGCCATGCCGGCTGCGGCGGCATCGAGGCGCTCTATGACGATTGTTGCGGAAAGGCGGCGTCGGGCGACTTCATCCCGAGCTGGATCTCGCTGGCCGAACCCGTCGCAAAGAAGATGCTCGAATTGCACAGCGAAATGGAGCGCCCGGCCGCGCTTCGGATGCTCGAGCAGGAAGCGGTTGTTGCGTCCCTCGACCGGCTACGCACCTTCCCCTTCATCAAGGAAAGGGAGGATGCGGGCGAACTGCGGCTGCATGGCTGGTTTTACGGAATCGGCACTGGCCTCTTGTCGATCTACGACGCCGAATTGGGTGCCTTCAGGGACGTGGTGAGCTGATCGGTGCTGCTGAAGCCGCCGCCGCATGATTTCAGCGGCATGGAGCCGGCTTCGCCGCGCTGATATAGGCACGGAAGACCCAGCCCGACGAGCCATCGCCGCGCCCGACATGAAGCCACCGGCCTCTCTCATCCGCCTTCTCGAGAAACACAGTCTCGCAGCCGGTCAGAACACCGACAACGGCGCCCGTATTGGCCGGTTCGGCGCGGAGATAGACATCGCTCGTGACATACCGGGCATCGCTCGCTGGTGCGGCCTGGGGCGAGGCCGGTAATTCGTTCACGGATAACGCTTTAGCCTGCGTGGCGAGCAGCGCCTCGATTTGCAGAAGCAGCGCCGCACTCACCGGCGCGGACGGCAAGGCAAGGGCAGGCTTCGCAGGCATTCCGGCGCTCTCAATCTGCGGCGTTGCCGGCCGGACAGGCTGGCGCTCGACGGCCGCAGGCGCCGAAATGGCCGGGCCTCGCGCGGTAGCCTCGATAGCCGGAACCGGGCGATCCTCGGAAAAGTCGATCAGAAAAAGCCCGAGCAGCAATACGCCAAGCAATGCGCCCGCCGACACATACCCCGCGCGCCGCGGCGAAACGGTCCAGACGGGTTCCGGGTCGGAATAGTCGGCGCTGTCGATGTGACGGTGCACTTCCTCGCCCAGCGCCGACAAGGGTTTGTCTATATCGACCGAAAGATGCCGGGCATAGGCGCGCGTGAATCCGACTGTCTGTGGCAACGCGGGCAGCCGTTCAAATTCGCCGGCCTCGATCGCCGTGAGATAGACCGGACGCACGCGAATAGCCTCGGAGATCTCGGTCAGTGACAATCCAGCCGACTGACGAGCCTCCCGGAGTTTCCGTCCGATTTCTTCCCTGTGTCCTGTCAATTGAGCACCTCGCCTTCGGCAATCCGCGTGAGGCTAGCCGGACATGGTTACCAATCTTGTACCGGCCTTCCGCGCTGGATGCGACGGCCGGTACGATTTGCTCCATTTCACAAAGTTTCCGGGATGAAAACGTCATCAGAGCCGCGGCATTTGGCGCTTTTGACAATTCCTTGCTTAAAGGTAACTTTCTCCACATGAGACACGAGAATGCCTGCCTCTTTCTGACGCCGGGTACGCTGCTCGCGGGATATTAGCCCCGGGCGGGCGCCGCTTTCGCGCGCGCAGGGTCCGGGGACAACCTCATCGACAGTTCCAGACATTCCGCCGGCGGGCCTTTTGTGGCCTCGCCGCAAAGAGGTATTCCGCAATGTCCATGCGCGACACCGGCGCCCTGCGCCTGCAACCCAATTCTCAAACCGCGGTAGCCGAAACCCGCCCGGTCCTTGGTCTTCATGACTATGGACGGCTCGAAACCGCCGTCTTCGACCATCTCGACATTTTGAGCCCCATGCGGCCGCGGGTGGCAGCCCTGCTTGCGGCGGCGCGTGTCGTGCCGTCCCGTGAAGTGCCGGGCGATACCGTCACACTCGGCAGCGTCGTGCGCTATCGCGTCGATGGCGACAGGCTCCAGCGCCGCATTCTCGTTCTCGGGCGGGAGCACGTGCCGAACGGCCAATATGTGAACGTGCTGACGCCTGTCGGCCTCGCGCTGATCGGGCACCGTTCAGGCGAAACGGTTGTGGCCGCACGCCTCGATGAAGGCATGCTCACCATCGTCATCGAAGGCCTGGACCACCAGCCCGAAACGGAACTGCGCGCAAGAAGCGGCTCCGACAATGACCACGGACCGGAGGCAGCGTGATGGAAATCATCAGCAAGACGAAGGAAGCACAGCAGAACCTGCCGCCCATCATAGTGGCTGAAGAACAGTTCGACGATCTCTCCGACATGTCGGAACGGCTCGCCGATGTCCTGCCCGAAGTCTCAGCCTTCCTGGAGCGTGAACTCTCGCGGGCAAAGCTGATGCCGTTCGCACGAATTCCCCGTGAAGTCGTGACGGTCGGCGCCACTGTCGAATTCGTCTTCGGCATGAAGGGCCAGCCGGAAAAGCTCAAGCTCGTCATGCCCTCGCGCGACCTGCCCGAAGGCTGCATCTCCCTGGCCTCGCCGGTCGGCGTCGCCCTGCTCGGCATGCGCGAAGGCGAGACGATCAGCTGGAGCACGCGCTATGGCGATATCCGCTGGCTGAAGGTCGTGAAGGTCCACAACCGCGAATGAAAACAGACGGCGCGCCCTCACCGGCGCGCCGCCATTTGTCTTATGGCGAGTCCAGGCGTAGAATTCCGCGTGCGGAGGAACTGTCGGGGGACAGGCTCCGTAAAAGGGGGATTTCATGCTGAAATGGCTTGTTACACTCGCCTTTTGCTCGATGGCTTTCGCGCCTGCAATTGCGGATACCGTCTCGCCAAGCACATCAAGACCGATAATTTCGCCGGGAACCCGCGGCCTTTCTGACAGACCACCTATGACAGCGGTTCCCGGTCGCCCACAGGCTGTGCGGGTCAATCTCACCCTGTTCCCGCGCCTCTATCACAAGTGCACGCCTGCGCCGGGTCTCACGATTTTTGAATGCAGTTCCGCATCCGAAGACGCCTACTGTCCGGATGGATCTCTCGAACGAGTGAATATTGCTGGAGAAGAATATCACTGCCGGGTTGCCTGTCCGTCTGAGCCTAGTACCGACGGCGGCATACCCTTTTGTGAATGCAGTTACGAGACAGAAAACTGCACACTCGCTCAATAACGCACCGCAAAAGGCATGAACACGAAAAATTGGTGAGCCCTGATGGGATCGAACCATCGACCTACTGATTAAAAGTCAGCCGCTCTACCGCTGAGCTAAGGGCCCGCCGGGAAAGGCGCGGGAATCTGGCGCCTCTCGGGAAAGGTGGGCGGAACTTAAGGGCCACTTTCCACGGGGTCAACACCGGGATTGCCCAGAGCCAACTTATTGTTTCGATTGGCCCTTCCACCTCTCAAAGCGGCGCGATGTCGCCCGCCGCCTGGGCCGCCTTGAACCCGGCGCGGAAGGCCTCGAAGCGCCCCTCGGCAATCGCCGCGCGCATCCCCGCCATCAGCGACTGGTAATAATGGATGTTGATCCAGCTCACCAGCATCGAGCCCAGCATCTCGCCCGACTTCACCAGATGATGCAGATAGGCGCGGCTGTAGTCGCGCGCCGCCGGGCACAGGCTCTCCTCGTCCAGCGGCCGCTTGTCCGCCGCATGGCGCGCATTCTTGAGGTTCACCTTGCCGCGCCGCGTGAAGGCGAGTCCGTGGCGGCCGTTCCGCGTCGGCATCACGCAGTCGAACATGTCGATGCCGCGCGCCACCGCTTCCACAAGGTCGTCCGGCGTGCCGACGCCCATCAGATAGCGGGGCCGGTCCTCCGGCAGCGCTGGCGTGGTGAAGTCGAGCACGCGCAGCATTTCCGCCTGCCCCTCGCCCACCGCAAGCCCGCCCACCGCATAGCCGTCGAAGCCGATCTCGCGCAGGCCCGCCGCCGAGCGCAGCCTGAGCGGCTCATAGGTGCTGCCCTGCACGATGCCAAACAGCGCCATGCCTTCCTTGCGGTGCGGCTGTGCCGCGAAAGCGTCCTTCGAGCGCGCCGCCCAGCGCAGCGACAGTTCCATCGAAACCTGCGCCTCCTTCTCCGTCGCCGGAAAAGGCGTGCATTCGTCGAGCTGCATCTGGATGTCGGAGCCGAGCAGGCACTGGATCTCGATCGAGCGCTCCGGCGAGAGCATGTGCCGCGAGCCGTCGATATGCGACTGGAAGGTAACGCCCTCCTCCGTCATCTTGCGGAGCTTCGAAAGCGACATCACCTGGAAGCCGCCGCTGTCGGTGAGGATGGGATGCGGCCAGTTCATGAAGCTGTGGAGCCCGCCCAGCGCCGCCACCTCTTCCGCGCCAGGCCTCAGCATCAGGTGATAGGTATTGCCGAGCACGATGTCGGCCCCTGTCGCGCGCACCTGCTCGGGATACATCGCCTTGACGGTCGCCGCCGTGCCAACCGGCATGAAGGCCGGTGTGCGGATTTCGCCGCGCGGCGTCGAGATCGTGCCGGTACGCGCGCGTCCGTCCGTGGCATGGAGCGAAAAGGAGAAGGCGCTCATCGCTTCGATCCGTAAATCAGGCAGGCATCGCCATAGGAATAGAAGCGGTAACGCGAGGCAACCGCATGCGCATAGGCCCGCTTCATCTCATCTGTCGAGCGCAGCGCCGAGACGAGCATGAACAGCGTCGATTTCGGAAGGTGGAAATTGGTCATCAGCATGTCCGTTGCGCGAAAATGATAGCCCGGCGTGATGAATATGCGGGTCTCGTCGGCGAAGGGGTGTAGCACACCCTGTTCGTCTGCCGCGCTTTCGAGAAGCCGGAGTGACGTCGTGCCGACGGCAACGATACGTCCGCCGCGCGCCCTGGCATCGTTGATCGCTTCAGCTTCCGCCGCCGTCACCTCCCCCCATTCGGCATGCATCTTGTGGTCTTCGGTGTTCTCGGCCGTCACCGGCAGAAACGTACCAGCGCCCACATGAAGCGTGAGCCGAACCGTGCCCACGCCGCGTGCCTCAATCGCCGCAAGGAGTTCCGGCGTGAAATGGAGTCCGGCGGTCGGCGCAGCGACCGCGCCCGGCTCCGCCGCATACATCGTCTGGTAATCCGCCTCGTCCGCTTCGTCGGCCGCGCGTTTGCGAGCGATATAGGGCGGCAGCGGCATTTCGCCCGCAACCGCAATCGCGGCGTCGAGAGCGGGGCCAGATAACGAGAAGCGTAAGCCCGTCTCGCCGCCTTCCGCCTTGTCGGTGACTTCCGCAGAGAAGCCGCCGGAGAAATCTATCGTCTCGCCGGTACTGACCTTTTTCGCCGGACGCAGAAAGGCGCGCCATTCGGCGGCGCCCGCCCGCATGTGAAGCATCACCTCGATCCTGGCTTCCGCCTCGCCCCTGCGCCGCGTACCGAAAAGCCGCGCCGGGATCACCTTTGTGTCGTTGAAAACCAGCACATCGCCCGGCCTGAGGATGTCAGGCAGATCGCGCACCCCCCGGTCGCCGAGCGCGCCTTCCTCCGGCCCGATCACCAGCATCCGCGCGGCATCGCGGGGACGCGCCGGGCGGAGGGCGATCAGCTCCTCCGGCAGTTCGAAATCGAAATCGGAAACGCGCATGGCTTTGCGCTCACCTCTCAACAAACGCTATGGCCCGGCCCCTTTTGAAACAAAAAGGAGGCGGGCCATCCACGTCTTTCATGCCTGCAGCAGCAATGGTGCCGGCGCATCATGCGCCGGTATTTCGCCTATGCCGCATCCGCCGCAACGCGCATCGAGACGATGCGGTCGGGCTCGCGCACGGGTTCGCCGCGCTTGATCTTGTCCACGGCTTCCATGCCGGAAATGACCTTGCCCCAAACCGTATACTGACGGTCGAGGAAAGTCGCATCGCCAAACACAATGAAGAACTGGCTGTCGGCGCTGTTTGGATCCTGCGTGCGCGCCATGGAACAGACGCCGCGCACATGCGGTTCGGCCGAAAACTCGGCCGGCAGTTTCTTGCCGGAGCCGCCCGCACCCGTACCAGTCGGGTCGCCGCCCTGAGCCATGAAACCGTCGATGACCCGGTGGAAGGCAACGCCATTGTAGAAGCCTTCGCGGGCCAGTTCCTTGATCCGCGCGACATGCTTCGGCGCGAGGTCGGGGCGCATCTCGATCACGACCGTCCCGTGCGGGATTTCCATGATGAGGGTATTTTCGGGATCCTTTATATCGGTCATGTCTTTCTCGATTCCGTGTTACTCGGCGTCTGCCGCAACCTGCATTTTGACGATCTTGTCCGGATTGGCCGGCGGCTCGCCGGGCGCAATCATGTCGACATATTCCATGCCTTCGATGACGCGGCCGAACAGCGTGTAGTTCCCGTCGAGGAAGGTTGAATCTTCCGTCACGATGAAGAACTGGCTGTTGGCGCTGTTGGGGTTAGCTGCCCGCGCCATGCCGACCGTGCCGCGAATGAAGCTCACCCTGTTGCTGGCTTCGAGTTTCACGTCCGGTTTGAACGATCCGCCCATGCCTGTGCCCGTGGGATCGCCCGTCTGGGCCATGAAACCGGGGATCACGCGATGAAAGACAACGCCATTATAGAAGCCTTCGCGCGAAAGCTCCTTGATGCGCTGGGCGTGAAGCGGCGCGATCTCCGGTAGCAGCTCGATCACGACCCGGCCATCCTTCAGGTCGAGGTAGATCGTGTTTTCGGGGTCCGCTGCCTGCGCCGCCGCCGCAAACCCTGTCAGGGCAAAAAGCGCGATAAGCGCCGCTTTCAGTCCACGCATGATTGACTCCTTCAACCCTTTTTCTTCTGCTTCGCCACAGCGGCCAGCACCTTCTTCTTCACCGAAGCGGGCACGAAAGGCGTGATATCCCCGCCCATGCCGGCGATCTGCCGCACAAGCGTCGACGAAATGAACTGCGTCTCGGGCGATGCCGCGAGAAACACGGTTTCCACTTTCGGGTTCATGACCCTGTTCATGCCAACCATCTGCGTCTCGTATTCGAAATCGACTGCGCCGCGCAATCCGCGAATGATGACACTTGCGCCGAATTCATCGGCTGCATCGACCACCAGCCCGGAAAACAAAGCCGTCGAGATCTTCGCTCCGAGCTTCTTCGCCGCGGGAGCCGCTTCCTTTTCGATCAGCGCCAACCGCTCCTCGAGCGACAACAGCGGCACCTTGGTCGCATTGATGCCGATCGCGACAATGAGATGATCGACCAGTCTGAGCGAACGGCGGATCACGTCGAGATGGCCGTTCGTCATCGGATCGAACGTGCCGGGATAAAGGCCGATGCGCGCCATGGAGTTCTCCTATTCCTCGTCCGATCCGGTTTCCTCCACGCGCTCCACGGAGACGACGCGCTCGCCGGGGTCGGTGCGGAATATGGTTACGCCTTGTGTGCCGCGTGCCTGGATCGAAATATCGTTCACAGGGCAGCGGATCAGCTGGCCCGCATCGGTGACCAGCATGATCTGGTCGTCATCCTCCACAGGGAAGGAAGCAATGAGGTTGCCGTTGCGCTCCGTGATATCCATCGCGATCACGCCCTTGCCGCCACGCCCCTTGGCGGGATAGCGATAGGATGATGAGCGGCGTCCGAAGCCACGCTCCGTCACGGCGAGCACGAACTGCTCCTTGGCGCCAAGCTCTGCGTAGCGCTCGGGCGAAAGTGTCAGCTCCTCCGATGGCGCGTCATCCGCGTCCTCGTCATCGGTCCTTGACGGGCCTTCATCCGCCTCGGCCTCACCGGACATCGCCCGGCGCATCGCAGCCGCCTGCTTGAGATAGGCCTCGCGCTCGGCGCTTGTGACCTCGACATGCCGGAGGATCGACATGGCAATTACATGATCGCCATCATCGAGCTTGATACCGCGCACGCCCGTCGAGGTCCGTCCCGCAAAGACGCGCACATCCGCTACTGCAAATCGCGCCGACCGGCCGCCTGCGGCGGTCAGAAGCACATCGTCATCCTCAGTGCATATCTGCACGCCGATGATGGAGTCATCTGCGTCGTCGCCCTCGAACTTCATTGCGATCTTGCCATTGCGGTTGATCTGTACGAAATCCGACAGCTTGTTGCGTCTGACGCCGCCATTCCGCGTTGCGAACATCACATGAAGACTGTCCCAGCTTGCCTCGTCTTCCGGCATCGGCATGACGGTGGTGATGGTCTCGCCCTGTTTCAGCGGCAGGATGTTGATCATCGCTTTGCCGCGCGCCTGTGGCGTCGATTGCGGCAAGCGCCAGACCTTCAGCTTGTAGACCATGCCGGTTGACGAGAAGAACAGCACGGGCGTGTGCGTGTTGGCGACGAAAAGCCGGGTAACGAAATCCTCTTCCTTCGTCGACATGCCGGCGCGGCCCTTGCCGCCGCGGCGTTGCGCGCGGTAGGTCGAAAGCGGTACGCGCTTGATATAGCCGTGATGACTCACGGTAACGACCATATCCTCGCGCTGAATGAGATCCTCATCCTCGAAATCGTCGCCCGCCTCGGTAATTTCGGTGCGGCGCGGCGTTGCGAACTCGCTTTTGATTGCGGTCAGCTCCTCGCGCATGATGCCGAGCACGCGGTCGCGCGAACGAAGAATGTCGAGATAATCGGCAATCTTCTCGCCAAGCCCTTTCAGCTCATCGCCGATTTCGTCACGGCCAAGCGCGGTGAGGCGTTGCAGACGGAGATCGAGGATCGCCTTTGCCTGCTCTTCCGACATGCGGATCGTGCCGCCTTCGGTGAGGCGATGGCGCGGATCGTCGATCAGCGCGATCAGCGGCGCAATATCGGCCGCCGGCCAGTCGCGCGCCATCAGGGACTCGCGCGCCGATGCGGGATCTGGCGCCGTGCGGATGAGCTTGATGACTTCGTCGATATTCGCCACGGCAATCGCAAGACCGACCAGCACATGAGCCCGGTCGCGGGCCTTGGCCAGCTCGAACTTCGTGCGCCTCGAGATTACTTCCTCGCGGAAGCGTACGAATATCTCGAGGAACTGCTTGAGGTTCATCAGCTCCGGCCGCCCGTGATCGAGCGCCAGCATGTTCGCGCCGAAACTTTGCTGCAACGGGGAGAAACGATAAAGCTGGTTCAGCACCACATCGGGCACCGCATCGCGCTTCAGCTCCACCACCACGCGCATGCCATTGCGGTCGGACTCGTCGCGCAGATCGGCAATGCCATCGATACGTTTCTCGCGGACGAGTTCGGCGATCTTCTCGACCATCGAGGCCTTGTTCACCTGATAGGGAATTTCGGTGATGATGATCGCCTGGCGGTCCTTGCGAACCTCCTCGATGTCGACCCGGCCGCGTACCACGATGGAGCCTCGGCCCGTGTGATAGGCCGAGCGCGCGCCCTGGCGCCCGAGCATGATGCCGCCCGTCGGAAAATCCGGCGCCGGCACATGCTCGATCAATTCGTCGATGGTGATCGCCGGATTATCGATCAGCGCAATACAGGCGTCGATCACCTCACCGAGATTGTGCGGCGGGATATTGGTCGCCATGCCGACGGCAATGCCGTTCGCGCCGTTGACCAGCAGGTTCGGCAGTTCGGCTGGAAGGACGACAGGCTCCTTCTCGGTGCCGTCGTAATTGTCCTTGAAGTCGATCGTATTCTTGTCGATGTCGTTCAGCAGCGCATGAGCTGCCTTCGCCATGCGCACTTCCGTGTAACGCATCGCGGCGGGCGGATCGCCGTCCACCGAACCGAAATTGCCCTGCCCGTCCAGCAGCGGCAGGCGCATGGAAAAATCCTGCGCCATGCGCACCAGCGCGTCATAGATCGACTGATCGCCATGCGGGTGATACTTACCGATCACATCGCCGACCACGCGGGCCGATTTGCGATAGGGTTTGTTCCAGTCGTAGCCGTTCTCGTTCATCGAGAACAGGATGCGGCGATGCACGGGCTTCAGGCCGTCCCGCGCATCGGGTAGCGCGCGGCTCACGATCACGCTCATCGCGTAATCGAGATAGGACGAGCGCATCTCCTCTTCGATGGAAATGGGCGAGACGTCGCGCTCCGGCGGCGGGCCATCCGAAGACGATCCTGCCGGCGGCTTCCCGCCTCCCGAACCGTTCAAATCGTCCACACCGGTATCGTCGCCCGGGCCCGGCTCGTCACCCGGAATGTCGTTGTCTTGAGTATCGGACAAGTGTTTTTCTGACGCTGTAACGAGCGGCGGCGGCGGATAGGATCCGGCCTCGCGCGGCCCCTGAAGGAACGAAAAAAGAGGTTCTCCGGCAGCCGCCGAATCCCTCTCGTTTATGGCTTGAAACAATATCAGTTTCCGCGTGTCACGGCAACTTCATTCACGCCGGAGAACGCTCCATAACTCACTGAAATTAAAGAGAAATTGGCGACAGCGGAAGCCTGTGTGCCGGCCTCTCAGGGTTCCACCCGGAACAGGATCGCGGTGGCGTCGTCGTGGCGCTTGAAACGCGGCCAGAGAAGGCAGGCGGGATCCTCCTCGCGCTCGATCTTTCTGATCTCGGCAAGCAATGGCTGAAGCCCCTCGGCAGCTGCGCGGCGTACGAAATCGGCCGGTTCATACCGGTGATAGTCGAAGACAAGCGAACCGAAACCATCGCTGAAAACGAGCCCCGTCGCGGGGCGTGAAAGCGGAAATCCGGCCAGCCGCACATGTGCCGCCGCTTCAGGGTCAATGCCGAGAATCCAGTAGCCCTCTTTGCTATTCTGCCGCCGCCGCGCTGCCCGCAGATAGTCCATCACGGCGGCATTACCGAAAGGCTCCTCGCCCGGCGCCAGCGCGCGAATGAGCGAAGCCGTGCGGCTGACGGCACGCGCCTCGCGCGAATTGTGCTGCGCGCCGAAAATCTGCGCCTGCGCCGCCCCGTCCGCCAGCAGCACCAGCCCGCAATCGGCAAAATTGGCCGCCCTGATCCAGCCCTCGCTCGCATGGAGAAGCATCATCGCCGCGCTCGGCCATTCATGCCGCCCGTTCGGCACCCGCAGGCGTTCCTGCTCGAAATCGCGCTGAAGCGCCTCGAGCGTTTCCCGTACCAGTCCGCGAAGATCGGCCCCATGCCGCGCCGCGAGCCCGGCGAACAGCCGGCTCGCCCGTTGCGCCAGCCAATGCGCGCCCGTCTCGCTCCCGATCAGCGGCCCGTCGGCAACGTCCGTCGCCCCGTCGATCACCCATAGATGACCGCCCGCATAGCCGAATGCGTCTTCATTCGCCTTGCCGGGATCGCCTGGATCGCTGAGCGTTTCGAGAATGTGGAGCATGATGCGAGGCTACAAAGGCATCCGCTCCGAATTGTGACGCGCGTCAGAACGGAATTTCGTCGTCGAGGTCTTGCGAGAAATTGCCCCGGCCACCGCCGCCGCCCGATGAGCTGCTGCCGTAATCGTCCGAGCCGCCATATTCGCCGCCGCCCGAACCGCCGCCGGAGCGGCCGTCCAGCATGGTCAGAACCGAGTTGAACCCCTGCAGCACGACTTCCGTCGAATAACGCTCCTGGCCCGACTGATCGGTCCATTTGCGCGTCTGCAACGCACCCTCGATATAGACCTTCGAACCCTTTTTCAGGTACTGCTCGACAACCTTGCAGAGACCTTCATTGAACACGACAACGCGGTGCCACTCGGTCTTTTCGCGGCGCTCACCCGTGTTCTTGTCGCGCCAGGTTTCCGACGTTGCGATCCGCAGATTGGCGATCGGCCGGCCGTCCTGTGTGCGGCGGATTTCCGGATCGGCCCCCAGATTGCCCACCAGGATCACCTTGTTGACGCTGCCTGCCATGTCGGTCTCGCCTCGCTGGAATTATCTCTCTGCGCCGGACCCTAGCCCCCACTGTCACGGGAGGCCAGCACCCCGCTCAAAAAACCTGTGGATCAAACGCCGAAGCACGCGACAGTGAAGGTCCATCGGCGAACTCCAGATTCAGGCCGATGCTTATGGCACCGTCCCGGAAACCGTCTCATTTGTTCGCCATATGTTCTCATTTGGCGTGATTTCGGGCAAGATGATTTTGAGACATCCGATTCTTTTCCGCCTCCGTAACTTTCCCGGCCTTGAAGCGGAGGGCGCCGCCCTACATACATGATGCCTGAGACCAAGCCGCAATCCCCTTGAACACAAGTCCCGCGCCGCCTGCAGGGCTGGCCGCGCCCGTGAAAGTTCCGGCCCGATGAGCACCGCTTCGAAGAAGTCCGCGTCGAAAACGAAAAGCGACAGCCAGAACCGTTTCATTCGCGTCATCGGTGCGCGCGAGCACAATCTGCGCGATGTCAGCGTCGAGCTGCCGCGCGACGAGCTTATCGTGATTACAGGCCTCTCCGGCTCCGGCAAATCCTCCCTCGCCTTCGACACGATCTATGCCGAAGGCCAGCGCCGCTATGTCGAAAGCCTCTCGGCCTATGCGCGGCAATTCCTGGAAATGATGCAGAAGCCGGATGTCGACCAGATCGACGGCCTCTCGCCCGCCATTTCCATCGAACAGAAAACAACATCGCGCAATCCGCGCTCGACGGTCGGTACCGTCACCGAGATCTACGACTATATGCGCCTTCTTTGGGCGCGCATCGGCGTACCCTATTCGCCGGCAACGGGCCTTCCCATCGAAAGCCAGACGGTCAGCCAGATGGTGGACCGCGTCATGGCGCTTCCCGAAGGCACACGGCTTTACCTCATGGCGCCCATCATCCGCGGCCGCAAGGGGGAGTATCGCAAGGAATTTGCCGAACTGCAGAAGAAGGGCTTCCAGCGGGTCAAGGTGGACGGCACCTTCTACGAGATTGCCGATGTCCCCGCTCTCAACAAGAAGCTGAAGCACGATATCGACGTGGTGGTGGACCGCATCGTCGTGCGCCCCGATCTCGGCAACCGTCTTGCCGACAGCTTCGAAATCGCGCTTGACCTCGCCGATGGAATTGCCGTGATCGAGATGGCAGACACGAAGAAGGGCGACGAGGCAGAGCGCATCACCTTCTCGTCCCGCTTCGCCTGCCCCGTCTCCGGTTTCACGATCGACGAGATCGAGCCGCGCCTTTTCTCCTTCAACAATCCTTTCGGTGCGTGCCCCGCCTGTGATGGGCTCGGCACCCAATTCTATATGGACCCGGATCTCGTGGTGCCGGATCATGGTCTGTCGCTGAAGAACGGCGCCATCGCGCCCTGGTCGCGCTCCACCTCGCCCTATTACACGCAGACTCTTCAGGCACTCGCCAAGCAGTACAAATTCTCAATGACCGTTCCCTGGTCGCAGCTCCCTGAAGAAGCGCAGAACGTCATCCTCTATGGCACGGGAGAGGAAATCGTCACCTTCGCCTATGACGA
Source organism: Parvibaculum sp. (assembly GCA_019635965.1). GTDB lineage: Bacteria > Pseudomonadota > Alphaproteobacteria > Parvibaculales > Parvibaculaceae > Parvibaculum. The sequence continues at coordinate 37,814 of JAHBYK010000003.1, read as the reverse complement.
TGGCATGCGCTCCTACAAGACGAAAAAGCCGTTCGAGGGCGTCATCCCGAATCTCGAGCGCCGCTGGCGGGAAACCGACAGTTCCTGGGCGCGCGAGGAAATCGAACGCTTTCAGGGTGTCACGAATTGCGACGACTGCGGCGGCTATCGTCTCAAGCCCGAGGCACTGGCGGTGAAAATCGCAAGGCTCCATATCGGCCAGGTCTCGCAGATGTCGATCCGCGAGGCGGATGCCTGGTTCCGTGATCTGAACCAGCATCTCACCGCCAAGCAGAATGAAATCGCAGGCCGCATCCTGAAGGAAATCCGCGAACGCCTGCATTTCCTGAACAATGTCGGCCTTGAATATCTCACGCTCTCGCGCAATTCCGGCACGCTCTCCGGCGGCGAAAGCCAGCGCATCCGTCTCGCCTCGCAGATCGGCTCCGGTCTCACCGGCGTGCTTTACGTTCTGGACGAACCTTCCATCGGCCTCCACCAGCGCGACAATGACCGCCTGCTCGATACGCTGAAGCGCCTGCGCGATCTCGGCAACACCGTCATCGTCGTGGAGCATGACGAAGACGCGATCCGTGTTGCCGATCATGTCGTCGATATGGGCCCCGGCGCCGGTATCCATGGCGGCCGCGTCGTCGCCGAAGGCACGCCCGAAGACATCATGGCAAACCCGGAAAGTCTCACAGGCCAGTACCTCACCGGCTTCCGCCAGATCGAGGTGCCGAAGCAGCGCCGAAAGGGCAATGGAAAGTGGCTGAAAGTCACCGGCGCAAAGGAAAACAATCTGAAGAACGTGACGGCGGAAATTCCGCTCGGCACCTTCACATGCGTTACCGGCGTTTCCGGCGGCGGCAAGTCAACGCTTCTCATCGAGACGATCTACAAGGCCGTCGCACGCCGCCTCAACAATACGCGCGAACACCCCGGCGCCTTCGATGAAATCTTCGGCCTCGAACATCTCGACAAGATCATCGACATCGACCAGTCGCCCATCGGCCGCACACCACGCTCGAATCCGGCGACCTATACAGGGGCCTTCACCTTCATCCGGGACTGGTTCGCCGAGCTGCCCGAAAGCCGCGCCCGCGGCTACAAGCCCGGCCGCTTCTCCTTCAACGTCAAGGGCGGCCGCTGCGAGGCCTGTCAGGGCGACGGCGTCATCAAGATCGAGATGCACTTCCTGCCCGACGTCTATGTGGAATGCGACGCCTGCCACGGCCACCGGTATAACCGCGAAACGCTGGAAGTGAAGTTCAAGGACAAGTCGATCGCCGATGTCCTCGAAATGACGGTCGATGAAGCCGCAACCTTCTTCAAGGCCGTTCCCGCCGTCCGCGACAAGATGGAAGTGTTGCAGCGCGTCGGCCTCGGCTACATCAAGGTCGGCCAGCAGGCGACCACGCTTTCCGGCGGCGAAGCCCAGCGCGTCAAGCTCGCCAAGGAACTGTCGAAGCGCGCCACCGGCCGCACCATCTATATTCTCGACGAGCCGACGACCGGCCTTCATTTCCACGATGTCGCCAAACTTCTGGAAGTGCTGCACGAACTGGTCGATAGCGGCAATACGGTCGTCGTCATCGAGCACAATCTCGAAGTCATCAAGACCGCCGACTGGATTCTCGATCTGGGACCGGAAGGCGGCGATGGCGGCGGCGAAATCGTGGCAGCCGGAACGCCCGAGGATGTGGCCGCCGAGGCCCGTTCCTATACCGGCCAGTACCTCAATGAGCTCTTCAAGCGCCGCCCCGGAAAACCGGGCACGAAAAAGGCTTCCGCTGCCGCACGGAGCAATCTGACAGAAAGAAAGGCGGAGTCCCGGCCCGGGAAAAGGCAGCCGAGGCGCGCCTGAAGCAAAACTGACATTTCCGGCCGGCCGTCAAATTCTCTATAAGGTCGCATGGGCAAGTGGAGTGATGGGGAGCCGGGGCTATGTCGGAAGTGTCGCTGGACCGTCGTGAATTTCTGAGATTGTTTGCGGCGACGGCGGGTTGTTTCGCTGTCACCGCTGCCGCCACGCCGTTCCTGCCGCGCCTGGGTCATGCCAAGGCGGCGCCATTTTCCTTCCACTTCCCCCAAGGGCTTGCTTCCGGCGATCCGCAGCCGGACGCGGTGATGCTGTGGACGCGGGTCGAAGCACTTGATCCCGGCGCCGCTCTCCCGAACGGCGACATCGATCTCTACCTCCAGGTCGCAACGGACGAAAACTTCGAGCGCGTGGTTGTGGAGCAGGCCGTCCGTGCAAGCCGATCCTCGGATCATACGGTCCGCGTCTTCGTCCAGGGCCTCGCCCCGGACACCGTCTATTACTATCGCTTTCACGCCGGCCGCGATCAGTCGCCTCTGCCCGGCCGCACGCGAACCGCGCCGCGCCCCGGCACATCGCGCAAGGTGCGCTTTGCGGCCGTCTCCTGCCAGAACTACGAGCAGGGATATTTCGGCGCCTTGCGCCGCCTCGTGAATGACGACATCGCGGCAGCATCCGGCGAGCAGATCGACTTCGTGCTGCATCTCGGTGACTTCATCTATGAACGGACCGGCGACGTTCCGGAGGAGCAGCAGCCCGCCCGCCTGATTGGTCCTCTCCCGGATGGATCCGAACCATGGGTCCCGGACGGAACCATGACGCATTGGCAGAAAGGAAGTCAGGCGGCCGTATCGCTCGCCGACTATCGTCACCTCTACAAGCTCTATCTCACCGATCCGGATTTGCAGGCAGCGCGCGCCCGCTTTCCCTTCGTGCATACATGGGACGACCATGAATTCACGAACGATTCATGGCAGGCACACGAAACCTATTTCGGCGATGGCGAACCGGCGCAGAAGCGCAAGCTCGCGGCCAACCGGGCCTGGTTTGAATTCATTCCCGCGGTTCTGACGCGCGTACGCGCGTTTAACGGCATTGCCTCGCAGGCTCACGATTTCCGGAATGCGCGCGTCGAGAACGCACCGCTTGGCGAACACGACGATAACTGGCTCTATCAGGGCGACAGTCTGAAAGCCGTTTCGAGCCTGACGATCTATCGAACGCTTCGCTGGGGTGCGATGCTCGATCTCGTATTGACGGATCTTCGCTCTTACCGAAGCCCGCCCGTGATCACGGAAGAAATGAAAGCCCTTATCAAGGGCGCGCCAATGCCGCCGGTCCGCATCGTGCAAATTCTCGATGCCGGACGAACCGCGAATGGCGGCAATCCCCCCGAAACCATCAGCTATGGCGACAAGGAACTAGCGAACCCGCGCAAGGACGCACCACCCGGCACACAGATGGGCGCGGCGCAGAAAGCCTGGTTCAAGCAGGTTATGAAGGCCTCGAAGGCAAGATGGCGCATTTGGGCGAACGGCGGCCCGGCATTGCAGATGCGTCTCGACTTCTCGCGTATTCCCTTTGCCGGTCTTGAGGATGGCTATGTCGGCACCGATGCCTGGCAGGGCTATCCCGGCGAACTGAGGGAGCTGCTTCGCTTCATCAAGGATGAAGGCATTGGCAACACCGTCTCGATCGCTGGTGACTATCATACATTCGCAGCCGGCCGTTTGCCTGTCGACCCGGATGCAGCTGAATTGGACTACGCGGTTCCTGAGTTCGTTACGGCGGCGATCAGCTCAGGTTCCATGTATGCGATGGCCGACCGGGGAACGAAGAACAGCGGCTTCTTCCATCGCGCGGTCACGCTGGATGACAATGGTGCCAAGCGGGAAAATTGGAACAATACGCTGGTGAATGGTCTGCGGGCCGGCATCCTCGTGAATTACACGAGTTCGGAATATCTCTTCGATCTCGTCCGTAATGAACGCGCGAGCCCCGGCCTCGACTACATGGACTCCGATGCGCATGGCTACACGGTGGTGACGCTGAACGAAGATGACATGACCGTCGAACAGGTGAATGTCGGCAATGTCATGCGCGATGAGGGACCCGAAGGTTCTGCCGTGATGCGCCGGGCGCGTTTCCATTTGCCCGCCTGGGAGGGCGGCACAGAACCGGCGCGTCCGGAGCCGGAATTTGAAGGGCCGCCTCCTTATCCCTGGAAAGCATCCCCTGACGCTGAAAAGGCGTAATTTGACGCAGCGGCGTCTGCGGCTAAGCTTTCTTCAACAAGAACCTGGAGGGAGCAGGCGCCAATGGGATTTCCCGACTACGCATCTTTTGACGGCCTCGGGCTGGCGGCGCTTGTTCGCAAGGGAGAAGTGAGCCCCGCCGAGCTTGCGGAAGAGGCCATCGCCCGGATCGAAAGACACAATCCGTCGATCAATGCCGTCATCCTCAAGCTCTATGATCTCGGCCGGGAGATGGCGAAATCTCCGGCAGATGGTCCGTTCAAGGGCGTCCCGTTTCTCCTGAAGGACGCATTTGGCGACATCAAGGGATATCCGAGCCGTCTCGGCTCGCGCTTCCGGGCGAACACCCCCGCCACAGAAGACAGCGATCTCGCAAAGCGTTTCCGCGCCTCCGGCCTGACCTTTCTCGGCAAGACGAATGTGCCGGAATTCACGCTACTGCCGACGACCGAGTCCGCGCTTTATGGGCCCGCCCGCAATCCGTGGAACGTGAAACATTCGACAGGCGGTTCGTCGGGCGGTTCGTCGGCGGCGGTTGCAGCCGGTATCGTTCCCCTCGCCCATGCGAATGACAGCGGCGGTTCGATCCGCATCCCTGCATCGAGCTGCGGCGTCGTCGGCCTCAAGCCGACACGGGCGCGCACATCGCTCGGCCCGGACTATGGCGATGTGCTGAGCGGCCTCTGCCACGAACATGTGGTGACGCGCACTGTGCGCGACTGCGCCGCCATGCTCGACTGCATTCACGGTCAGGAGCCCGGCGCACCCTATGTCGCGCCGCCGGTCGAGCGGCCCTTCCTCGAAGAAGTCTCGCGCGCACCCGGAAAGCTCCGCATCGCCTTCAGCAAGGTGAATGCAGCGGGCACACCGCTTCACCCGGAAAATGTGAAGGCCGTTGAACAGGTCGCAGCAAAGCTCGCAAGCCTCGGCCATGACGTCGATGAGGCAATGCCGCCGCTGAAGCCCGAAGAACCAGGCAGTCTCTTTCTGCCGATCTGGGCAGCGTGGCTCGCTTCCGAAATCGATCTTGAGACGGCGCGGCGCGGCCGCGGACCCAAGGACGACGAGCTCGAGCCGCTGACACGCGGCCTCTGGGAAATCGGCAAGACCATCACCGCCTCGCAATATCTCATTCTGGTGAAGGAAGCGCAGGGCCTTGGCCGGCGGCTCGGTCAATTCATGACAAAACATGATGTCTGGCTCACACCGACGCTTGCCTCGCCGCCCATTCCGCTCGGTCTCATCAATGTGAACGAGCCTGATCCGTTCGCCGCCTTTGCGCCTGCGGTCGATTATGTGCCCTTCACGCCAATCCAGAACATCACCGGCCAGCCCGCGATGTCGCTGCCGCTCTGCATGTCGTCGGATGGATTGCCCATCGGCATGATGTTCTCCGCGCGCTTCGGCGACGAGGCAACGCTGTTCCGCCTCGCCGCACAGCTTGAGCAGGAAATGCCCTGGAAGGATCGTCATCCGTCCATCTGGAATTGATTGAATAGGGGGAGAGAAATGTCCTTTGCCGAATATGCGGACTACGACGGCCTCGGCCTCGCTGCGCTGGTGAAGAAAGGCGATGTGACGCCGCTCGAACTGATAGACGCCGCCATCGAGCGCGCCGAGCGCCACAACGGCACGCTGAATGCCATCGTCTACAAGGCCTATGACGAGGCCCGCGAAGCGGCCAAGGGCCAGCTCCCCGACGGCCCCTTCAAGGGCGTGCCCTTCCTCATCAAGGATCTTGGCACCGAAGTGAAAGGCTGGCCCCGCACCAGCGGCAGCAGGTTCGTCGCCAATGTCGTGGACGATCACGACAGCACTTTGGTGCAACGCTTTCGCGCCGCGGGCACGGTCCTCTTTGGCAAGACCAACACGCCGGAATACGGCATCACCGGCACAACGGAATCCCGCTTGCTTGGCCCCTGCCGAAATCCGTGGGACCCGAACCGCATTTCCGGCGGTTCGTCCGGCGGCGCGGCGTCTGCGGTCGGCGCGGGCATTCTCCCCCTCGCCCACGCATCGGACGGTCTTGGCTCGATCCGTATTCCGGCCGCCTGCTGCGGCCTTGTCGGACTGAAGGTCACGCGCGATCGCAATCCGCAAGGACCGGACGATTTCGACCGCGCCATCGGCTTCAGCGTCGATCATGTGGTGAGCCGCAGCGTGCGCGACAGTGCCGCCATGCTCGATGCAACCGGCTACCCGGAGCCCGCCTCGCCTTACGCGCCGCCGCCCAAGGAGCGCCCCTATATGGAGGAAATCACGCGCAGCCCCGGGAGGCTCAAGATCGCCTGGTCCTCCGAAACGCCCGGTGGCAAGCCCATTCACCCTGAAATTCAGGCGGCACTCGAAAAGACAGCGGATGTGCTCTCAAAGCTCGGCCATTCGGTGACGCCGCGGGGCCTCGGCATCGACTACCGTGCGCTTTACCGCGCACAAGGCGCCGTCTCCGGCTCGAATTTCGCCGCTGGCATGATGCGCCGGATCGAGGCCATGGGCCGCGAACCGGAGGAACTCGAGCTTGAACCGCTCACTTGGGCAGGCTTCCGGAATGGCAGCCGCCTCACGGGCGCCCAGGCCATGTGGGGCTGGCAGCAGCTCCGCCTGATGAACCGGCAGGTGCTCTCGACCTTCGAGGAATTCGACGTCTATCTCTGCCCTGTGCTCGGCCAGCTTCAGCCCGAAATCGGCTTCCTCGGGCCGGATCAGGAGCCACGCGAACTGAACAAGCGGCAGGGCCAGGTGTTCCCCTATACGCCGCCCTTCAATTTCACCGGCCAGCCCTCGCTTTCCCTGCCGCTCTGGCAGTCCGAAGGCGGGTTGCCCATCGGCATGATGTTCACTGCCCGTTATGCCGACGAGGCGACGCTCTTCCGCCTCGCCGCCCAGCTTGAAAAGGAGCTGCCCTGGGCGGGGCGCAAGCCGAAGGTGTGGAACTAGGCAGGCGGGAGTGCTATTTCCTCGCCCATGACGAAGGACATCGCCCCCGTTCACATCATCGGCGCCGGCATGGCGGGCTCCGAAGCCACATGGCAGCTTGTTCAGGCGGGCGTGCCCGTGGTGCTGCACGAGATGCGGCCCTTGGTGAAAACGGACGCCCACCAGACGGACGGCTTCGCCGAACTCGTCTGCTCCAATTCCTTCCGCTCGGACGATCCGGAGCTGAATGCCGTCGGCCTGTTGCACGAGGAGATGCGCCGCTCGGGCTCGATCATGATGGAGGCGGCCGAAATTGCTCGGGTGCCCGCCGGCGGCGCGCTGGCCGTGGACCGCGACATCTTCTCGGACTACGTCACGAAGAAACTCACCGGGCATCCGCTTGTCACCGTCGAGCGCGGCGAAATTGCGGGCCTGCCGCCGAAGGACTGGGACAGCGTGATCGTGGCGACCGGCCCGCTCACCTCCGACGCGCTCTGCAAGGCTATCAGCGAACTCACCGGCGCTGACGAACTTGCCTTCTTCGATGCCATCGCGCCGATCGTCTATCGCGACAGCATCGACATGTCGGTTTGCTGGTTCCAGTCGCGCTATGACAAGGAAAGCGCGGGCGCGTCAGGCCCGGCAGGCGTGGGCAAGGACTACATCAACTGCCCGATGACGCGCGAGCAATATGACGCTTTCGTCGCGGAGCTTCTTGCAGGCGGCAAGACCGAATTCAAGGAGTGGGAGAAGTCGACGCCCTATTTCGACGGCTGTCTGCCCATCGAAGTCATGGCGGAACGCGGCGCGGAGACACTGCGCTTCGGCCCGATGAAGCCCGTCGGCCTCACCAATCCGCATGCGCCCGATGTGAAGCCCTATGCCGTCGTGCAGCTTCGCCAGGACAACAAGCTCGGCACGCTCTACAACATGGTCGGCTTCCAGACGAAGCTGAAGCATGGCGAACAGACGCGCATCTTCCGCACCATTCCGGGCCTCGAAAATGCGGAGTTCGCGCGGCTTGGCGGTCTCCACCGCAACACTTTCATCAACAGCCCGAACCAGCTCGACGGCATCATGCGGCTGGAGCGCGAGCCGCGTTTGCGCTTCGCGGGGCAGATCACCGGCGTCGAGGGCTATGTCGAAAGCGGCGCGATGGGCATTCTCGCCGGTCGCTTCGCCGCTGCCGAAAGGCTGGGCCGCGCCGTTGTGCCGCCGCCCCGCACGACCGCGCTCGGCGCGCTGCTTGCCCATATCACCGGCGATGCGAACGCCGCGACCTTCCAGCCGATGAACGTCAATTTCGGCCTCTTTCCCGAGCCCGAAGTGCCGCGCGATGAAAACGGCAAGCGCCCCCGCGGCAAGGCAAAGGCCCCGGCGCGGAAACGCGCCTATACATCCCGCGCATTGCGAGACCTTGACGGTTGGCTCGACCCGGCCGCGCGTGCCGCCGAATAGTCAGATCCGCCTGACAAGGCTACGCCCGAGCAGGCGCAGTTGCCGCCGGAAGGCCGGAACCTCGACCGGATGCCTGAACGGATCAAAATCGGGCCTTGTCATCAGATCGAGATAGCGGTCGCAAAGCGACACAGGCAGCAGCGCCGGAAGAAGTGCCGCATTGAAAGAGCGCGAGCGCGCCGCTGCCAGGTGATCCCGCGCCGCATTTGCCAGTTCGGCCATAGCCGCGCGCAGGCCATCCGTCATCCGCCCAGCCAGAACATCATGCGGATCGACATTGTGCCGCCCGAGAATATCCGCGGACAGAAGCAATCGCCCCTGCGAGGCATGAACCGGCAGCGCGCGCAGGATCCCGGTGAACGCATAGGCGATACCGGCATGATGGATTTCCGCCACAGCATCATGCACTTCGGCCTCGCCTGCGAGAATTTCTCCCGCAATCGCCATGAGGGCCGACGATGTCTGCCCGGCATAGTCCTCGAGCGCGCCAATATCGGGAAAGGCTTCGTCCGACAGGTCGCGCTCCCGCGCATCGATCAGCGTCTGCAGCTTGCCGAATGGAATACCGCCCGCCTCATGAAGTGCCTCCGCGGCAGGATGGCCGCGCGTCTCGCCGCCCGGCAATCCTTCAATCGTTTCGCGCCACCATTGGAGCCGGATATGTCCCATCATCGGCTCGGTGACGGCTTCCGGGATGCGCGCAATCTCGATATTGAAGGCATAAAGCGCGGTGAGCGCCGGCCGTTTGGCCGGAGGAACGAACAACAGCGTCAGAAAACGGTCATTGTCATGCGCGCGCACCTCTTCGAGGCTCGCCGCCATGCTCGCGCTTCCTTGCCGTACCGCCATGCACACACCTCAAAGCAAACGGGGCCGCCATCAAGGCGGCCCCGCTCATCGGTCCCGTTTCCGGGATCAGTAGATGTTCTGCGCCGCGACCATGGAAAACAGCATGGGCACGGAAAGCATCGTGTTGGTGCGCGAGAAAAGCATCGCGGTGCGCGCGGCGGCGGGCTTCTGCTCGGCCGGCGCGTCGATGATCCCGAGTGCAATCTTCTGGTTCGGCCAGATCACGAACCAGACGTTGAACCACATGATCGTGCCGAGCCACATGCCGATACCGATCGCGATGTTCTTCGGAACCGCAAAGCCTTCAACGGCGCCAAGCGTGTAAGCCGAAATCAGATAGCCGTTCATCATGGCGAGGATGATACCGGTGATGATGGTCGACATCGCGCCCCAGCGGAACCAGAAAAGGGCGGTCGGCGCGATCACCTTGCTCACGGCCGGCTTCTGCTCGTCGGGAATCTTCGGCATGGACGGAATCTGCACGAAGTTGAAATACCAGAGCAGACCGATCCACATCACACCGCTGACCACATGCAGCCAGCGGAAGACGAAGGCCCAGAACGCATGGCCGAGCGCCGCGCCGTCCCAGTCGTTCCAGTTGAGATAAAGCAGCAGCAGAACCGCCGCGAGCACGAAACCGGCAATCACCGTGTTTCGCAGGGATGTGAGAATCGATGCCATGAAATCTTCCCCTTCCGGTTGCCATTCGCCGCCTGGGCGGCCAGCAGGGACAACGGGCCAAGCCCCATAAAGCCCCAGTCGGCGTGTCCCCTTTTTATCTGCGACTCAGTGTCGCGAAACTGCGAGAAAGCTAGGAGCTTCCGGCCGAAAAGCCAAGCCCGGCGATGGGACTTTACGCGACGGCAATGAGGGCCGCCGCAACCCGGCGATTTTCCGACAGCATGAGATTGTAGGTGCGGCAGGCTGGCCCGGTCGCCATGACATCGGGAAAGATCGTATTCGATTCGAGATAGCGCCGGACGGCAGCCGGCAGAAAGGCGGTCTCGCCCCCGCTACCCACGATCAGGAAATCGAATTCGGAAGATGCGTCCAGAACGGGCGCAAACGAAGCCACACTTGCCTCTTCGATTGAGCGGAGCGGCCAGGGAAAGAGCCCGCGCGGCGTAATCAGCACCGATCCTTCGAAGCGTTGCCCCGCGAGGCGGAAGCCGCCTTCGCCATAGGCATCCACATAGGGCTGTCCGTCGAAACGAGGGCGTGTGGCCATCACCTCACGCCTTGCCCGCGGCGCTCTCCTTGGCCGTCTGCGCCGCGCCGCCGGAGCCATCCCGGTTGACGCCGATCGCGAGCAGGACCGGAGCCCCGACAAAGATCGACGAGTAGGTGCCGACAAAAATGCCGAAGATCATGGCGAAGGTGAAATCGCGCAGAACGGCGCCACCGAAGATGAACAAGGCCGCCAGTGCCAGCAGCGTCGTTCCCGATGTCATGATCGTGCGCGACAATGTCTGGTTGATCGAAAGATCGAGCAGCTCACTCAGATCCATCTTCTTGTACTTCCGCAAATTCTCGCGGATGCGGTCATAGACGATGACGGTATCGTTCATCGAATAACCGACGATGGTGAGAAGCGCCGCAATCGAGGCAAGGTTGAACTCGAGTTGCAGGATGCAGAAAACGCCGATGGTCGCCATTACGTCGTGGATCAGCGAAATGACGGACCCGAGCGCAAACTGCCATTCGAAGCGGAACCAGATATAGATCAGCATCAGCACAACCGCGATCACGACGGCAAGAATACCGTCCTGCACGAGCTCACCGCTGACCTGCGGGCCCACCACTTCGACGCGGCGATATTCCACGGCACGGTCGCCAAGCTCGGCCTTGACCATATCGACGACGCGCTGCGAAGCAGCCTCATCTTCGCTGTCGGGCGCCTGAACACGGATCAGCACATCGTCGGCCTGACCGAATTCCTGTATCTGGATTTCGCCGAGCCCCAGGCCGCCAAGGTCCCGTCGCAGCTCGGCAATATCCGCAGGCCCGTCCGTCGAAATTTCGATCAGGATACCGCCCGTGAAGTCGATGCCGAAATGAAGGCCGCGCGTGAAAAGCAGAATGGCCGAAGCGACCACCACAATCACCGACAGCGACACGGCAATATGTCGCCACTTCACGAAGGGAATATGCGTATCGTCGGGGATGAGCTTCAGAAGGCGCATGACGAATTCTCTCTCCCGGCGTTACAGAACGATCGCCTTCGGCCGGCTGCGGCGCAGCCAGACCGAAATCATCAGGCGATTCACGGTATAGGCCGTGAAGACGGAGGTGATGATGCCGATTGCGAGTGTCACGGCAAAGCCGCGCACGGGACCGGTTCCCATCTGGAACAGGATCGCAGCAGAAATCAGCGTAGTGATATTCGCATCGAGGATCGACGAAAGGGCCTTGTTGTAGCCTGTTTCGATGGCAGGCACTGGTCCCTTGCCGGCCAGGACTTCCTCTCTTATTCGCTCATAGATAAGCACGTTGGCGTCAACGGCCATGCCGATCGTCAGCACGATGCCGGCGATGCCGGGCAAGGTCAGCGTCGCCTGCAAAATGGAAAGTATGCCGAACAGCATCAAGACGTTCAGCACGAGCGCAGCCACAGCAAGAACGCCAAAGAAGCCATAGCTCGCGATCATGAAGACCACCACCGCAGCGGCACCGATCAACGCGGCAATCTCGCCGGCTGCGATCGAGTCCGCGCCGAGGCCCGGCCCGACGGTCCGCTCCTCCAGAATGGTGATGTCCACGGGCAGCGCACCCGAACGCAGCAGAATGGCGAGGTTCGTCGCTTCCTGAACCGTGAAATTGCCGCTGATCTGTCCCGAGTCGCCAAGGATCGGTTCGTTGATGCGCGGCGCGCTGATCACTTCATTGTCCAGCACGATGGCGAATGGCCGTCCGACATTCTCTCGCGTCACTTCCCCGAACTGGCGCCCGCCAATCGAGTCGAACCGGAAATTGACGACCGGCTGTCCGGTGCGCTGATCGAATCCGGGGCTCGCGTCGCGCAGCCGGTCGCCGCCGACCATGATGCGGCGCTCGACGAGATAAGGCTCGCGAGGCTCTTCCGCCGAATAGAGAATTTCAGTGCCGGCAGGAACGGTGCGCGTCGCAATCGCCTGTTGCGCCGACATGGCGTTGCTGACCAGACGGAAGTTCATTCGCGCGGTACGCCCGAGCAGTTCCTTCAACTGCTGCGGATCTTCGAGGCCGGGAACCTGCACGAGAATCCGGTCGGCCCCCTGACGCTGGATGACCGGCTCGGTCGTGCCAAGCTCGTCGATACGGCGCCGCACGATCTCAATGGATTGCTGCACCGCCGCCTGAAGCTGTGCGAGCTTGGCAGCTTCCGTAACCGACACGTCGATGCGCTGGCCTGTTGCGTTCACGAGCAGGTCGCGTTCCGGCAGACCCGAAAACACATTGCCCGAAACGGTGGTCGCAAGATTGTCGATCGCCACTCGCGCCTTTTCCACGTCTTCGGCGCGCGTGATGGTGACAGTGACCATGCCACCCTGAATGCCGAGGCCGGTATAGGGCACGCGCACATCGCGCAGGGCATTGCGAACTTCGTTCACCAGATCCTGCAAGCGCGAATGTTCGAGCCCCCGTGTGTCGAGGCCGAGCAGCATGTAGGAGCCGCCGCGCAGGTCGAGACCGAGATTGATCTGCTTGTTCGGCAGCCAGCCCGGCACATTCTCGAGCTGTGCTTTCGGAACGAAATTGGGTGCCGAATAGGCGAGCCCCGCAAAGCAGAGCAGCACGATCAGCACGACCTTCCAGCGTTCGAAATAGAGCATTTCGTCCTCAGCCCCCTCCCCGGAGGTTCCGTTTCGCGATTACGAAGGCGTGTTCGTGTTCGCGGGCACAGGCTCGGACTTCGAGCGCACATCGGCCAGCGTGCTCTTCACGACGCGGACCCTGACATTCTCGGCGATTTCGACCGTTGCTTCGCTGTCCTCGACCTTGGTGACCTTGCCGACGATACCGCCCGCCGTCACCACAACATCGCCCCGGCGGACATTTGCCACCATTTCCCTGTGCTCTTTCGCCCGGCGCATCTGCGGCCGGATGAGCAGGAAATACATGATCGCGAAAAACGCGAGCAGCGGGAAAATATTGAGCAAGAATTCACTGGTACCGCCGCCCATCAAAATCTCCTGTTCGCTTCCGGTGCGGCGAAACCTGTTGGACAGGGGCCGCAAATCGCCTGATTGCGCGGGACTATACCGGCGCCAAGGCCATTTGCAAACCGAACCGGCCGGCCGGCCCCGCAAGAGCCAAGTTTTTGGATATAGAGAGTTTTCCGGTCCGGCTGCGGGGTGCTACGGTGCCGCTCCACCCGATAGACCAGGCAACCGCGACCAAGCCCGCTCATGACCTCAGACCAGGATAGACTGCCCCTCCTGAAGCGTATCGCCGAAGCGCTGGAGAGGCTCTCACCGCCCCCTCCCGCCGATCCGGGCTTCGATGCTGCCGATGCCTTCGTCTGGAATGCCGAGACGGGCCGTCCCGTTCCCGTGCCCGATGTTGCGCGGGTCGATCTCTCGCTCATCCGGGGCGTCGACAGGATGCGCGACATCCTGCTCAACAATACGCGCCGTTTTGCCCGCGGCCTGCCCGCCAACAACGCGCTTCTCTGGGGCGCGCGCGGCATGGGCAAAAGCTCGCTCGTGAAGGCGGCCCATGCCGCCGTGAACGCGGAAAATCCGAACAGCCTGATGCTGATCGAGATCCACCGCGAGGATATCGAAAGCCTGCCCCGCCTCATGACCCTGCTTCGCCGGCAACGGCGCCGCGCCATCGTCTTCTGCGACGACCTCTCCTTCGACCGTGACGATACGAGCTACAAGTCGTTGAAAGCGGTTCTCGAAGGCGGCATCGAGGGACGCCCGGCCAATGTGATCTTCTACGCTACATCGAACCGGCGCCATCTGATGCCCCGCGACATGATGGAGAATGAACGCTCCACGGCGATCAATCCCTCCGAGGCTGTCGAGGAAAAGGTATCGCTCTCCGACCGCTTCGGCCTTTGGCTCGGCTTCCATAATTGCAGCCAGGACGATTACCTCGGCATGGTCGCGTCATATGCGGAACATTACGGATTGAAGATCGGCCGCGAGGCGCTGGAAGCCGAAGCCATCGAATGGGCGGCAACGCGCGGCGCGCGCTCCGGCCGCGTCGCATGGCAGTTCATTCAGGATCTTGCCGGAAGGCTCGGGCAGACGCTCGGCTGACCGTCCAGCTACATCCCGATCACGGATTGCGGGTCGATCGCTTTTGCGCCCTGCCGTATTTCGAAATGGACCTGAGGCGTCACCACGCTGCCGGTATTGCCGGCATGGGCAATCGTCTGGCCCTGCATCACCGTGTCGCCCCGGCTCACCAGCAGCTTGCTGTTATGTGCATAGGCCGTCACCCAGCCATTGTCGTGGCGAATGAGCAGCAGATTGCCATAGCCCTTGAGCTCGTTGCCCGCATAGGCGACGACGCCGCTTTGCGCCGCCTTCACCGGCGCGCCCATTTCCGCGGCGATATTGATCCCGTCATTGTGGAGCCCATTCGCCTTCGGCCCGAAGGTCGAAAGGATCTTGCCCTGGATGGGCCACTGGAATCCGCCCGTCGCTGCGGGCGGCGCGGGCAGCGGATCGCGGGGCACGTTCGGCGTGGAAGCGGCGGGCGGCAGCGAGGCGACGGCCGCTCCAGTCCCTGCGGCCATGCCCGGCCGGGCCATCGGAACGCCGGACCCGCTTTGCGCCGTGGAGCTGGATGCCGTCTGAGTCTGGTGCTGCGACGCCGGGATCTGGAGCCGCTCGCCGACCTTGATCGTATAGGGCGGCGGTATCCGGTTCAGACTGGTCAGCGCCGCCACACCCACATTGTACTGACGCGAAATGCCTGAAACCGTCTCGCCCCGCTGCACGATGTGGAAGCGCCCGGCGGGTATCGTCAGCCGCTGCCCGACCTCGATATTGTAGGGCGCGGAAAGCCGGTTCGCGTCGATGATCGAACGCATCGGCACATTATGCGCCCGGGCGATGCTGTAGACGGAGTCGCCCCGCTTCACGACATAGCTGCCGCCCAGAGGCGCCGTTTCAATGGGCCGGGAGACGGGAGACGGGGAGCGGCCGGATGACCCCTCGTCCCACCAGGGACGTTCGCCGCTGCCGCAGGCAGCAAGGAACAGCGCCAGCGAGACTGCCATCCCCCGCCGCACCGTCCTCAGCTTATCGTCGAACCGTCCCATCAGGCCTCTTTCACCGCCGCAACCGGATCAGAATCCGACGTTCAGGACTCCTTGGCAACACCCTCGACCAGCGGCACGAAACGCACCGGCAGGAGTTCTTCACGCTTTACACCTTCGGCGGTTCGCTCGATCCGCACAAGCTTTTGCTCGCCCCGGCCCGCGGAAGAGCCAACCGGAACGATCATCAGACCGCCAACCTTCAACTGATCGACCAGCGCCTGCGGCACGGCCGGCGCGGCCGCCGTCACGATGATCCGGTCGAATGGCGCCTGCTCCGGCCAGCCCTTGGCTCCGTCGCCGACCTTTGCCGTGATGTTATGGAGACGCAATTCGTCGAATCGCTTCACCGCGTCGTTGAGGAGCGTTCGGTAGCGTTCGATCGTGTAGACGCGCCGGCAGAGCTTCGCCAGAACCGCCGCCTGATAGCCGGACCCAGTCCCGACCTCCAGCACCTTCATCCGTTCGCCGACATGAAGCTGCTCTGTCATATAGGCAACGACATAGGGCTGGCTGATCGTCTGCCCGCATTCAATCGGCAGCGCATGATCTTCATAGGCCTGCTTGCGGAATGTCGCCGCAATGAATTTTTCGCGCGGCACACGCTCGATCGCGGAGAGCACGCGCTTGTCGCGGATGCCCTGCTTGCGCAGCCCCATGATGAGTTCGATCTTCTCGTGCTCGATTTCGTCCATGATCGCGGTTTCGTTCACGAGGGGTCCGTTCAGCCCTTGCTGCGGCGCGGCTTGCGCGGCTGCGCCAGCGAACCAAGCGCATCGCTGAGGGCTTTCGATGTCCGCATATGGGTGAGATCCATGTGGAGCGGCGTAATCGAAATGCGCCCTTCATAGATCGCACGCAGATCCGTTCCCTGCGGCGGATTGCTGAGAATGCGCTCGAAGCCGAGCCAATAATAGGGATTGTTCCGCGCGTCGATCCGCTCTTCCACACGGACCAGAGACTGGTCGCGCTTGCCCTGCCGCGTCACTTCGATGCCGGTGACGGAGCCGGGCACGACATCGGGGAAATTCACATTGATGAGAACTTCCTCGGGCCAGCCTGCGGCAACGAGCTTCTCGATGATCTCCGGCGCGAAATGCTCCGCCGTCGCCCATTTCACATTGGCATGGCCGGAAAAGCCGAAAGCCTGGCTGAGCGCGATCGAGGGAATACCGAGCTGCGTGCCTTCCATGGCGGCAGCGATCGTGCCCGAATAGGTCACGTCGTCGGCGATGTTCTGGCCGCGATTGACGCCCGAGAGCACGAGATCCGGCGGCATCTCCATCATGATATGGCGCACCGCCATCAGCACGCAGTCGGACGGCGTGCCGCGCACTGCATATTTCTTCGCGGAGAGCTTGCGCACCCGGAGCGGATTGGCGAGCGACAGCGAATGTGCCGAACCGCTCTGCTCTTCCTCCGGTGCCACCACCCAGACATCCGATGAGAGCTTGCGCGCAATCTTCTCCAGCGCCTTCAGCCCCGGCGCGTGGATGCCGTCATCATTCGTGACCAGAATACGCAGGCCCTTGGTGACTGAGCTAGCCATGTGCCGCAATGACCTCCATGCCACCCATGTAAGGCTTCAGCACATCCGGCACCGCGATGGTGCCATCATCCTGCTGATAGTTTTCCATGACGGCGATAAGCGCCCGTCCCACGGCAAGGCCCGAGCCGTTCAGCGTGTGCACGAAGCGCGTGCCTTTCTCGCCCTTGGGCCGGTAGCGTGCATTCATTCGCCGCGCCTGGAAATCGCCGCAGACCGAGCAGGATGAAATCTCGCGGAAGGCATTTTGTCCCGGCAGCCAGACCTCGATGTCATAGGTCTTGCGCGAGGCAAAACCCATGTCGCCGGTCGAAAGCACCATCACGCGGTAGTGAAGATCGAGCCGCTTCAGCACTTCCTCGGCGCAGGCAAGCATCCGTTCATGTTCCTCGCCGGACTTCTCCGGCGCGGTGATGGAAACGAGTTCCACTTTCGAAAACTGGTGCTGCCGGATCATGCCGCGCGTGTCGCGCCCTGCCGCGCCGGCTTCGGCGCGGAAACAGGCCGTATAGGCCGTGAAGCGCTTCGGCAGTTCTTCCTCGGCAAGAATGCTTTCGCGCACGAGATTGGTCAGCGGAACTTCGGCTGTGGGGATGAGCCAGTACATTTCCTGATCGTCCCGGCTCTGACCCTTGAAGGTCGCAAACTGATCGTCCGCAAATTTCGGCAGCTGCGCCGTGCCGAACATCGCTTCGTCGCGCACCATCAGCGGCGGCATCACTTCCTCGTAGCCGAACTCCGTGGTGTGGAGATCGACCATGAAATTGCCGATGGCCCGTTCGAGCCGCGCGAGCGGACCTTTCAGCACCGTGAAGCGCGCGCCGGACATTTTCGCCGCCGTCTCGAAATCCATGAGCCCGAGCGCTTCGCCAAGCTCGAAATGCTCCTTCGCGGCGAAATTCATCGCCCGCGCGGCGCCATGCGTGTGGCGCACGACATTGGCGCTCTCGTCCGGCCCGACCGGCACATCTTCCAGCGGAATATTGGGGATCGAGGCGAGCGCCGCTTCAAGCTCGGCGTTCACCGTGCGCTCCTTCTCCTCGCCATCCTGGATGGCGCTCTTGATGCTCGCCACCTCGTCCATCAGGCTCTGAGCGAGCGCATCGTCCTTCTTCGCCTTGGCCTGACCGATCAGCTTCGAGGCATCGTTGCGGCGCTGCTGCAATTCCTGCAGCGAGGTGATGATCGCACGGCGGCGCTCGTCGATCTCGATGAGGCGCGCGGATTGCGGTTCGAGCCCGCGCTTGGCGAGCCCCGCGTCGAAGGCCTGGGCGTCGTCCCGGATGGCTTTGATGTCGAACATGACACCTCGAAGAAGGAAAGAAGGCCACGGAACCGTGCAGCATGCGGGGCCGAATCAACCCGCAGCCGCCCGGCCGCTATCGGCGCCCTGTATAGGCGGAAAGCCCCGGAGCGTCCAGACAAGGCGGCACGGACAATCAGGCCTCGCCAGCCTCCGGCTCGCCCCCCGCTTCCGCCTCTTCCTTCTTCTTTTCCATCCAGCGGACGCTGAAGATGGAAAGCTCATAGAGCAGCAGAGTCGGCACGCCGAGTGCGATCTGGCTGAAGAGATCCGGCGGCGTCAGAAAGGCGGCGACCGCAAAGATGATGACGATGGCATAGCGCCGCCCGCGCTTCAGCTGACCCGAATTGACGAGGCCCGCCCGCGCCAGCAGGGTCAGGACCACGGGCAGCTGGAAGCAGATTCCGAAGGCCAGAATGAAGGCCATCACAAGGCTCAGATATTCGCTGACCTTGTAAAGCGCCTCGATGGTTGCCTCGCCATCGCCGCCAGCCTGCTCCATGCCGACGAAGAAATTGAGCGCGATCGGCAACGCGCCGAAATAGACGAGCCCCGCTCCCATCAGGAAAAGGACCGGCGTTGCGATCAGATAGGGAATGAATGCCCCGCGCTCATGCTTGTAGAGGCCGGGCGCGACGAACATGTAGACCTGTGCAGCGATGATCGGAAACGCGATGAAGACCGCGCCGAACATCGACAGCTTGAGTCTTGTGATGAAGAACTCCTGCGGCGCCGTATAGATCAGGTGTGCACCTCCCTCCTCTGCGACGATCCGGTTATAGGGCTCGACGAGGAAGTTGAAGATCTCCTTCGAGAAGAAGAAACACACGCCAAAGGCAATGATGAAGGCGATCATTACCTTGATGAGCCGCGAACGAAGCTCGATCAGATGATCGAGGAGCGGTGCCCGCGAGGCCTCGATCTCGTCGTCCGGATTGGGTTGCGCTGATGTTGCACTCATTGGCAGGCGCTCATTCGCGGGACTGCCCGGTCTTCGCGGCACCGGCGGCTGGATCGCCTGCGCCGAATGCCTCGATCTCTTCCGCCTCGCGGATCGACGCCGCGATCCCCTCCGAAACGCCACTCGTGTCGAGGGGTTGGGCCGTGGGCTTTGCCTCTGCGGTACTTGCGGCCGGGGCCGCAGCGGCTCCCGCACCGCCAGCCTTCACCGCCTTGTCCAGCTCGTCCTGAAGCGAGCGGAGCGGCTTCGTCGCCTGGTTTTTTAGCGCGGCAACTTCCTTGCGCAGCTCCTCCAGTTCCGTCTCGCGGGCCAGCTCGTCGAAGGAGCTCTGGAACTCGCGGGCCATGCCCCGCACCTTGGCGACATACTGGCCGGCCGTGCGCATCATCTTCGGCAGATCCTTCGGACCTACGAAAATGATCGCGATAGCTGCAATCACGAGCAGCTCTGACCAGCCTATATCGAACATGAGGCTTACCGGATTGCCAGCGCCGCGCCGGACCCGCCGTCCGGCACTCGCGCGTCAGTTGTTAGCCCTGCGATGCCTTGTTCTTCGCGTCCGCGCTTTCCTCGCGCGACACGGTGGCGTCGATCGTTTTGGGCTCGGACTTTGCCATCTGCCCCTCGTCCTCGTCGGCGAGGCCCTTCTTGAAGCTGCGGATGCCCTTCGCAACGTCTCCCATCATGTCGGAAATCTTGCCCCGGCCGAACAGCAGCACGATCAGCACGAGCACGATGAGAATTTGAGTCCAACCCGGCATTTTGATCTCCAGGGGCCCGGAAAACCGTGCCCTGCTTAGAATGAAGCAACACTGGCGTCCAATATGGGCGTTCCGGACAAAAATTGCGACACCAATCCCGAAACGGTCACAGCAGCACCATCAAAGAAAAATTATTAACATAACCCGGCAAATCACGATTATGTCAGTGACTTTCTCACCCGCTTAATGTGGTGTCTCAAGTCTATCGGTCGTCCGCGGCGCTATCCTGGGCCAGATGCTCGTCCAGCGCCGCGCCATATTCCTCCTCATCATCGGAGAAATCGCCGTCGCCCTCGCCGCCGGTCTCGCTCGGCGTCGGCACATCGAAGCCCGGCGGCAGGCGCCCGTCCAGCAGGCCGGCCGCCTTCAGCTCGTCCATGCCCGGCAGATCGCCAATATTCTCGAGGCCGAAATGAACGAGAAAGGCTTCCGTGGTGCCATAGGTGACCGGGCGGCCGGGCGTCTTCTTGCGGCCGCGCAGCCTCACCCAGCCCGTCTCCATCAGCACGTCGAGCGTCCCCTTGGAAACGGTAACGCCGCGGATTTCCTCGATTTCAGCGCGCGTTGCCGGCTGGTGATAGGCGATGATCGCAAGCGTCTCCATGGCAGCGCGCGACAGCTTCTTCTGCTCAACCGCCTCGCGTTCCATCAGGAACGACAGGTCGTCGGCAGTGCGGAACATCCATTTGTTCGCAATCCGGACGAGATGAACGCCGCGGCTTTCATAGGCCTTCTGCAAATCCTCGATCACCGCGCCCACATCCGCCCCCTCGGGCAGCCGTCCCGCAATAGAGTCGATGTCGAGCGGCTCGGCGGCGGCAAAAAGCAGCGCCTCGACCATCCGCATGAGCTGTGCATGGTCGGCCGCATTGCCGGGGAAGCGGACGACATTTTCCGCCGCATCCTCCGCCTCGCCGTCGAGCGCGGATTCCTCGCCATCGAAATCTTCCTCGCCGCCATCGGCGGGCATTTCCGCCTCCTCCGGCAGCATGTCGATCTCGTCTTCGGCTTCGCTCACGCTGGTCTCATCATTCATCTTCGGTCTTCTCAGGCTCGCCATCGGGCTCCGACGGCAATGGATCGGGTTGCTTGTCGCGGCGCCGGACGAATACCGGGCCAAACGCGCCCGTCTGGCGGATTTCCATCAGACCGTCCTTGGCCAGCACCAGCGCCGCACTGAACGTGCTCGCAATGGCCGATCGGCGCATGGCCGGTGTCATGTTGTCCGCAGGCACGAAATTGTCGATGCGGTCCCAGTCGAACATCATGCCCATCATGCGTTCGAGCCGGTGCCGCGCCGCCTCGATTGCCATGATCGGCAGGCGCTTCGGTTCCCATTTCGTCTCGTGGCCCTTCAGGCGCTGGTCCGAATAGGACTTCAGAAGCTCATAGAGCGTTCCCTGATACTCGCTTGTTTTGATGAGGCGAATGCCCTCAGGCGCCCCTCGCGGAAAGACGTGTATTCCCATCCGGCACCGCCGCGCGAATATCTCGACTGCGGCCTTGCGCATCGCTTCGAGCCGCTGAAGCTGGAAGGCCAGCCGGGCCGCCATTTCGGCGCCGCTCGGGCCTTCTTCCTCTTCCGGTGCGGGCAGCAGCAGTTTCGATTTCAGGAAGGCGAGCCAAGACGCCATCACCAGGTAGTCGGCGGCGAGATCGAGCTCCATCCGCTTCGCCTGGGCAATGAAGTCGAGATACTGCTCGGCGAGCTTCAGAATGGAGATCTTGGTGAGATCGACCTTCTGGTTCCGTGCCAGCATCAGCAGCACGTCGAGCGGCCCCTCGAAACCGTCGAGATCGACGATCAGCGTATTTTCGTCCGGCATTGCGGCAACGCGCGGCGCACCTTCCTCGAAGGTCGAGGCAGCATCCGGCATGGCAGCCTCGACGGGCTGCGATCCGCCGTCAGCGTCGCTCTCGGTAGGCGTCCCGCTCATGACTGCCTGTTGCATCCGATCCGAAATAGTGAAATCCCCGCTCGCCCCTGCCGTTTTCCCGCCAGCAAGGGACGTCCGGCCTTTATAACCCGCACCCCATGGGGCCGGTACCCCGTTTCTCGGCTTATCCCCAGCCTTCTGTCATGAAACGGCAGTAAGGGCGGAGAATTGCCGCAAGGCCAGGTCGATATCGAGGGGAACAAGCGAGGATTTCCGCAGCGAAATCGCCTTTTCGGACCTCTCCCGCGCGACACCGGAGAGAATCGGCACTTCCGGCGCGATAGCGCGCATTTCGTCCATTTTCCCGTTGCAATGCAGAACGAGATCGCAGCCCGCCGCGAGGCTTGCCCGAGCCCGCTCGCCGAGCGATCCGGAAAGTGCCTCCATCGACAGATCGTCCGACATGAGCAGCCCGTCAAAGCCGATATGGCCCCGTATCACATCCTCGATCACGAGCGGCGATGTCGTTGCCGGGCGTTCGGCGTCATAAGCCGAATAGACGACATGCGCGGTCATGGCGAGCGGCATGTGGCGCAGCGCATGAAAGGGTGCAAAATCGATCTGCTCGAGTACGTCCGCAGGCGTATCGACCACCGGCAGGCTCAGATGGCTGTCGACGCCTGCCCGCCCATGCCCCGGAATATGTTTGATGACCGGCAGGACGCCGCCCGCCAGAAGCCCTTCCGCCGCCGCAAGGCCGAGCGCCGCAACAGGCCCCGGCGTCAGTGCATAGGCGCGGTCGCCGATCACGTCATGAGCGCCCGGCACCGGCACGTCGAGCACCGGCAGACAGTCGACCGTGAAACCGAGATAGCGAAGCTCCGCCGCAATCAGCTTCGCGCCGAGCCGCGCCGCATGAAGCCCGGTCTCCACATTGCGCTCATAGAGTTCGCCGAACCGCCGCCCCGGCGGATAGGCGCGCCAATAAGGCGGCCGCAGCCTTTGCACCCGGCCTCCCTCCTGATCGATCAGGACTTCCGCCTCATGGCCCGCTGCCTCGCGCAATTCGGCGATCAGCCGCCGCACCTGTTCCGGCTCGTCGATATTGCGCGCAAAGAGAATGAAACCCCAGGGCCGCACATCGCGAAAGAAACGGCGCTCCTCATCCGTGAGCGCCGTTCCCATGCATCCATAAATCGAGGCGTAGACGCTCACCTTTCCCTCACAATGCAGGCCTGCCCCTGCGCTGCCAGCCGCTCGCACAGAGCGTTCGCCGCGGCCCGGTCGAGATAGCCCGCCCGCGCCCGGTAATAGATGCCACTCGCGCCGAGATCGGCCCGCTGAATATCAGCCGTCAGTCCGCCCAGCAGGTCCGGATAGCGGGATTGCAGCCGGGCGAACGTATCGCGCGCCGACTGCTCGTCACGAAGCGCCGCCAGCTGAACGACAAAGCCGCCCCCCGATGCGGCAGGGGCTGCGGGTGCGGCCGGACTGACCGTCTGCGGAGCGGGAGGCGTTTCAACCACGGCAGGCGCCGGTTCGGAAGGCGCCAAGGCCGGTTGCTGAGCGGCAACGCCAGCATCACCGGCAGGCAGGGGCGCGTCCAGCGGGCTGCTCTCGATGGCCTCTGCCATGCGGTCGAGCGCACGCTGGTCCTCCGGCCGGATCGCAGGCGCTTCGATCGCAAGCGGCTCTTCGGCGGGTGGCAGCAATTGCTCGCCTTCTTCGCTCCCCGCGCGGCTATCGCCCGCAATCCGGTTGTAAACGCCGGCATCCTGATGCGGGAATTTCCGGCCGCCCGGATTCTCCGGCGGCACCTTCACAGGTCCGCCATCGGCACGCAGGAGAGGCGGCATCCCGCCCGCCCCATCCGGCGATCCTTCCCGGTAGGCGAGCAGCATGATGCCGCCGAATACGACGAGAAGTGCAAGCACGGTGAGCATCATCAGCGTGCGCCGCCGCCCGCCGCCTGTGTCCTCGTCCTCGTCCTCATACTGCTCATAGTCTTCGACATCGGGGTCGAAGTCATATTCGGGATCTTCGTCCCAACCGTCGTCTCGCCGCGGCATCAGCGCATCTCCTCGATCGGTTCGACCCCCAAAATCCCCAGACCGGCCGCGATCACATGGGCTGCGGCACGAATCAAGGCCAGCCGCGCAAGCGTAGCACCGGGATCATCCGCCTGGATGAAGCGCAATGCGGGCTCGTCCTTGCCCTTGTTCCATAACCCGTGGAAGGCGGCCGCAAGATCGTCGAGATAGAAGGCGATGCGATGGGGCTCATGCGCCAGCGCCGCCTGCTCCACCTGACGTGGGAAGGACGCCATCAGCCGGATGAGCGTCATCTCCGCCTCATCTGACAGGCGCGTCAGATCCGCATTGGCCAGCGCCCCGTCGGACAGGTCGTAGCTGCCCGCTTCCGCCGCATTGCGCAGCACCGAATGAATACGCGCATGAGCGTACTGCACATAAAAGACGGGATTGTCGCGCGACTGTTCCATCACCTTGGCGAAATCGAAATCGAGCGGCGCATCATTCTTGCGCGTCAGCATCATGAAGCGCACGACGCCCTTGCCCACCTCGTCAACCACATCGCGCAGCGTCACGAAATCGCCCGCCCGCTTCGACATGCGGACCGGCTCGCCATTCCGGAACAGCCGGACCATCTGGCAGACCTTCACGTCGAATTCGGCCTGCCCCCCCGTGACGCCTTCGATCGCCGCCTTCATGCGCTTGATATAGCCGGAGTGGTCGGCGCCCCAGACGTCGATCATCGTCCGGTAGCCGCGTTCGAACTTGTCGAGATGATAGGCAATGTCCGGGGCAAAATAGGTCCAGCTCCCGTCGGACTTTTTCAGCGCGCGGTCCGTATCGTCGCCGAACAGCGTCGAGCGGAACAATGTCTGCGGTCTCGGCTCCCAGTCATCGGGCAGCTCGCCCTTCGGCGGCTCCAGCGTGCCGACATAGATGAGCCCCTTGTCCTCGAGTATCTTCAGCGTCTTTTCGACAGCGCCCGACCGGTGCAGCGACAGCTCCGAAAAGAACACCTCATGCGTGATGCCGAGCACCGCGAGATCGCCGCGGATCAGCTCCATCATCGCCCCGACCGCGGTTTCACGCGCGATCTTCAGCGCGTCCGCCTCTTCCATTTCAAGCAGCGCCTTGCCATGCATCGCGGCAAGCGCCTGCCCCACCGGCTTCAGATAGTCGCCCGGATAAAGCCCTTCGGGAATTTCGATCGTCTCGCCCAGCGCCTCGCGGTAGCGCAGCATGGCGCTCCGCGCCAGCACCTCGATCTGACCGCCCGCATCATTGATGTAATATTCGCGGCAGACGCGATACCCGACCTTCTCGAGCAGGTTCGCCAGTGCATCGCCGAACACCGCGCCGCGCACATGGCCGACATGCATCGGCCCGGTCGGGTTGGCCGAGACATATTCGACATTCACCGCCTCGCCGGCGCCAAGTTCGCTCGCCCCATAGGCATCGCCCGCGCGCAGAATGTCCGGGATGCGGGCCTGCCAGAAGGCAGGGTTCAGCCGAAGATTGATGAAGCCCGGTCCTGCCACCGAAACCTCGGTGACGGATTCCTCCGTTGCGAGTTTTGCGGCGATCCGTTCGGCAAGTTCGCGCGGCTTGGCACCGGCCGGCTTTGCCAGCACCATCGCCGCATTGGTGGACAGGTCGCCATGGCTCGCATCGCGCGGCGGCTCCACCGTGATGCGGCTCGGATCGAGCCCCGGCGGCAGCACGCCCTCTTCGGTCAGGGCACCGATCGCCGCCTCAACCCGTTCCCCGAAATACCGAAAAATATTCATATCTGCCGCCACTTATGGACCCTGCCGGGCGCGCACTCTAGCCGCGAGGCAGGGCTCTTTCCAGCCCCCTGCGGAACGGATCACGAGCGCGGGTCGTGCAGGTCGAAAAGCCGCTGATGCTCTTCTATCGCGAATTTGTCGGTCATGCCCGCGATGTAGTCGCAGACCCGCCGCGCCGTCTTCATGCCCTCGGGCCCGTCGCAGCCCTGTTGCCATTCTGGCGGCAGCTGGTCCGGCGAGCGATGCAGCAGCCCGAACAGGTCCTGGACGATACGCTGCGCCTTGCTCATCGAGCGGTTGACCCGGTAATGGCGATACATGCGCTTGAAGAGAAATGCCTTGAG
This sequence comes from Parvibaculum sp., assembly GCA_019635965.1. Classification (GTDB taxonomy): domain Bacteria; phylum Pseudomonadota; class Alphaproteobacteria; order Parvibaculales; family Parvibaculaceae; genus Parvibaculum. The sequence goes on along the minus strand of JAHBYK010000003.1, from coordinate 11,670 downwards.
CGCGGCATTGTGTTCGTTCATTTCTGGCGTGAAGCCCACCAGCGGCCGGTCCATCGCGCGTATATCGGCTGCGGTTTCGGGTCTTGCAGCGGCAAGCCGCGCTCTCGTTTCGTCGAGCACATCCGCAATCATCGTGCCGATCAGTTCGCGCACCGCCTCATGGATCACACGCGCTTCCTCAAGCCCCGGATAGCGGTCCATCACCCGGCGGAAGACATCGCCGACAAGCGGCAGCGCCAGCAGTTCGTCGATGCCGAACAGCCCGGCACGAAGCCCGTCATCGATGTCATGATTGTTATAGGCAATGTCGTCGGCCAGCGCGGCCACCTGCGCCTCGGGTCCGGCATAGCTTTCAAGTTCGAGGTCCTGCACCTCGGCATATTCGGCCATCGCACGCGGCAGATCATCCATGCCGATGCCCGGCACGATCACGGGGCCATTGTGCTTGACCAGACCTTCAAGCGTCTCCCATGTCAGGTTGAGCCCATCGAACTCGGCATAGCGGCGTTCGAGCTTGGTCACGATACGGAGCGTCTGCGCGTTATGATCGAACCCGCCAAATTCCTTCATGCAGCCATCGAGCGCCGTTTCGCCGGCATGGCCGAACGGCGTGTGGCCGAGGTCATGCGCAAGCGCGAGTGTTTCGGCAAGGTCTTCGTCGAGCCCCAGCACCCGCGCGATGGAACGGGCGATCTGGGATACCTCGAGCGAATGGGAAAGCCGCGTCCGGTAGTTGTCGCCCTCGTGATAGACGAAAACTTGCGTCTTGTATTTGAGCCGCCGGAAGGCAACGGAATGGATGATCCGGTCGCGGTCGCGCTGGAAAGCCGTGCGCGTTGCGCTTTCCGGCTCGGGGTGGAGCCGCCCCCTCGTCTCCTCTGCCTTTGTCGCGAAGGATGCGGTGGCGGCAGGGTTGGCGATTGGCACGATAAACCCTCGATCTTCTATGGACTTGGCCGTTCGCCGGTTTGAAAACCGGCGGCCCCGGGCCTACATATCTGCTAAGCTAATTCGAGTATTGTTGAAAGCCGAAACCGCGATGACCGACACCCTCACCGCCCCTGTCCCTGCCGCCTCAATGCCCGTGACGCTGACGGCGCGCGCTGCAAGCCAGGTGGCGCAAATCCTCAAGGGCGAGAACGAAGGCACCTGCCTGCGGGTATCCGTGCAGGGCGGCGGCTGCTCCGGCTTTCAATATGATTTCAAGCTCGACGCGGCGCGCAACGACGACGATCTCGTGCTCGAGCGGGATGGCGCGACCGTGTTGATCGATCCCGTTTCGGTCGAGTATCTCGCCGGCTCCGAGATCGACTATGTCGACGACCTGATCGGCTCTTCCTTCAAGATCGCCAACCCGAATGCCACCTCGTCATGCGGTTGCGGAACGTCTTTCTCGATCTGATCAGCAGAAATCATCCTTCAATGCGGCTTTCCTGTGCCACTTTGGCACAATAGTCGTTTTACCATGCGGTTGCAGGGCGTAATATCCCTCGACCATTTGTGATTCTGCTCAATAGGCTGCGGGCGTTGCTCTATGAAGACTTCTGAGAGGACCGAACAGGGCAAGAAACTCGAAAAATACTGGCTGCAACTGAAGGGGGACGGCCCATCCGTGCCTCTCCGCAGCGAGTTTCGTGTCACCTCGGAAATTGCTCCGCTCCTGCCCTTTCTCGTGATTGTCGAGGCACTGGAGAACGATATCGTGTTCCGGCTCGTGGGAACCGGCCTTGCCGAACATCAGGGCATCGATATCACCGGCCGGCGCTACGGGGATTTCGGCAAACCCGACCAGGTCGAACGTGCGCTGGCAAGGATCAGGGCCGCCCATGCTTTCCCCTGTGCCTTCCGCACCATTCATACCGAGGAGTATGGGCGTGGCATTGCCTCCGAGGTCGAGGTGGCGGCCTTCCCGTTGAGGGGCGATGAAAGTGGTAGCCAGATGATGGTCATGGCCGTAACCCCGATCGGACGGGGCATTTCCGAAAAGGGCGGCAATGCGCTCTATCTCAAGCCGCTGACCCGGATCGACTATATCGATCTCGGGCATGGCTTTCCCGATGATTCAGACGTGATTGGCGGCACAGGCGGCACGCTGAAATCCAGCGGCTGAGGGGGGCCGGCATGAAGATCGCGAGCTTCAACGTCAACTCGATCAAGGCCCGTCTGACGAATCTGACGGACTGGCTGAAAGAGGCAGAGCCGGACATCGTCTGCCTTCAGGAACTGAAATGCACGGACGATGCCTTTCCGCGCGGCGAGATCGAGTCGCTCGGCTACAATATCGAGACCCACGGCCAGAAGACCTATAACGGCGTCGCCATTCTCTCGAAACTGCCGCTGGAAGATGTGACCCGCGGTCTGCCGGGCGACGGCGGCGACGATCAGGCCCGCTACATCGAGGCGGTCGTCTCGGTGAAGAACAGGGCGCTGCGTGTGGCTTCGATCTATCTGCCCAATGGCAATCCGGTCGATAGCGAAAAATTCGAATACAAACTGCGCTGGATGGACCGGCTGATCGATCATTCGGTCAAACTGCTCTCCTACGAAGAGCCGCTTGCCCTTGCCGGCGACTACAACGTCATCCCGACGGCGGACGATGTTCACGATCCGAAGGCCTGGGCAAACGACGCGCTTTTCCGCCCCGAAACGCGCGCGAAATTCCGCGAGCTTCTGCATCTCGGCCTGACCGATGCCTTCCGCGCCTGCCACACCGAAGCGCATCGCTATACTTTCTGGGATTATCAGGCGGGCGCATGGCAGAAGGACAACGGCATCCGCATCGACCACATCCTGCTCTCGCCGCAGGCGGCAGACCTTCTGAAAGGCAGCGACATCGACCGCAACATTCGCGGCCGTGAAAAACCATCCGATCATGTGCCCGTCTGGGCCGAGCTCGATTTCGGCTAATACCGGCCGAACTTCGGTTTCAAAGCGATTCCGGTAGGGGATTCCCTGCCGATTTCGAGTTTGGAGAGCCAAATGAGTTCCTTTGCTCCTCGCCTGATCCTCGTCACATTATTTCTCGCCCCTGCATTTCTTGGACAGGCGCGGGCCGAAACCGGCGCTGGTTCGCGAGAGCTCGAAAGTCTGTTTGTCGAAGCAGGTGTGGAAGGCACATTCGTTCTTTTCGACCCCCAAAAGGAGACAATCACTTCCGTGAACCCGGAGCGTGCCGCCCAGCGCTTCGTTCCTGCATCCACGTTCAAGATCGTGAACAGCCTGATAGCGCTCGGGACCGGCGCCGTTTCGAGTGTCGATGAAGTCCTTCCGTATGGCGGAGAGCCGCAACCCTTCAAGCAATGGGAACGGGACATGAGCATGCGCGAGGCGATCGCCATGTCGAATGTACCTGTCTATCAGGGCATCGCCCGCCGCATCGGCAAGGAACGTATGGACGCCATGCTGAACCGGCTAGGCTACGGTAATGGAGAGACGGGAGAGGTGATTGATCGCTTCTGGCTTGATGGTCCTCTCGAAATCAGTGCGGCCGAACAGGTAAGGTTCCTTGCGCAACTGGCGTCAGGCACGCTTCCGCTCCCGCCGGAGGTTCAGCAATCGGTCCGCGATATTCTCCTGCTCGAGGAAAACGAAGGCAGCCGTCTTTACGGCAAGACAGGCTGGGCCTTTGCCGAAGGCGGCGGCGGGCTCGGCTGGTTCGTGGGCTGGACTGACAGGGACGGCGAGATCCGCAGCTTCGCGCTCAATATCGACATGACAGAAAACGGGCAGGCATCGCTCCGCATCCCGATGGCGAAGCAGCTGCTCGGGCAACTCGGTGCCTGGTAGCGATTTCTAACCCCCGAAAGCCGCTCCCATCGGGGTTACCCGAAGCCCCTTGCGCAGCCGTCTGAAGGGCAGCTTGGCGAGATCGGCCGTATTGGGCCCCGGACTTTCGACCACCAGCACCTCGCTCGCCATCGGGCCGAAATCGGCGCGGAAGTGAACCGAGCTTTTGACGGCAAGAATGCCGAGTTCGCGCGGATCGAGACCCGTATGCCGGATCATCTCCTTGTCGGCGCATTGCCCCTTGCGTGAGGCGACGACGACCTGCACCCCGCCGTGACGCAGCCTTACCGTCGTGCCGAGCGACATGCGCGAACCGCCATAGAATGGCCCCGTCGCAAGGAACTCGCCATTGGTGATCCGCAGCACCTCGAATTCCGCCTCGACGGGCCGCTCGTCCGGCGCGCCGCCGGTCTTGGCGCCCAGCGACAGCGTCAGCCGCGCGCCTTCTCCCGCCTGCGCCGCCCGCGCCGCGCTTTCAGGATCGTAAAGGACCGCCAGACAGGCATTGCGGGCATCCTGCGCAATCAGCTCGGACAAGATTCCGATCGTGTCGCCATTGCCGCCGGCACCCGGATTGTCCTGCGTGTCGGCGAGCACGACAGGCCCCTTGCCCGGCGCCGAATGTCTGATTGCGTGGGCGACGGCATCTCGCGCCGACCACAGCTTTTCCTTGAAATCGGGTTCCGCTTCGCGCGCCGCATCGGCAATGCGTTGCGCGGCCGCTTCCGCCGCCGCTTCCGTCTCGCCATAGGCAACGACCACAGGCCCGCATTCCGGAATATCGACGGGCGGAAAACCGGTGGTGAAGGAAACGCTTGTCACGCGGCCATTGCCCAGCATCCGCCCTTCGGTTTCAGCGACCAGCGCATAAAGCTCTGCCGCCGGCTCGATCAGCGTGCATTGCGCAGTCAGCGGGATCAGATAGTCGAGGCGGCGCATCGCCTTTGCCTGCCGCTGCCCGGACCGCACCAGGCGGAATAGGTGTTCCGCCGCGCGCGCACCCGTCTCCGCCATGTCGACATGCGGATAGGTCCGGTAGCCGATCAGCGCATCGGCCTCATCCACCATCTGTGCGGTCACATTGGCATGAAGATCGAGCGAGGCAACAAGCGGCACGTCCCGCCCGATGACAGCGCGTACCCGGCGCAATATCTCACCCTCGCCGTCGTCAAAATGCTCCGTCACCATCGCGCCGTGAAGATCGAGATAGACGGCATCGACGGGCCCCGCCGCGCGCAGATCTTCGATCATCATCGCCATGACGCGTTCGAACGCATCTTCGGTCACATGGGCGGAAGGCGTCGCCGAGCACCAGACGAGCGGCAGGAGCGTGTTCGCCGCCGACGCCGCGTCGATGAACCCGGCAACCGGAACGTTCATGCCGCCGAATGCGGAAAGCAGCGCTTCGCCCCGCTGCAAGGCCGGCCAGGAATCCGCCTGCTCGAAGGCGGCGTAATCCGCCTTGGTCGGCGCAAATGTGTTCGTCTCGTGCTGAAAGCCGCCAACGGCGATACGCATATTTTGATCTCACTCAATGCCGCCAAAAGATCAAAGTCCCTTGGCAATTCCAATGTCCTTCAACAAACCGATAACGGCCGCTTCATGACCGAGAGATTGGGAGCCTGGCGTCACCGCCTTGCCGAGTGCCATTCCAATCATTGCCTCCATCATAAGGCGATAAAATGCAATGGCTTCGCTATTGCCTCTCAAATCCGCTGCCAGTTCCGTATTTTCCTTTGGAGATGCGAGGTTTGCAAAATGCCGGATAACCGGCTGCAAACCTGAAGTGAGCTCAGGATCGTTCCGTGCAGCAAGCCACACCTCGATAACCGCCTTAAACTCCGGATCGCCAATACCGTCCCAAAAACCGTCTATCAGATCTGTAATTCGAAGGCGCGGCCCGTGCCGCTCCCGGGCGGCGGCTAGGCGGGCTGAGATGCCTAGACAAACCTCCTCCAGCGCCGCCGCGAGCAGTTCTGAAAAATTCTGAAAATGATGAAAAAGTGCGCCTCGTGTCACTCCCGCGCGCGCACAAACCGCAACCGCGGTCGTCCTGCCATATCCAACCTCAATGAGGGATGCTTTCGCCGCCGCAATAAGGCGAGCGCGCATCGCGGCGCTCCTTTGCGCTTGCGTATTTCTTGCTCGTGATCTGGGGGCCATTGCTTTTGCGCTTCATTTCGATATAATACATACATACACCAATGTATGTTTATGTCAATGCGATATGCGAAGGCTCAAGCATCAATCCTCCTCCTTCCGCAGGCATGAACGGAACAGGGCCGGAAAAAAATGAACGATACCGCCGAATTTTCAGCAGCTTCCCGCAATACGGCCGGAATTTCACTCGCCGATGAAAAGCGCATCGCCCGTGAACTCTCGCCGGACATCGCGTGGCCGACGATACTTCTCGCAATCTTGCTCCCCGCGAGCTTCATCGGAGTCGCGGCTGCGGGCTTTGTCGGCACAATGCCTCTTTGGATTTGCACTGCCATACTCAGCTTCGTTTCATATGCCCACTACACACTGGTTCACGAATCCGTCCACGGGAACATCATAAAGAGACCTCGGGGCCTTAGCTGGGTTCACACCCTGATCGGATGGATCGGCGCCATAGGCATCGGTTCGAGCTGGCCAGTTCTGCAAAAAACACATTTGCTGCATCACTCGCACACCAACACCGACAAAGATCCTGACATCTTCGTAAAGGGAACTTTCGTTGAGCTGATCGTCAAATGGGTCAACGGCATTTGGAGATCGCTCATTCCATTCTTCGCGCTGCGCTATGTCGCGCCGGATGGGTACACACGACTCCAATCGATATTCACGCGCGCGGAAATCGCGCAAGCATCGGCCGTGACCGTTTTGTCAATTGCCCTGCTTGCCGCCGCCGCTTTCACGGGCCATGTTGCCGAATGGCTTTTGCTTTGGTTCATCCCGACGCGCCTGGGCGTGCTTCTGCTCAATATTTTCTTCCAATGGATGCCGCACTACCCGTTCGACAAGCTCGGCCGCTACCAGAACACCCGCATTAGCATCTGGCCGCTCGGCACTCCATTCACCCTCGGACAGAATCTGCATCTCATGCACCACCTCTGGCCAAGCGTTCCCTTTTATAACTATCCTCGCCTCTACCGAGCACTACGGCCGGTGCTCATCGCCGAAGGATCGCCAATTCAGGGGTTTCTCGTAAGGGGACAACTTCCTGACGCGACAATCCGCACAGACGAAAATTCCGGCATGGCGGCTTGATGTACAGGCACAAAGATACGATGCGTATAATCAAATCGGAGATGCGGCTTCGATGTTCCAAAGTCATTGAAGCAGGATACCGCCAAACAACATCAAAAACGGGTACTTCGATTTGATCAAGCTCACCTTCTGCCTGACACGGCTGCCGAACCTCACGCTCGAGGAGTTCCAGGACTATTGGTGGAACAAGCACGCGCCCCTTGTCGCCAGTCACCGCAAGGTGCTGCGCATCGCGCGCTATGTGCAGCTCCACTCTTTCGAGGCCTCCCTGTCGGACGGCATCCGCGAGGCGCGCGGCGGCGGGCTCGACAAGGCACCGGCGATCTATGACGGCGTGGCCCAGCTCTGGTGGAACAGCATGGACGACCTCGCCGCCGCCACCACGACACCGGAAGGCATCGCCGCCGGCCGCGAGCTATACGAGGATGAAAAGAAGTTCATCGACTTCGCGCGCTCGCCTCTCTGGTTCGGCGAGGAGAAGGTCGTGTTCGGCTGATCTTCAGCTGCCGCCGCCGAAGGCCGATACCCATGTATCGGCACGGGCGCGGGCCTCGTCCTTCTCGCCGCGCTTCATCCAGCCATCATAACGCTGCATATAGGCGCTCGCTTCGGCGCGCTGCTCGTCATTGCCATAGCGGTTGGCGAGCAGGAAATAGGCCCAGCCGTCCACCCGGTCGCGCTCGACGCCCTCGCCTTCCATATAGATCCGGCCAAGCTCGGAGAGCGCCGGCGCGTACCTCTTTTTCGATGAAAGAATGAGCCAGCGGAGGCTCTCGGTCCGGTCGACCGAGGTTCCCCAGCCGCGCCGGTGCATCATGCCGAGGTAATATTGCGCATCGCCCCGCGCCGCGAGCGCGCCAACCTCGAAGGCCTTGAGCGCCGCGCCGTAATTCCGCTTCAGGCCGATGGCCTCATTGTCCTCAAGATAGATCTGCCCGAGTCGCACCGCCGCCTCCGGCTGCCCGCCGCGTGTCGCCTGCAGGTAATACTCATAGGCCTTGGCGTCGGACTGAGGCACGCCCGCTCCCTTGTCATAGAGATTGCCAAGAATCCACGCAGCCGCCACATGGCCTTGGCGCGCCGCCTCCTCCCATTCGGCGACCGCCCCCGGCAGATCGCCCGCGCGATGGGCCGCAAGCCCTCGGTCATAGGCGGCTTGTGCCTGTGGACCGGGTTCGGCGAATACGGCCCCGTTCACGGCGAGCGTGAGGCCGAGAGCGGCGGCAAGCGTGGCAAGGCTTCTACGGACAGTCATGGACACTCCCTGCGGGCATTGACTTGGGCCCATTCTGACAGATCGGCCCCGGAACGCATCTTAAATGGCGAAATATGGTGAAGCTGTGACTTTTGCCGGTCCAGCCCTTGTTGACCCGGCGGCACCTAAGGGAGAACATCGGCATTAACCGGAACGAGAATCCCCAGAAATCCGGACACAGGGAGAAAGCCATGAAAGCTGCCGTCTTGCGCCAGGTAGGCAAGCCGCTCGAAATCGAGAACGTCAAGATCAACAAGCCCGGCCCCCACGAGGTGCTGATCCGCACGGCCGCCGCCGGCGTCTGCCATTCGGACCTTCACTTCGTCGAAGGTTCCTATCCTTATCCGCTCCCGGCCGTTCTCGGCCATGAAAGCGCGGGCGTGGTGGAACAGGTCGGCTCCGAAGTCCGCACGGTGAAGCCGGGCGACCATGTCATCACCTGCCTTTCCGCCTTCTGCGGCCATTGCGAGCATTGCCTCACGGGCCATATGTCGCGCTGCGTGAGCCCCGAGACGAAGCGCGGCGCGGGCGACGAGCCCCGCCTTGGCGAAACGCCGGGCGCCATGAACCAGTTTCTCAACCTCTCCTCCTTCGCGGAGCAGATGCTGATCCACGAACATGCCTGCGTGGCGATCCGAAAGGACATGCCGCTCGACCGCGCGGCTCTGATCGGCTGTTCGGTCACGACCGGTGTCGGCGCCGTGATCCACACCTCGGGCGTGCGTCCCGGTGAAACCGTCGCCGTCGTCGGCTGCGGCGGCGTCGGCCTCGCGGCGATCAACGGCGCGGCGATTGCTGGTGCCGGCCGCATCATCGCCATCGACATGCAGGGCTCGAAGCTCAACCTCGCCAAACAGTTCGGCGCAACCGATGTCATCGATGCGAAAGCGGGCGACCCCGTGGCGCAGGTCATGGAACTGACCAGAGGCCAGGGCGTCCATCACTCCTTCGAGGCGATCGGCCTAAAGGTCACGACCGAACAGGCCTTCCGCATGCTCGGCCGCGGGGGCACCGCGAACGTCATCGGCATGATCCCGGTCGGTGTGAATATCGAACTTCATGGCGCCGACTTCCTCGGAGAGAAGCGCATCCAGGGCTCGATCATGGGCTCGAACCGCTTCCCCGTCGACATGCCCCGCTTCGTGGATTTCTACATGTCCGGCAAGCTGAAGCTCGACGAGATGATCTCGCGCCGCATCAAGCTCGAACAGGTGAACGAAGCCTTCGACGAATTGAAACGCGGCGAGCTCGCCCGCTCGGTCATCGTCTTCGACGCCTGAGCAGCGGCTCATAGACATGGAAAAGGCGGCCTCCGGGCCGCCTTTTCTTTATGGCGGAATGCGAGGCCCGCTTGTCCGAAAAACGAAGTGCGGCGCCTTGACGCAGGCGCGGGCAATATCCACTTGTCCTTTGTGTTCAACTGCACATGAAGGAAACGGCACCAATGCCAACCGCCGCAATGCTCGACGATCTGCCGAAGGGCGCGTGGATCGCGATGATGGTGATCGGCTTCATCGTCTTCTGGCCGATCGGGCTCGCCCTTCTCTTCTACATGATCTGGAGCGGAAAAATGCAGGGATGGAAACGCGACGGCCTGCATGGCTGCGCATCGCAATTTCGCCGTCACCGCCGGTCGAGCGGCAACACCGCCTTCGATAGCTATCGGGATGACATGCTGAAAAAGCTCGAAGAGGAGCAGAAGGCCTTCGGTGAATTCATGGAGCGCCTGCGCCGCGCGAAGGACCAGCAGGAATTCGATCAGTTCATGAACGAACGCCGCGCCGGCGAAACCCCGAACTGAGGCCGGACAGCCCGATAAACGAAAGGCGGCTCGCAGGAGCCGCCTTTTTTGTGTGCCACGCCTCGCCCGCCGTTTGGAACTTCAGTCACACCAGCGCGTTTATGATCGCGTAACGGACATGAAAGGACGCCCTGTGAGCGAAACCGTGATTTTGCTCGATCCGCTCGGCCTCATCATTCTGGCGCTGATATTGATCGTCCTGCTGCCGATTGCCTTGTGGCTGGGCATCACGTTGCTCTGGGTCGGCGCCGGATTTCTCGCCGGCACCTTCATCTACTTCTTCATTCTATATCTGACAGGCATACCGCTGCTCGCCATCGCCGCGGGCATCGCCACGGCAATCATGATCTGGGGCGCGCTGCTGCGAGGCTAGCGCCTACGCCGCTCCCTCCAGCCGCTTCAGCGCGTCGGCAAATTTCGCCATCGCCGCTTCCGCTTCCGCCTTGCGCTCGCGCTGTTCCTCGACGACATGCTCCGGCGCGCCGGCGATGAACTTCGCGTTGCCGAGCTTGCCGTCGATCTTCTTGATCTCTTCCGCGAGCTTGCCGATCTCCTTGCCAAGACGCGCGGTCTCCGCCTTGAGGTCGATAACATCGGCGAGCGGCAGAATCAGCGTCGCCTCGTCGAGTACAAGCTGAACCGAGCCATGCGGTACATCCCCCGCGATTTCGACGCTTGAAAGGCGCGCTAGACGGTCAATCAGGCTGCGGTGGCGCTCAAGCCGCGCAAGGCTTTCGGCATTCGCATCCTTGATGAGAAGCGCGATTTTCGCGCCTGCGGGCACATTCATTTCGGCGCGCACCGAGCGCACATCGGAAATGAAACGGATCACCCAGTCCATTTCGGCGTCGGCCGCCTGATCGCCCAGCCCGGTATGGATCGGCCATGCCGCAGTAACGAGCAGGCTCTCGCGCTTCCGGCCTTTCTCGCCTGTGCGCTGCCAGAGTTCTTCCGTCACGAAAGGCATGAAGGGATGCAGCATCAGCAGGATCTGGTCGAGCACCCAGGCCGCCGTTGCCCGCGTTTCGGCCTTCGCCGCCTCGTCCTCGCCCATCAGGAGCGGCTTGATGAACTCGAGATACCAGTCGCAGAAGACGTTCCAGACGAAACGATAGGCCGCATTCGCCGCATCGTTGAAACGATAAGCCTCGAGCGCCAGCGTGATTTCGGACGCCGTGCGCGCCGCCTCGCCCGCGATCCACTTGTTGACGGTTTGCCGGACGGCCGCGGGATCGAAACCTTCCACCCGCGCGCATTCGTTCATCTCGCAGAAGCGTGCCGCATTCCAGAGCTTGGTGCCGAAATTGCGGTAGCCTTCGACGCGGCTCGTCGCGAGCTTGATATCGCGGCCCTGCGCCGCCATCGCGGCCAGCGTGAAGCGCAGCGCATCGGCGCCATATTCATCGATCAGCTTCAACGGGTCGATGACGTTGCCCTTCGTCTTCGACATCTTCTGGCCCTTCTCGTCGCGGACAAGGGCATGGATGTAGACGGTGTGGAACGGCACTTCCTTCATGAAGTGCAGCCCCATCATCATCATGCGGGCAACCCAGAAGAAGATGATGTCGAAACCGGT
>JAHBYK010000029.1 GCA_019635965.1 Parvibaculum sp. | reverse complement strand
TGGCCCTGTGCCAGCAAAGGGAATGGCGTGATTTTCACCCCTATATTCCTGAAATTGCAGGCATTTCCTATGGCGGAAACGGCCGGCACCATTCAAATCATCGCCATGCCGCCATTCACATGCAAGGTCTGGCCGGTGACATAGGCCGCCTCCTCGCTCGCCAGATAAACCGCCGCCGCCGCGATCTCGGCAGCCTCGCCGAGCCGACCGGCGGGAATCGTTGCCATGATCCGGCCCTGCTGTTCCTCGTTCAGCGCGTCAGTCATGGCGGAACGAATAAAGCCCGGGGCGATGCAGTTCGCGGTGATATTGCGGCTTGCCACTTCCTGGGCCAGCGACTTCGTCATGCCGATCATGCCGGCCTTGGAGGCGGCATAGTTGCCCTGCCCCGGATTGCCCATGACGCCGACAACGGAGGTGATACCGATGATGCGGCCCCAGCGGCGCTTCATCATGCCGCGCAGGACGCCGCGGGACAGGCGGAATGCGGCAGTGAGGTTGACGCGAATAACCTCATCCCATTCCTCGTCCTTCATGCGCATGAAAAGATTGTCCCGGGTAAGGCCCGCATTGTTGATGAGAATGTCGAGGCTTCCCATCGCCTCCTCTGCCTGTTTCGGCAGCGCATCAACTGCGGCAGCATCGGAAAGATTGCAAGGCAGCACATGGGTGCGCTGCCCGAGTTCCGCCGCCAGCGCATCAAGTGCCTCCCTGCGGGTGCCGGAAAGAGCGACGGTCGCGCCCTGGCCATGAAGCGCGCGGGCAATGTCGGAGCCGATGCCGCCCGATGCGCCCGTGACCAGCGCGCATTTACCTGTGAGATCGAACATGGCCGCTCCTTCGTGTCATACGATCTTGAGAAAGGCTTCGAGGTCGGCGGGAGTTCCCACCGCATGAAGTTCAGGCTCGGCTGCAATGCGCTTCACCATGCCGGATAGCGCCTTGCCGGCGCCGATTTCGGCAAAGACATTTACGCCCTCGCCTTCCATATAGAGGACGCTTTCGCGCCAGCGGACCATGCCGGTCACCTGCTTCACCAGCAGGTCGCGGATGGTCGCCGGGTCTGCGACGCGCGAGGCGGTAACATTGGCGACGAGCGGCAATGACGGCGCCTTGAGATCGACGGCGGCGAGGGCTTCGGCCATTTCGTCCGCGGCGGGCTGCATCAGTTCGCAATGGAAGGGTGCGCTGACGGGCAGAAGCATGCTGCGTTTCGCGCCCTTGCCTTTGGCGATTTCAATGGCGCGTTCTACGGCAGCTTTCTTGCCGGAGACGACGACCTGACCACCGCCATTGTCATTCGCGGCAGCGCAGACTTCGCCTTGGGCCGCCTCGGCGGCGACTTCAGCCGCCTGCTCGAAATCGAGGCCGAGAAGCGCGGCCATGGCGCCCTCGCCGACTGGTACGGCGCGTTGCATGGCCTGTCCGCGCCGCTTCAGGAGGCGGGCTGTATCGGCGATGGTGAACGTGCCGGCAGCGGCCAGAGCAGAATATTCGCCCAACGAGTGGCCGGCCACGAAAGCCGCCTTGTCGGCAAGGCGGAACCCGCCCTCCTTTTCGAGGGTCCGGGCGACGGCGAGGCTCACGGCCATGATGGCGGGCTGGGCATTCTCCGTCAGGGTCAGGTCCTCCTGCGGGCCCTCCCACATCAATTTGGAGAGGTTCTGGCCAAGGGCATCATTGACTTCGTCAAAGACCTCCCTGGCGGTGCCGAAGGCTTCCGCCAGTTCCTTGCCCATGCCGACCGACTGAGACCCCTGTCCCGGAAAAATGAAGGCCCGCGTCATTCCTGCTCCCTGCTGGTCCCGAAGGCCCTGATTTCCTAGGCTTTCCGGGCATTTTTCGTTGCCGGGCCAACGCCCGTTCATTGGGCCAAAGTGATACCCCGCGACCGGGTTGAGTCAAGCCGACGCAGGTGCCTTAAATACCTTGCCATGACCCGGATATTCCGTATATTGCCGCCCTTCCGAAGGCCTTGGTTGGAGGCTGAACGGGACACCATGCCGTCAAAGGTATGGCAGGGCGCAAGCCCGGGTTCCGGTGTCTCCGCTTCTTTGGTGGTCCTTTCGAGCCTTTTTTGAGGGCTCAAAGGGGGCTTTGCGCCGGGGCCGGATACAAAAGGGAAAGGCTCACATGGCTCTCTACGAGCATGTCTTTATTGCGCGGCAGGACGTGTCGCAGCAGCAGGTCGAGGCGCTCACCGAGCAGTTTTCGACCGTTATCAAGGAAAATGGCGGCCAGATCGGCAAGACCGAATATTGGGGTCTTCGCAACCTTGCCTTCAAGGTGAAGAAGAACCGCAAGGGCCATTACCAGCTCATGAACATCGATGCGCCCCATGCCGCCGTCGCGGAAATGGAACGTCAGATGGGCATCAGCGACGACATTCTCCGCTTCATCACGGTTCGCGTTGAAGAACATGAGACCGAGCCGTCGGCGATGATGCAGAACCGCGGCGATCGTGGCGAACGTGGCGAACGCCGTGGCGGTGATCGCTTCGGCGACCGTGACCGCGGCGACCGTGGTGGCCGCTTTGGCGACCGCCCCCGCCGTGACCGCGACGAGAACATGGATGGAGGCGACGAATAATGAGCAGCTCAGCACAACCCGCGCGCCGGCCCTTCTTCCGCCGCCGCAAGACCTGCCCGTTCTCCGGCGCCAACGCCCCGAAGATCGACTACAAGGATGTGAAGCTCCTGCAGCGCTATATTTCCGAGCGCGGCAAGATCATCCCGTCCCGCATCACGGCCGTTTCGGCCAAGAAGCAGCGTGAACTTGCCCGCGCCATCAAGCGCGCGCGGTTCCTTGCGCTCCTTCCCTATGTCATCAGCTAAGGCCCGGAAAGGAGACTGAACGATGCAAGTCGTACTTCTGGAACGGGTGGAAAAACTCGGCCAAATGGGCGATGTCGTCAAAGTGAAGGACGGCTTCGCGCGCAACTTCCTGCTGCCGCAGAAAAAGGCGCTCCGGGCCACCAAGGCGAATATCGAACGCTTCGAAAGCCAGCGCTCGCAGCTCGAGGCACGTAACCTCGAACTCAAGAAGGAAGCCGAGCAGGTTCACGGCAAGGTGAACGGCCAGTCCTTCATCGTGCTGCGCCAGGCGGGCGAGACCGGCATCCTCTACGGTTCGGTCAGCACGCGCGATATCTCGAGCGCCATGACCGAGGGCGGTTTCTCGACCGCGCGCAACCAGGTGGTGCTCGACAAGCCGATCAAGACGATCGGTCTTCACGATGTCCGCGTGGTCCTGCACCCCGAAGTGTCCGCCACGATCTCGATCAATGTGGCGCGCACGGCCGAGGAAGCCGAGCGGCAGGCTGCCGGTGAAGACCTCACCCAGCGCCGCGACGAAGATGAGGAAGCCCATGAGGCGACCGAATTCTTCGAGTCCGAAGAGCTTGCCCCGCATGACGGCGAAGAAGCTCCCGCCGAAGAAGAGGCGCAGGACTGATCCGCTTTGGGTCATAAAAAATCCAAAGGGCGCCCGTGTGGCGCCCTTTTTATTGGAACCCGCGCACACCGAATCGCGTTCCCCTTGCAACGGGCGTCCTAATCTCCTTAGATAAATTCCAGAAAGCCTGTTCGTGCGGCCCTCCCCCCACCGCGAAAACGGCAGCGTAGGTCCGCGCGAGAATCTGACATTCACCCTCGGTACGGAGGTGGTTGCGATGATTTTCAATGCGCTTCTGGGAAAGATCATCAAGCGTGGTTCGCTGACGGTGGTCGCGCCGAACGGGCAACCGCGGCATTTCGGCGATGGCTCCGGGCTTCCTGTGACCATTCGCATTCATGACCGGACAGCAGCTTACGAGATTGGCCTCAACCCCTATCTCAAGCTCGGCGAGGCCTATATGGACGGCCGGCTGACGATCGACCCGCCCGCCACGATCTATGAATTGCTCGACCTTCTGACATCGAATCTCGGCACCAAGTTCGCCGGGCCTATATTCGAGGCCTATGGCGCGCTCCGGCGCATGAAGCGGCGGATCGATCAGCACAACCCGGTCGGCAAGGCCCAGAAAAACGTCGCCCACCATTATGATCTCGATGGCGGGATCTACGATCTGTTCCTCGACAGGGACAAGCAATATTCCTGCGCCTATTTCCAGCATCCCGGCATGACGCTGGAACAGGCCCAGCTCGCCAAGAAGCGCCATATCGCGGCAAAGCTCAGGATCGAGCCCGGCATGAGGGTGCTCGATATCGGCTGTGGCTGGGGCGGCATGGCGCTGACGCTCGCAGAGGAAACGGGGGCAGAGGTCGTCGGCGTGACGCTTTCCCGTGAGCAGCTGAAAGTGGCGCAGCGGCGCGCGGAGGAACGCGGGCTTGCAAAGCAGGTCGAATTCCGGCTGCAGGATTACCGGGCCGTGAAGGAGAATTTCGACCGTATCGTCTCTGTCGGCATGTTCGAGCATGTCGGGGTCGGGCATTTCGCGGAATATTTCCGCAGCGTGGACCATCTTCTCACGCATGACGGCGTGGCGCTGATCCATACGATCGGCCGCCTGGACGGGCCGGGCGCCACCAATCCCTGGATCGCAAAATACATCTTCCCCGGCGGTTATATTCCGGCGCTGAGCGAGATGTCGGCTTCCGTGGAACGCTCGGGCATGTTCATGACCGATGTGGAAATCCTGCGGCTCCACTATGCGGAAACGCTGCGCGAATGGCGGCGGCGCTTCATGGAACGGCGTGAAACGGCCGCAAAAATCTATGACGAACGCTTCTGCCGCATGTGGGAGTTCTATCTTGCCGGCTCCGAAACATCGTTCCGCAACGAGGGCATGGTGGTCTTCCAGATGCAGATCGCAAAGAAGATCGACGCGCTGCCGATGACGCGCGACTACATGCTGGACGACGAACGGCGGCTCGGCGAGCAGGCGGCGGCGCCGCGGCAAAGGCTCCTTGCGGGAGACTGAACCGCGGCGCGCAATGCGTCAGGCCTTGCCGCGCTTTGCGTCGAGGCTGTAGGCGCCCGCACCGAAGGCATAGACATAGAGGAAGCCGCCCGCCAGCGCGAAATTCTTGAGGAAGGACGGGTCCGACAGGCTCGGATGGAAGATCACGGCGGCGGCAATGCAGAAGGCCGCGAAAGCAAGCGCAATGAGCCGGGCCTGGAAGCCAATGAGGAGCAGAATACCGCCGCCAAGCTCCAGCAGCACGGTCAGCACATAGACGATCTGCGGCAGCGGCAGCCCCTTCGACTCGATGAAACCGATGGTGCCTTCGGCCCCCATCGCCTTGTTGAAGCCGGCGAGAATGAAAAGCACCGCAAGCAGGACGCGGCCAACAAGCGTGACGATATCGGATGACGGGTTCATTTGGTTTCCTCCCCCCGAGATGATTCCGGAAAGTGAAGCATAGGCCGGGGGGAGCGGGGATAAAATGCCGGCGGCCGGAAACATGACAGCGCCGCTGTCACCGGAATGTCATCATTCTGTCACGGCGGTGCGGCCCGGCGGAAATGCCCCATCCCCTCGCCCATTCGGGCCGAATCCCGGTAAACTCGATGTCATCCACAGCCTACCCACACGGAAAGCCTTTCGTGTTCAATGGCTTGGCTGATTTCTTCCGTTTTATGCACAGGGCCTGAACAAGAAATCTGTGGGTGAGCATGGGAGAGGCCGGATTCGCGAACCCATTGCGCGCCGCATCGGCTAGAAACGGACCCATGGAAAACGCACAACACGCCTATTCGACAGACGACGAAACCGCCACGCCTTACCGGGTGCCGCCGCACAACATAGACGCGGAGCAGGCGCTGCTCGGCGCCATTCTCGTCAACAATGAAAGCTACGACCGGGTGGCGGGCTTTCTCGAGCCGCAGCATTTCTTCGATGCCGTACACGGACGAATTTACGAAGCGGCGGCGAAGCTCATCACACAAGGCCACCTCGCCTCGCCGGTGACGCTCAAAAATTTCTTCGAGCGCGATGCGGCGCTCGCCGAAATCGGCGGTCCCGCCTATCTCGCGCGGCTCGCGGGCGCGGCGACGACAATCATCAATACGGAAGAATACGGGCGCACGATCTACAATCTCGCAATCCGGCGCGAACTCATCAATGTCAGCACCGACATTCACAACCGCGCCTATGACGCGCCGGTGGACGACACGCCGGGGCAGCAGATCCTCGATGCGGAACAGGCGCTCTACCAGCTTGCCGAAAGCGGAAAATACGAAGGCGGATTCCAGAGCTTCCACGAGTCGCTGAAAATCGCGATCGATATGGCAGCGGAAGCCTACAAGCGCGATGGCGGGCTATCCGGCATATCGACGGGGCTGCGCGACCTCGACCACCGGCTTGGCGGCTTGCAGCCTTCGGACCTCATCATCCTTGCGGGCCGCCCCTCGATGGGCAAGACGGCGCTTGCGACGAACATCGCCTTCTCGGCGGCAAAAGCCTACAAGGCGGAGCATCACGCGGACGGAACGGTGGAGGTGAAGGACGGCGCCATCGTCGGCTTCTTCTCGCTCGAAATGTCGGCGGAGCAGCTCGCCACGCGATTGCTCGCCGAACAGTCGGGCGTGCCGTCGGAGCGTATCCGCCGCGGCAATATCCATGAGGAGGAGTTTCACCAGCTTGTCGAAGCCGCGCGCGAGCTGCAGAGCATTCCGCTCTATATCGACGATACGGGCGGCCTCACCATCGGCACGCTTGCCGCGCGCGCACGGCGGCTGAAACGCCAGCGCGGTCTCGGGCTTCTCGTGATCGACTATCTGCAACTGCTCGCAGGCTCGGGCAAGAGCGGCGACAACCGCGTGCAGGAAGTGACGCAGATCACGACGGGCCTCAAGGCGCTTGCCAAGGAACTCAATGTGCCGATCCTCGCGCTGTCGCAGCTTTCGCGCCAGGTAGAAGCGCGCGACGACAAGCGGCCGCAGCTATCGGACCTGCGCGAGTCAGGCTCGATCGAGCAGGATGCGGACGTGGTGATGTTTGTGTTCCGCGAGGAATATTACGTTTCGCGGCGCGAGCCGACGGAAGGCACGCCCGAGCATCTCCAGTGGCAGCAGGACATGGAGCGCGTGCACGGGCTTGCCGAATGTATCATCGGCAAGCAGCGCCACGGCCCGACCGGCACGGTGAAGCTGCAATTCCAGGCCGATGTGACGCGGTTCTCAGACCTCGACCAGATTCACTCTGGGGAGTTTGAGTAGAGGTTGGCGCGCTGACGCTTGCGTGAGGGATTTTCACGCAGGGGCGCAGAGCCGCAGAGAAAGCGGGTGTGGCGCGCATTGGCTTGGAGTAGTGACGACGTGGATGGCCCGGTCATGCCGGGCCATGACTTTTTGGGGATTGTGGATCCTGGCCTTCGCCGGGATGACATGTGCGGCTTTGTGGCTGACGCATGGACGTGGGTGGGGGCAAACATGAGATTGTCGCCGATATGACAAACCCATGTATTCGGATGCGCCCGTCAACGCCATACGCAAACTGACGATTTTTCGAGCCGTCAATCCGGCGTAAAGGCTGCGGCGATATATCCCGATTGGATCAATCCGGAATGGCCGGTAGAGTTTTACCGGGGGGAATATTGCATGGCATCGACGCCCATTTGTCTGGAAGGGATGGCGCTGGAGGCGCTGGAGGCGCTGCCGCATCCCCTCTGGGCCTTTGACAGGGAGACGCTGAAATTTGTCTGGGCGAACGATGTCGCCCTGGAATGGCTCGGCTATCCGCGCGATGCGCTTTTCTCCAAGACCATCGTCGAGTTGCGCCCGCCGGAATATCAGCAGGCGATTGCAGAGGCCGCGGCGAACTTCAAGGACGTGGCGGCCGATGCCGGCACCTGGCCCTTCATTACGGCGTCGGGCGAATTGCTGAGCGCCGCCGTCCATTGGCGGCGCGCCTTTCATAACGGGCGGGAGGCCGTATTAGCCTCGGTGCGCGACCTGACCGAGCTTGCGCGCGTCCAGCGGGAACGGGAGGCCCTGCAGAAGGAGAATACGAAACTCCAGGTGCGCGGCGGATTGACGCCGCAGCATTTCCAGCGCCTGTTCGAAGGCGCACCCGGCAAGTTTCTCGTGCTTTCGCCAGACGACTTCGAAATCGTTGCTGCAACAGAGGCCTATGCGGCGGCAACGAATATGAAGCGCCAAGACCTCATAGGGCGCCACATCTTCGATGTGTTTCCCGAAAATCCGCACGATCCGGACGCAGACGGCGCAAGCGCGATGCGGGAGTCGCTCCGCCGGGTCCGGCAACTGAATACATCGGATGCGACTTCCGTGCTGCGCTATCCGATCCACCGGCCGGACGGTACATTCGAAGACCGCTACCTCACGGCCGTCAATTCGCCCGTTCCGGGACCGAATGGCGAACTGTCCTACATCATTCACCGGATCGAGGATCTGACGGCGCTCTATATCAAACCTGCCACGGATGGCGAGGCAGAACAGGCACCGGTGGTGAACGACGTGATGTCGCAGACGCTTGAGCTGCGCCACGCGCTGACCCGGCTTCGGGAGCTGGAGGTGCGGCTGCGGATCGGACAGCGGCTGCTCGAATTCGGTGCCTGGGACTATGACTTTGCAACTCGGCAGATCAGCTGGTCGGACCGGATTTTCCAGATTCACGGCATGGACCCTTCGGAAGGCGCGCCGGATTTCGATTCCTATGTCTCAATGATCCATCCCGAGGACCGCGAGGAAATGCTCGAGCGGTTCACGAAATTCGCAAACGGAATCGTACCCGATCTCGAATTGCAGCATCGCATCCGGCGGCCGGATGGCAGCTACCGCTACATCAAGGCGGTGGGCGAGAGGCACAACAAATATGGCCGCGACATCATTGTCGGGCTTGGCCAGGACGTGACCAGCATCTTCGAGACGCAGGAAAATCTCCTCCAGATGGAACGGCTCTGGAACCTTGCCGGGGCAAAAGCGCGGCTTGGCGGCTGGCGCGTACGGCTGAGCGACAGTCACCTCACCTGGACGCGCGAAACCGCCGCGATCCATGAAGTTCCCTACGACGAGCCGCCGACACTCGAAGAAGCCTTCGCGTTCTATACGCCGGAGACGGTGGGGATTGTCGCGGATGCCTTCAGCCGGTGCGTCGAGAAGGGCGAGACCTACGACATCATCGCGCAGATCGTCACGCGGAGCGGCAAGAAGCTCTGGGTGCGCTCCATGGGCGAGCCCGAGTATGACGGCGCCGGGAAGATCATCGGCGCGCAGGGCGGCTTTCAGGATGTGACGGAACTCGTCGAGGCGCGCGAACGCGGCGAGGAGCTGCAGCAAAGACTGACATCCACGCTCGAGAACATGGGCGATGCGTTCTATCTTCTGTCGCCGGAATACGAGTTTCTGTTTCTCAACAAGCAGGCAGAGAAGCTGCTGCGGCGTTCGCGCGACGAACTTCTGGGCAAATATATCTGGGAGGCTTTCCCGGAATCGCGCAGCAATTTCCTGAATGCCATTCCGGCGGATGCCGACCCCGAGAAGGAGCTGAGCTTCGAGTTCTTCTATGAACCGTTCGACGCCTGGTTCGAGGTGGAGCTTTATCCGGTGCCGGAAGGCATTGCAGTTTACTTCCGCGATATTACGCGCGAGCGCGCGCAGTCGATGCAGCTCAGGCTTCTGGAGGCCGCGGTCGAACGGCTGAACGACGTTGTGATGATTACCGATGCGACTCCTGTCGACACCGGCGAGGGGCCGCGCATCGTCTATGTGAACGATGCCTTCGAGCAGCGGACGGGCTATTCGCGCGCGGAAGTGACCGGCAAATCGCCGCGGATATTGCAGGGGCCGGGCACGGACCGGCAAGTGCTCGACCGGATCCGGCAGGCCTTGCAGCAATGGCAGCCCGTGCGCGCGGAACTTCTCAACTACACGAAGGCCGGCGAGGCATTCTGGCTGGAGATCGATATCGTGCCGATCACCAATGAGAAAGGCGAGAATACACATTGGGTTTCGATCGAGCGCGACGTGACCGAACGGCATGTGCTGGAGGAGCGGTTGCGCGAATCCCAGAAGCTGGAAGCGATGGGCAGGCTCACCGGCGGCGTGGCGCATGACTTCAACAATCTGCTCACCGTCATTCTCGGCAATGCCGAATTGCTGTCGGCACGGCTGGCCAGAGACCCGCAACTCAGACCACTGGCCGAGATGACGGCCAAGGCCGCCGAGCGCGGCGCAGAACTGACGAGCCGCCTGCTCGCCTTTGCACGGCGGCAGGCGTTGCAGCCAAAGACGATCGACTCGAACAAGCTGATCGCCAGCATCGAGCCGATGTTGCGGCGGACGATTTCGGAGGAAATCGAACTCGAATTCGTGCGCGGCGCGGGGCTGTGGGCCGCTGAGGCAGACCCAAGCCAGCTCGAAGTTGCCTTGCTCAATCTCGTCATCAATGCCCGCGATGCCATGCCGGAAGGCGGAAAGCTGACACTCGAGACCGGCAATGCCCATCTCGACGACACCTATGCGGCGCTGCATGACGAGGTGAAGCCCGGCCAATATGTGATGATTTCCGTTTCCGACACGGGCACGGGCATGACGCCGGAGACGCTGGCGCGCGCCTTCGAGCCCTTCTACACGACGAAGGAAGTGGGCAAGGGATCGGGCCTCGGCCTCAGCATGGTGTTCGGTTTCGTGAAGCAATCGGGCGGGCATGTGAAGATTTATTCCGAGCCGGATCACGGCACGTCGGTGAAACTCTATTTCCCGCGCGCCCGCACGGCGCAGGAACCGGCGCCGCCCAAGGCGCCCCGCGAGACGATCCTGCGTGGCAGCGAGCATATCCTCGTGGTCGAGGACGACGATCTCGTGCGCGAGCACCTGTCCGCGCAGCTGGAGGGGCTTGGATACAAGGTGACAAGCGCGACGAACGGGCCGCGCGCGCTCAACATCATCCGCGAGAGGGAGGACATCGCCCTGCTGCTCACCGACATCGTGATGCCGGGCGGCATGAACGGGCGGGAGCTTGCCGACGAAGCCGTGAAGCTGCGGCCGGACCTGAAAGTTCTGTTCAGCTCCGGCTATTCGGAGAATGCCATCGTGCATCACGGGCGGCTCGATGCCGGCGTCGAACTGCTGAGCAAGCCCTACCGGCTGCAGGAACTGGCGGCGAAGGTGCGCAAGGTGCTGGACAGCACCGGCTGAAACTTCTCAGAAAGCGGCGGCGCGCGGCTCAGGCGCAGCGGCGAGGCAGCGGCGCGCGGGGAGCGTGACCGTGACCGTGGTGCCGAGGCCCGGCTGGCTTTCGATGGCGAAATGGCCGTCATGCTGCGCGGTCAGCGCCTGCACGATGGGCAGGCCGAGGCCGAGGCCTTCATATTTGCGGCTGAACTGATCCTCGAGCTGGCCGAAACGGGAAAGCGCCGTCGGGATGTCTTCCGGCGCGATGCCGATGCCCGTGTCCGAGACGGCAATGATGAAGCCCGAAGGCCCGGCATCGAGCCTCACGGTGACGGTGCCGCTCTCGACATTGAACTTGATCGCATTGCTGACGAGGTTGGTGAGGATCTGGCGGATCTTGCGCTCATCGGCAAGAAGGGCGGGCAGACCGGCCGGTGCTTCCAGCGAACAGGTGACGCCGGCCTTGCCCGCCTGCATCCGCGTGGCATTGAGCACCTGGCGGGCGATTTCCTCGACGCGGACTTCCTGTTCGACAAGCGAGTCAGTGCCGGATTCGACGCGTGATATGTCGAGTATGTCGGTGACGAGGTCGAGAAGATGGGCGCCACTCTGATTGATGTCGTTTGCGTAGTCGGCATATTTCCTGTGGCCGAGCGGGCCGAAGAGTTCGAGCTTCATGGTTTCGGAAAAACCGATGATCGCATTGAGCGGCGTGCGCAGCTCGTGGCTCATGGTCGCCAGAAACTCGGATTTGGCCTGGGATGCCTGTTCGGCGAGAAGCAGCGCACGGGTGAGATCGGCGGCGCGCGCCTCGAGATCGGCATTGGCCGCGACGAGATTGCGGTGGAGCGCATCGCGCTCGCTTTCGACGCGCCGGAACTTCAGCACGAAGGCGCGGATATGAAGCGCGGTCACGAAGACGACGAGAAGGTTCGACAGTTCCATCGACGAGCCGATGATCTTCATCGCCGAGAGGAACTCGTAGATGAAATAGGCAAGGCCCGCGAGCAGGACGACCAGCGCATCGCGCCGCGCATCCTTTTCGGTGAGAAGGGTATGAAGAATGGTGATGCCGACCGAACAGGCGATGAGCGCCCAGAGCATCTGGAACGGCTCGCGCAGCAGCGTGATCGTGCCCGGCGCCATGAACGGCGCGACGAAAAGCGCGAAGGCGCAGAAGAGCGCCGAAACGGCATAGATGAGCTTGTCGACCAAGAGCACCTTGCCGTCGCGGAACAGATAGCAGATGAAGGCGTAATAGGCGGGTGCGATCAGGAACAGGGACAGATATTCGAGATCGTATTTCCGCGCCTCCGGGAAGTTCGGCAGATAGTCCCAGATGAGATTGCTGACGAGGAAGACGCGCAGCGCCGAGGCGGCCGACAGCGCGGCGAAGATGATGTGGCCGCCGGGATTGTTCGTGGAACGGCCAACGACGATTGCGGCGACGGCAACGAGAAGCAGGACAAGGGCGAGCGCCGTCGGCAATGCGCTTGCGCGGCGCTGCATCGAATCCATCTTCTGAAGATGGCCGATCGAGGGAACATCGACGATGCCGCCCTGCTTGTGAACATAGTTGGCAAGCTGGACGACGAGCCGGAAATGACGCAGGTCATAGGGCAAGGCGATGACCGGCGCCGTCGGATTGACGGCGACGATATTCTCCGCTTCTGCCGGATCGCCGTTGCGGTGCAGGAGGCGCGTCTCCACCGTGCCGTCGGGCCCCTCGGCAACGGCATAGATGGCGTAGACAGAGCGCGTGGTGCCCATCGATAGGGCCAGAAACTGCGAGGTCGAGGGCAGCGCAAGGTCGATGCAATAGGTGGCGGTGCCGTGGCCGGTCGTGACATCGGTGGTGAGCGCGGGGCCCCAGATGTCGGGCAGAGAAATCGCCTCGGCCGCGGGACCGGAAAGCGGCGGGCGGCAGGTGCCGCCGAAACTTTCGGCGGCTACGATGGCGCCGCGATAGACGGTCCAGCCGCGGGCGATCGCGTATTTGCCCTGCTTTGCAAGTTCGATCGAGACGGCACCGACACCGGCATCCCTCGACAAAGCCGGCCGGGCGCAGGCGATGAACACCGCCGCGCCAATGAGGAACAAGACGGATAGCCAAACGATCCGCCGATGGCCGCCCAAATTCCGATACATCGCCGGTCCACACTTCTGGTGGCCGTAGTATGGGAAAAAATCTTTAAAGAGTTCTCTAGGCTTGGCCCGGCACGCTACCGGCCGGGATTAACCAAAACGGGAACCGTGCGGTTCCCCCCGGCGCCCGATCCGCTATGATCGCGCCAGCCTGACGAGATTTGACCAGCGAGCAGCATCATCGACACTCAAACTGACATTGCCGTGGCGGGAGGCACCCTCACCGTCGATCTCGGTGCTGTGGCGGCCAATTACGGGACATTGCAGAAGGCAGCGCCGAAGGCCGAAGTGGCGGCGGTGGTGAAAGCCAATGCCTATGGTACCGGCATGGGCCCGGTCGCGCGGCGGCTGGCGGCGGCCGGCTGCCGGACATTCTTCGTTGCCGATGCGCGCGAGGGCGCGACATTGCGCAAGGCGCTGGCAAAGGCGCTACCGGAGGCCACGATCTATGTGCTGAACGGGCTTTTTCCCGGCGCGGCGGCGCATTATGCGGCGGCGGGGCTCCGCCCTGTCATCGCCTCGCGGGCGGAACTCGCCGAATGGGCAGAGGCAGACGCGCCCCTGCCCGCCGCTCTCCACTTCGACACCGGCATGAACCGGCTCGGCATGAGCGAGGCCGATGCGGCGCTGCTGGCCCAGGACCGGGCGCTGACGGCGGGGATGGACATTCCCCTCATCATCAGCCATCTCGCCTGCGCGGACGAGGCGGACCATCCGCAGAATCTCCGCCAGCTCGGACGGTTCCGGGCGATCCTCGAACGGCTGCGCCCGGCCTTTCCGCAGGCGAAGGCGAGCCTCGCCAATTCCGGCGGTATCTGGCTCGGGCCCGACTATCATTTCGACATGGTGCGGCCCGGTATCAGCCTTTATGGCGGCAATCCCTTCACGGGACGGGAAAACCCGTTCCGCCCGGTGGTGACGGCGCGGGCGCGGGTGCTTGCCGTTCGGGAGGTCGAGGCCGGCGAAACGGCGGGCTATGCTGCGACCTGGACGGCCAAGGGACGGGCGCGGATCGCGGTGCTGGCGGCCGGCTATGCCGATGGCTATTTCCGGGCGCTTTCTTCGGGCGTGAGGGCCGGAAATGAGCCCGAATCGGGCGGTTCCGTCTACATTGGGGGCGGTTTTGCGCCGGTCGCGGGCCGCGTCTCGATGGACATGGCGATGGTGGATATAAGCCACCTGCCGGACGGCGCCGTGAAGCGCGGCGACATGGCGGAGCTGATCGGCCCGCATATGAGTGTGGACGAGGTAGGGCTTCGGGCCGGCACGCTCGGCTATGAAATTCTGACGGCACTGGGCGCAAGATACATGCGGCGGTATATCGAGAACGGCAAAGAGATCGAGTCGGAAAGCGGGGGCAAGGCGTGAACGTATTTGCGATTATCGGGCGGGTGGTGCTTTCCACGCTCGCCGAAATTGGCGCGCTGTCGCGTTTCACCTGGAACGCCGTCAGCCATGTTGTCCGGCCGCCCTTCTTCTGGCGGCTGATCGCGCAGCAGATGCTCAGGATCGGCTATTTCTCCTTGCCGGTGGTTGCGCTGACGGCCTTCTTCACCGGCGGCGCGCTGGCGCTGCAAATCTATTACGGCGGCAATACGCTGAATTCGGAATCGATCGTCGCAACGATCGTCGCGCTCGGCATCACGCGCGAACTCGGACCGGTGCTGGGCGGCCTCATGGTGGCGGGGCGCGTATCGGCGGCGATCGCGGCGGAGCTTGGCACGATGCGCGTGACCGAACAGATCGACGCGCTGACCACGCTTTCGACGAACCCCTATAAATATCTCGTGGTGCCCCGCGTCGTGGCGGCGGTCCTCACGCTCCCTGCCCTCGTCTTCATTGCCGACATCATCGGCATCATGGGCGGTTTCGTGGTGGGCACGCAGTCGCTCGACTTCAATCCCGGCGTCTATATCAAGAACACGGCCGACTTCCTGAAATATGACGACGTGATGTCCGGTCTCATCAAGGCCGGCGTGTTCGGCTTCATCATCGCCGTCATGGGCTGCTTCCACGGCTTCAACTCGAAGGGCGGCGCGCAGGGCGTGGGCCGCGCGACAACGAATGCGGTGGTGACCGCTTCCATCCTTATCCTTGCGGCGAACTACGTCATGACGTCGCTGCTGTTTGCGAATTGAGGACGGATATGAGCGAGGCAAAAATCGAACTCAGGAACGTCTGCAAGCGCTTCGGCAAGAAGGTCGTGCTGGACGGCATCAACCTGACCGTGCCGAAGGGCGAGTCCCTCGTCGTGATCGGCGGCTCGGGCACCGGCAAATCGGTGATGATCAAATGCGTGCTCGGCATCATCCGGCCGGACAGCGGCGAAATCCTCGTCGACGGCAAGAATGTGCTGAAGATGGATACGGGCGAGCGCGAGAAGACCTTGCGCAAGTTCGGCATGCTGTTTCAGGGCGCGGCGCTGTTCGACAGCTTGCCGGTCTGGGAGAATGTCGCCTTTGGCCTCATTCAGGGCCGCAAGGTGCCACGCAAAAAAGCGAAGGACATCGCCATCGAGAAGCTCGCAAAGGTGGGGCTCGGCGCGGAAGTGGGCGAGCTTTATCCGGCTGAGCTTTCGGGCGGGATGCAGAAGCGTGTGGGTCTTGCCCGCGCCATTGCAACGGAGCCCGAAATCATCTTCTTCGACGAGCCGACGACGGGCCTCGACCCGATCATGGCGGATGTCATCAACGATCTGATCGTCAGCAGCGTCAAGGAACTCGGCGCGACGACGCTTTCGATCACGCATGATATGGCGAGCGTACGCAAGATCGCCGACCGCGTCGCCATGATCTACAAGGGCAAGATTATCTGGTCGGGCACGCGCGCTGAGGTCGATGCGAGCGGAAACGAATATGTGGATCAGTTCATTCACGGACGCGCGGAAGGGCCGATCCAGATGGAAGTGCTGAAGCCGTGATCCTGTTCGCTGCGGCGATATAAAATACAGGTGTCATCCCGGCACTTGTTGCCGGGACCCAATCCACGCTTCCGCAAAACGAGAAGCCAATGGGTCCCGGGAATAAATCCCGGGATGACATGTTCTGTCTGGCGCATTCAGAGACAACCAACGAAGAACGCAATGGCACGCCTTTCCCGCACATTCGTCTGCCAGTCCTGCGGCGCGGTGACGCCACGCTGGGCGGGGCGCTGCGAGAGCTGCGGCGAGTGGAACACGATCGTCGAGGAAGCGGGCACGGCGGGCGGCATCGGTGCGGGGCCTGCGGCGAAGGCGCTGAAGGGCAAGGGCCGCAAGATAGAACTCGTGTCGATGAGCGGCGAAAGCGCGGAGCCGCCGCGCTATGTGACGGGGCTCGGCGAATTCGACCGGGTGACGGGCGGCGGGCTGGTGCCGGGATCGGCGCTGCTCATTGGCGGCGATCCCGGCATCGGCAAATCGACGCTGCTTCTGCAGGTGATGGCGGCGCTGGCAGGGCGCGGACATTCGGTCGTCTATATCTCGGGCGAAGAAGCGATTGCGCAGGTGAGGATGCGGGCGCGCAGACTTGGCCTTGCGGATGCGCCGGTGGAGCTGGGCGCGGAGACGAACCTCAAGGACATTATCGGCACACTCGAAGGCGGCAAGGCGCCGGACGCGGTGGTGATCGACTCGATCCAGACCATGTGGACGGACACGCTGGACTCGGCCCCCGGCACCGTGGCGCAGGTGCGCGCATCGGCACAGGAGCTGGTGCGCTTTGCAAAGAAGACCAACACCGCGATCATCCTTGTCGGCCATGTGACCAAGGAAGGGCAGATTGCGGGACCTCGCGTCGTGGAACACATGGTCGATGCGGTGATCTATTTCGAGGGCGAGCGCGGGCATCAGTTCCGCATCCTGCGCGCGGTGAAAAACCGCTTCGGCCCGGCAAACGAGATCGGCGTATTCGAGATGGGCGAAAAAGGGCTCGCGGAAGTGCCGAACCCCTCTGCCCTGTTCCTCGGCGAGCGCGACGAGGGCACGAGCGGCTCGGCCGTATTCGCCGGCATCGAGGGGACGCGGCCGGTGCTTGTGGAAATCCAGGCGCTGACGGCGCAGAGCACGCTCGGCACGCCGCGACGGGCGGTGGTGGGCTGGGACAGCGGGCGGCTTTCGATGGTGCTCGCGGTGCTGGAAGCGCGCTGCGGGCTCACGCTTGCGGGTCAGGATGTTTACCTCAATGTGGCGGGCGGCCTCAGAATCAACGAGCCGGCGGCGGATCTTGCCGTGGCGGCGGCACTGATTTCCTCGATCACGGGGACGCCCCTGCCGCCCGATTGCGTGATTTTCGGGGAAATCAGCCTTTCCGGCGCGATCCGGCCTGTAAGCCAGATGGATGCCCGGCTGAAAGAGGCGGAAAAGCTCGGGTTTTCGCGGGCGATCCTGCCTGCCGGTGCCGCCCGGACAAGAGGCTCGGCAGGGCTCTCGTTCACGGAAATTTCGGACCTTGCGGGGCTAATAGCCCATCTAGCGGCGGGCGAGGCCGGGCCCAGGGGGGCCAAGCGGAAGGCCGATATGTGATAGGCTTGAAACAAGCTGCCAGGAGTGAGACGTGACCCTGTTCGACATCATCGTGATCGGCGTTCTGCTCGTGTCGAGCGTGCTGGCGATGCTGCGCGGCTTCACCAACGAAGTGCTGTCGATTCTCGCCTGGGTAGTGGGCGCCCTTGCGGCGCTGTGGCTGTTTCCCTATCTGACGCCTGCGCTGGCCGATGTGATCTCGCCATCATGGCTTGCGGCGGCGGTTGCCGCGGTCGGCATTTTCATTGCGGGCTACATTTTGACCGCGGCGCTGACCTCGCGCTGGTCGGGCTCGCTGATGGAGATTCACGACCGGGCCGGGATGCTCGACCGGACGCTTGGCTTCATTTTCGGGCTGGCGCGCGGGCTTCTGATCGTCACAGTCGCCTATCTCTTTTTTGCCTGGCTGGTGCCCAATCCGGACCAGCAGCCGGACTGGATCCGGAACGCCAAGACAAGAACCGTGGTGGAAGATACGGCGGCTTTCCTGTTCTCGCTCGCCCCCCGGGAGGGGAGCGCGGGCGCAAGCCGCCGGACGGCGCCGGTTCAAAGCGAGCCGCCGCGTCAGCAAGCCGCACCGCCGCCCGCCGAGCCTGTCCGTCCGGCCCCGGATTCGGGCGCTGACAGGGGTAATGGAGCGGGGTATAACCCGTCCGAACGAAGGGGGCTCGACCGCTTGATCGAGAACACCGGGGAGTAGATGCCTGATTATTCCGGAGTTTCAGGAATGCACGACCAGACACAGCTCGATCTCCCCATAGCGGCTTTCGAGCCGAAATCTGCCCGAAAACCGGATGCCCCTTCCCTCTCCCTGACAGATGACGACCTCCACGGCGACAAGCTGCGGGAGGAATGCGGCGTTTTCGGCATTTTCGGCCATCCCGATGCGGCAGCGCTGACTGCGCTCGGGCTCCATGCGCTTCAGCATCGCGGACAGGAAGCGGCGGGCATCGTCGCCTATGATGGCGAGCATTTCCATTCCGAGCGGCGTCTCGGCCTTGTGGGCGACCATTTCTCGTCGGCCAAGATGATCGACCGGCTGAAGGGCGACATGGCGGTGGGCCATGTGCGCTATTCGACGACGGGTGAGACGATCCTGCGCAATGTGCAGCCGCTGTTTGCCGATCTCTGGGGCGGCGGCTTCGCGGTGGCGCATAACGGGAACCTCACCAACGCCATCACGCTGCGCAACGAGCTTGTGCGCGACGGCGCAATTTTCCAGTCGACATCCGACACGGAAACCATTCTGCAGCTGGTGGCACGGAGCCGGAAGCCGCGCGTGATGGAACGCTTCGTCGATGCGCTTTCGCAGATTCAGGGCGCCTATGCGCTGGTGGCGCTGACCAACAAGAAGCTCATCGGCGCGCGCGATCCGCTCGGCATCCGCCCGCTCATTCTGGGTACGCTTGCGGGGGCGCCGATCTTCTGCTCGGAGACGGTGGCGCTCGACATCATCGGCGCAGAGTTCGTGCGCGAGGTGGAGCCCGGCGAAGTGGTGCAATGCACCCGTGAGAATGGCGAACTCAAGATCGAGTCCCTCCGTCCCTTCCCGGTACAGACCGTGCGGCCTTGCGTGTTCGAATACATCTATTTCGCGCGGCCGGACAGCATTGTCGGCGGCAAGAGCGTCTACAATGTCCGCAAGCGGCTTGGCCAGGAACTGGCGCGAGAGAGCGGCGTGGAAGCCGATGTCGTCATCCCGGTGCCGGACTCGGGCGTGCCGGCGGCGATCGGCTATGCGGCGGAATCGGGCGTGCCATTCGAACTCGGCATCATCCGTAACCATTATGTCGGCCGCACCTTCATCGAGCCGACGCAGCATATCCGCCAGCTCGGCGTGAAGCTTAAGCACAATGCGAACCGCGCCATCGTGGAAGGCAAGCGCATCATCCTTGTCGACGACAGCGTGGTGCGCGGCACGACTTCCATCAAGATCGTCAAGATGATGTATGAGGCGGGCGCGAAGGAAGTGCATATGAGGATCGCAAGCCCGCCGATCACGCATTCCGATTTCTACGGCATCGACACGCCGGAGCGCGAGCAGCTTCTTGCCGCCAATTACGATCTCGAGGGGATGCGCGCCTATATCGGCGTCGACAGCCTCGCCTTCATTTCGGTGGACGGGCTTTACCGCGCGATGGGCTTCAACCATCGCGACAACGAGAACCCGCAGCTCACCGACCATTGTTTCACCGGCGACTATCCGACGCCGCTCACCGACCGGGATGGCGAACAACGCACGAGGCAGCTCTCGCTGCTGGCGGAAATTGCCTGACCCCATCAAGAACCGGAACTCGACATGACGGGACGTTTGCAGGACCGCGTTGCGGTCATCACCGGCGCATCGCGCGGCATCGGACGCGCGGTGGCGCTCGGCATGGCGGCGGAAGGCGCGCATGTCATTCTCGTTGCGCGCACCGTGGGCGGGCTCGAGGAAGTGGATGACGAGATCAGGAAGGTGGGCGGCAAGGCGACGCTGGTGCCGCTCGACCTGACCGATTTCGCGGCGATCGACCGGCTCGGCGCGACGATATTCGAACGCTGGGGCAAGCTCGACATTCTGGTCGGCAATGCGGGCCTTCTCGGCACGCTGACGCCGATGTCGCATATGGACCCGAAGGACTGGGACAAGACGCTTGCCGTCAACGTCACCGCGAATTACCGGCTGATCCGCTCCTTCGAGCCGCTGCTGCGGCGATCCGATGCGGGGCGCGCGATCTTCGTAACGTCGGGCGCGGCGCATAAATGCAAGCCGTTCTGGGGCGCCTATTCGATCACCAAGGCCGCGCTCGACGCGATGATGAAAACCTGGGCGGCGGAAGTCGAAAAGACGCCGATCCGCGTCAACGCGATCAGCCCCGGCCCGACGCGCACCGCGATGCGCAAGAAGGCGATGCCGGGCGAAGACCCGACAACGCTGACGAAGCCGGCGGAACTCGTGCCGCTGTTCATCGAGCTTTCCCTGCCCTCCTGCACGCGGCATGGCGAAATCGTCGAATACCAGAAGGTGAAGGCGAAGACAGCCTGACGATTTTCGCGCCGGGACAAGCGCGCCCGCATGGCGATCAAATCCATGAACCCGAAACGCCTGAGCCATCTGCTGCCGAACCTCGCGCCGGTGAGCGGGAACGAGAGGCTGCGCGCCGCCATCGGCGTTTTTCTCGGCGTGCTGCTGACGGGCGCGGTTTCGGCGGCGGCGCTCGGCACGAGCAGCGGGCTGCCGCTACTCATCGCGCCGATGGGCGCTTCCGCGATACTGCTCTTTGCGGTTTCGGCAAGTCCGTTCTCGCATCCCTGGCCGGTGATCGGCGGCAATGTGATTTCGGCGGCGATCGGCGTCGCCTGTGCGGACCTCATTCCCTATCCGGTGCTTGCCTGCGCGATTGCGGCGGGTCTTGCGATCGCGGCGATGATGGCGCTGCGCTGCCTGCATCCGCCGAGCGGCGCGGTTGCCATGACGGCGGTGATCGGCGGACCGGAGATCGATGCCCTCGGATTCCTGTTCGTGCTGTGGCCGGTGGCGGTGGATTCCCTCGCCATCGTCGCGGTGGCGCTCGCCTACAACAATCTGACGGGAAAGCCCTATCCGCACCGCCCCGCCGAGGCGAAGGACCATGCGACGAGAGATGTGCCGCCGCTGGCGCGGCTCGGCGTGACGGCGCAGGATCTCGCCGACATTCTGAAAGCGCATGACGATGTGGTGCCGGTCGATCCCGCCGATCTGGAAAGTCTGCTGCGGGAAGCGGAACTTCTCGCCTTCGAACGGCGTTCCGGCGGGATCAGCTGCGGGGCCGCGATGTCGCGCGATGTGGCGACGGTGACGCCGGACACGCCGCTCGAGGACGCATTGACGCTGCTGCGCAAGCACAGCATCAAGGCCCTGCCGGTGGTGGACAGCGAGCGCCGCGTGATCGGTATTCTGACGCAGACCGATCTCGTGGACCGGGCGGCATCGCTGCGGGCGGGCTTCGGCGCGCTGTTCCGCCGGAGCGGCGGCGCGGTCGCAGGCGACATCATGAGCGCACCGGTGCTGACGGCGACGCCCGACCTGCCGCTCGGACGGCTCATCCCGATCATGAGCGATGCAGGCCATCACCATCTGCCGGTGGTGGACGAGGAAGGCAAACTTGCCGGGATCGTGACGCAGACGGATGTGATCGCCGCGCTCTTCGCGGCGGAGCAGCGGGACGTTCAGCTCAGCGCCTGAGAGGGGGAACGGTCAATCCCGCTTCTTCCTGCCGGCATAGGGGTTCTTGCCCTTGCGCATGAAAAGGCGGATGGGAACGCCGGGAAGATCGAAAGCCTCACGCAGGCCATTCACCAGATAGCGCCGGTAGGATGCCGGCACCTCGTCGGCGCGGCTCGAAAAGACCGCGAAGGTGGGCGGGCGCGATTTCACCTGCGACATGAATTTGAGATTGACCGGGCGGCCCTTGGCGGCGGGCGGCTGGTGGCGCGACACGGCTTCCTCGAGCCAGCGGTTGAGGCGCGCGGTCGGCACGCGGGCATTCCACAATGTATGGATGCGCTCGATCGCGGGCATGAGCTTTTCCGTGCCCTTCCCCGTCAAGGCGGAAAGCTGGACGATGGGCACACCCCTGATCTGCGGCAGAAGACGCTCCAGCTCTTCCTTCAGAACGCGCAGCACTTCCTGCGGGTTCTCCACCTTGTCCCACTTATTGATGCCGATGATGAGGCCGCGGCCTTCCTGTTCGACGAGATCGGCGATGTGAAGATCCTGACGCTCGAAAGGCTGGGTCGCGTCGAGAAGCACGACGACGACTTCGGCGAAGCGAACGGCGCGAAGCGTGTCGGCAACGGAAAGTTTTTCGAGCTTTTCGGTGACGCGGGCGCGGCGGCGCATACCCGCCGTATCCCAGAGCTTGATGCGGCGGCCGCGCCATTGCCATTCGATACCGATGCTGTCGCGCGTGATGCCCGCTTCCGGGCCGGTGAGCATCCGGTCTTCGCCGAGAAGCTGGTTCACGAGCGTCGATTTGCCGACATTGGGGCGGCCAACAAAGGCGATACGCAGCGGTGCTTCGAGATCAGGCTCATAAGGCGCGTCGGGATCGAAGGAGGCTTCGTCTTCGCTATCCGCCAGCGCATCTTCCAGCGCCTGTTCGGCATCGTTTTCCTCAAGCCCGCGGGCGAACTCGGCCAGCGCATCGTAAAGATCGCTGAGGCCCTCGCCATGTTCGGCCGACAAGGGCAGCGGCGCGCCAAGGCCAAGCTCGAAGGCTTCCATGCGGCCTGCCTGCCCGGCGCCGCCCTCGCATTTATTGGCAGCGAGGATAACGGGCGTCGGCGACTTGCGCAGGATCTGCGCGAAACGCTTGTCGAGCGGGGTAACTCCCGCGCGCGCATCCATCAGAAAGAGGCAGACATCTGCTTCCGCAATGGCGAGATCGGTCTGGCGGCGCATACGCGCTTCCAGACTGTCGCCCGTGCCCTCTTCAAGTCCGGCGGTATCGACAACGGTGAATGTGAGGTCGCCGAGACGCGCCTCGCCCTCGCGCCGGTCGCGCGTGACACCCGGCGTGTCATCGACAAGCGCGAGCTTGCGCCCCACGAGACGGTTGAACAGCGTCGACTTGCCGACATTCGGCCGGCCGACAATGGCGACCTTGAAAGACAATGTATGCGGCCCTTTTTCTGCCGTTTGGGACGGGGCCGACCCGCCTGCCTGCTGCGTTACTTCAGCGCGGTCAGGCGGGCGTTGTCCGTCAGAACATAGACCGTTTCATTCGCCACGACAGGCGCAATGAGCGCCTCGGCCGGAATGGAGAGATTGCCGAGAACCTCGCCATTGGCGGCGGAGAGCATCACCGCCTCGCCGCGCGACGAGACGAGCACGAGACGCTCGCTCACAAGCACGGGGCCGGACCACTGGACGGGTTCGGTGCGCTTTTCGGGGTTGCGCCAACGCTGAAGCGGCGTGATCCAGCGGATGCGGCCATCGCGGCGCGAAATGGCGACCACTTCCTGCGCGGTGGTGACAAGAAAGATGAAATCGCCCGCAGGCCAGGGGGTCTGCACGCCGCCGATGTCGCGCGTCCAGACGCGCTCGCCGGTGCGCAGGTCGATCGACACCATGCGGCCCGAATGGCTGATCGCAAATACGCGGTCGCGGTCCACAACCGGGCGGCCCGCAATGTCGTTCAGCGCGCTGAGCGAGGTGATGTTGCCGGTGCGGGTGAGCGAATCCGTCCACACGGGCGTGCCGTTTTCGACGCGGAGCGCCACAAGCTCGCCCGAGGAGTAAGGCACGATGACGGTCGAGCCGGCGACGGCGGGGCTCGACGCGGCGAGGATACCGGCGCTTTCGACGATGCCGCGGTGGCGCCAGATGACATCGCCCGTTTCCTGAGAGAGCGCGATGGTCTGATTGTCGGAGGTGACGGCGAAAACGCGGCCGCCGCTTGCCGTGGGGGCGGAACGGAAGGGATCGCCGATGGTCTGTGTCCAGACGATACTGCCGCTGGCGGCATCGATGCCGTTGACCGTGCCGTAGCCCGTCACCGCGAAAAGGCGGCCATTTTCATAGGCGACGCCGCCGCCGCGGCCGGAGCCTGCCTTTTCACCCTCGGGCACGAGATCGACGTCCCAGAGCTTGCGGCCGGACGACTGGTCGAAGGCGCCAAGGCGGGTGCGCGCATCTAGAACATAGATGCGGCCATCGGCGACAATCGGCGGCGCAAGAAGCTGGGCCACACGATCAGAGCCGCTGCCGGCGCTGACCGACCAGACCTGACTGAGCGGACCCGGCGCGGCGAGATGGCCATTGGCGTTGGACGAATTGCCGCCCGGCTGCGGCCAGCTGTCGTTCACGCGCGCATCGGGCAGGAGAACGAGCTCGTCCGCAATGGCGGGATCGACCTCGAGCTGGGCGCCAAGCTCCATCACGGACAGACGCTCGCCGGGCAACACGGTCTTGTCATCGGAGGAGAAGATGCCCGTCACCGTGTCGCAGCCCGCAAGGCCGGCGGCCGCAAGCGAGAGAAGTGCGATGCGGAGAATTCGTTTCATGCCTTTTGCCTCAGCCGGGTTCCTGTTCATTCTTGCTTACTCCGCCTCGGCGGGTGCCGCCTCGACGGCTCCTTGCGGCACCTCGGCGGGCGCTGCCGCATCGGCCGGTGCGGCCTCACGCGGGAGATGCGGCGCGGCCAGCGCCTGGATCACATGCGCGCGGTCGCGCAGGCCGGGCGGCGAGGACGGATCGGCGATGATGAGCTTTACATTCGCATCGGCCTCCACCCATTTGCCTTCGCGGATGGCGGCAAGGGCGATCAGCTCCAGCGCATTGGAGCGCCAGGGCGACCCTTCACGGTTGATCGAAGCGACGCGGGCACGCATGTCATCGAGGCTCAACGTGTCCACCTGAAGAAGGCCGGCCTTCACCGTTGCCATGCCGCGCATGATTTCCGGCGCGCGGCCATCATTCGCCACCGCTTCATAGGCGGCGCGGGCGCCATCGGCATCGCCTGCGGCGAGCAGGCGGTCCGCCTCGGCGAGGCGGGCCATGATCCTGTATCCGCCGCTGGCGCCTTCCGCGAATTTTGCGAAGGCGGCGGCAGATTCGGCCGGCGGCATATTGGCCATCTCGACGACCAGCGCCTCATAGGCGGCGGAGGACTCGACGGTTTTCGAATGGGTCCAGGCACGCCAGCCGACCACGGCGGCGACGATGAGGACTATGGAGACGGCAGCGCCGATCACATAGATCCCGTATTTTTCCCAGAGTTTGGAGAATTGTTCGCGGCGAAGGTCTTCTTCGACTTCGCGAAAGAGATCGGTCACAAGACTACTCCGCAGAGAATGCTTCGATGGACGCAAAAGGAAGCGCCCGGCGCCTGCCCCCTGCAGGCCGCGTAAAATAGCCCGGCCAAGGGCCAATGGCAAACAGCGTTGCGGGGCCCGAAGGCCCCGCAAGAGATTGAGCTATTTTGCCTTTTTCATGCTGTAGGTGTGTTCGGCGGCGGGGAAGCTGCGCTCGCGCACGGCGCGGGCATAGGCTTCCGCGGCGCCCGCGATCTGCGCGCCCAGCGTGGCAAATTCGCGGACGAATTTCGGCGGCTTGGGCGAAAGGCCCAGCATGTCTTCCAGCACGAGGATCTGACCATCGCAATGGGCGGATGCACCAATGCCGATGGTGGGAATGTCGATCTGGCGGGTGATGCGGGCGGCGAGCGGCTCGGCCACGCCCTCGACCACGACGGCAAAAGCACCGGCTTCCGAGACGGCGCGGGCATCGGCCTCGATGGCGGCCCATTCGCTTTCCTCGCGGCCCTGCGCCTTGAAGCCGCCCAGCACCTGCACGCTTTGCGGCGTGAGGCCGATATGGGCCATGACGGGGATGCCGCGATCGACGAGATAGCGGATGGTGGGCGCAAGGCGGGCGCCGCCTTCCATCTTCACGGCGGTGCAGCCCGTTTCCTTGATGACGCGGCAGGCATTGCGGAAGGCGATTTCGGGGCTTTCCTCATAGGAGCCGAAAGGCATGTCGACGACGACAAGGGCGCGCTCGGTGCCGCGGACGACGGCGGCGCCATGCGCGATCATCATATCGAGGGTGACGCCGAGCGTCGTCTCCATGCCGTACATGACCATGCCGAGGCTGTCGCCGACGAGCAGGAAATCGACATATGGATCGACATAGCGCGCGGTATGCGCGTGATAGGCGGTGAGCGAGACGATGGGCTCCCCTCCCTTGCGGGCGCGGAGTTCGGGCACGGTGATGCGCTTGATCTTCGGCTGCACGGACATTCGGATCTTCCCTAAAGGTGACGCGCCAACTCATGCCCGATATGGGGCCTTGCGCGGGGTTTTGCGACCACGGCCGGATGCCGCTTCGAAAAGGGCATACAAAACAAGCCCTTAGGCGCCTCCCGGCGCCTTTCCCGATCCTTGTGGGCGGACCCTACAAAAAAGTGCGGCAAAGCGCAATCAGAGGCCGGGGCTCGGCTCGGCCACCGTTGCCTCGCCCTCATGCCCGCCCGGCAGGCCGACGATCTCGCGATAGGCGACGGAGAGCGAGGTGATCTGGAGCATGAGGAAATAGAAATAGGCGCCAAGACCTGCGGCAGCGATGAGCACCGTCAAAAGCGCACCGCCCCCCAGCACGGCGGCGAGAAGGCTGAGCACCAGAGCGAGACCCAACGCGATCAGGCCATAGGCGAGAGCGATCACAAGCCCGTAGCCGAGCATGCGCCAGGTGTTTCCCTCAGAGGCAGAGAGAATCGAAAAAACCTTTCCCCTGCCGCCAACCGACACTTCGGGCAACGCAAGCATCATCCGCAGCAGGACGCCGAGGGCAAAGAGATAGCCGACAACAATCAGCACAGCGGCAGCCATTTCCAAGAAGCCGACGACGCCCGCATTGCCAGCCTTCATCGACTCGCCTGAAAGCGTCTGCAGGCCGATAACGAGAAACGCACCAAAGAGGATCAGCAGGAAATAGAGCAGCATGACCTTGATAAAGGTCCAGATGTAGCGGAAATCCTCGCGCCGCAGCAGCATGCCCGAATGTTCGCCGATCAGCACGAAACGATGCCAGCGCACCGCCGCCACCGCGCTCGCCAACAGCAGGAGAACGGTCGCCGCAATATAGGTGGGCCCCATCGCCGCCTGATCCATCGCCTCGGCGGCCGCGGCAATCTCTTCAGGGCTCGCGCCGGACTGCATCAGGACGATCAGCTCGCCGAAGCCAGCCTCGCCATAGGCCCAGACATAGAGAGCCACACCAATGGCGATGAGAATGGCGGCAGGCCAGGCCGCGACGAGAAGCTGGAAATAATGGCGCGTGACGCCGGAGAATACTTCGCCTACGGAACGAAAGACCGGCAGTTTGCGCATGTATGCCCCCATGGGAATCAGGCGGCACCCCCATGCCGCAATGAGGGGTTTACCCTAGCGCGCCCGGCAGCATCCGCCAACGGATCAGGTTGTGTCAAAAGGTCGGGTCGATATGGGGCTCTGCTTCGCGGGGCAGGCTGCCGGGCGGGCCGACAAGCTCGCGGTAGGCGATCGAGAGCACGGCCACATTCACCACCGCGAAAAAGACATAGATGAAGGCGGCAAGCACGACGGCGACAAGCTGCATTGCGCCGCCGCCAGCCATGAGCGATCCGGCGAGGCTGGAGAGAAGAAAGATCGGCGCGCCGACGGAAAACATGACGGCGACGAGACGCCAGAAATTGCCGCGCGTGCGCTCCAGCACGAGACGCGGGTCCACCGGATCGCCGATGGCGACAGCGGGCAGAAGCAATGTCAGGCGGACGAAGAAATAGATCGCAATGGCAACGAGAAAGAGACCGAACAGGGCCAGCAGTGCGCCGGAGGGGCTTTGCTGCAATTCGGCCGCAGCGAGCGAGAGCGCCGCGCCGGGAACGAACAGCAGGACAAGAAATATGGAGACGAGAAGGAAGATCGCCTCGCGCCGCCCGAAATGGAAATGAACGGGGCCGGCCGGCTCATCGCCCAGCAGGATGAAACGGTGCCAGGTGACGGCAATCACCGGCCAGAGAAAAAGGCTCGCGATTTCAAGCACCAGCGCGAGGAAGAACTGCGCCTCGACATCGACAAAGACGCGGGCAATCGAGAAGGCGAGATAGAGCGCAACCGGAAACCAGATCAGCCGCACCATTTCGCCAAGATTGCGCCAGGCACCGCCATAGGCCTCGGCAATCGTGGCAACGACATCGAGACGGGCGCTCATTGCGCTGCCTCGCCGAATGCCTTGCTGCGATAGACCTCGTTCTGCGGATCGAGGCCGAGCGCCGTCATGTAATAGCGGCGGGCGACATCCTGATTGCCGAGCGCCTCGGCGAGCGCGCCGCGCACATACCAGGCGCCGGCGCTGTCGGGATTGAGCGCGATCGCCTTTTCGATGTCGGCGAGCGCGGGGGCGATGTCGCCCTTCTCCCGCAAGGCATTGGCGCGGTTCTGATAGAGCAGCGCATCGTTCGGGACGATGACCAGGGCGCGCGTGTAATCGGCGATGGCGCGGTCATGCTCGCCGATGGATTTCAGCGCGACGCCGCGATTGAGCAGCGCGGTGACGAGATCATCATCGCCCAGCTCTCCGGAATCGATGGCGCGGGTGCAGTAGTCGATGGCCGAGCGGTAATCGCCGGTGGCGAATTGCGCATAGCAGATATTGTTGTCGCCGATGGCATCGGCACGCGCGGCGGACAGGCCGCCCGCAAGCGCCAGCGCGAGTATCAGCAGTCCCGGCTTCAGATTCATGTCCCGCCCCGATCTCAAACAGTCAGAGCGACGAGACTACTCCTTCATCGGCCTGCGAGAAAGCCGCTACGGCGATGGCCGTGTTCATGAAATCGCGGAAGCGTATCCAGCGGCCGTCCTTAACCGTGATGACATGGACGAAATCGGATGCAATGGGGCGCCCGGTGGCGCGGGCCGTGAGATTGAGCTGGCCCGTGACCACGACCTTGTCGCGCTCGGCGATGAATTCCTCCGCCTCGAAACGGTGGACATCGACGGAGGACAGAACCCGCTCGAAAAAGCGGCGGCATTCTTCGTGGCCGCGATAGGTGCCGGCATAGGGGATGACCGGCGTGCCGTAGAACTCGATCATGGCATTGGGATGCAGAAATCCCATAATCGCCGGAATGTCCTTCGCACCGAAGGCTTCAAACAGGGCCCTGGTGACGGCGATATTGCGCTCCTGTTCGGTGACGGACGCTTTCATCAGGCGGCTCCTTTCCGGTGGCGGGTGAAGCGGAGGGTGAGACGGTCGAGGCCATGATTGAGAAGGCTCGCGCGCTGCGGCACCGGCGCTTCGCGGCCGAGTGCGATTTCCGCCATGCTGCCGAGGACCGCCGCGACGAGCGCCCTGCCCTCCATGCGCGCGAGCGCGGAGCCGAGGCAATGGTGAATACCGACGCCGAAGGTAAGCTGCCTGTTGAGGTTTGGCCGCGTGATGTCGAATTTCGACGGATCGGGAAAGACGGAAGGATCGTGATTGGCGGCGGCGAAGAAGAGCGCCACCCATTCTCCTTCGCGGATCAGCTTGCCGCCCACTTCGACATCCTGCGTTGCGATACGAAAGAGGCGCTGCGGCGGGCCGCCATGGCGCAGGCTTTCGTCGATGAAGGCGTCGATGAGCGAGGGGTCGGCGGCGAGCCGGGCCTGCATATCCGGCATGGCGGCGAGATTGTAGAGAAGATTGCCGAGAAGGAAGGCCGTCGTTTCCGAGCCTGCCACGACAAGCGTGATGCAGAAGCGGATGATCTCGTCGAGCGTCAGCCTTTCGCCTTCGACTTCGGCTTTCAACAGCGCGGTGATGAGCGAATCCGGCAAAGGCTCACCCTTGTCCAATGCGGCATGAAGGCGGCTGACGGTGGCGGTGAAATATTCGACAAGCTCGCGATTGCTCGCCTCGCGCTGTGCGGGCGAGAGATCGGCCGACAGCATGAAGGCGGTCGCCCAGTGGCGGAACTTTTCCACCACTTCGTCCGGCAGACCGAGGAGGCCGACCATGATGCGGGCGGGGATGCGCGCGGCGAGCGCCTCCATCACCTCTATCTCGCCATCGCCGAGACGCGAGAGCATATCATTGACGATGTCGCCGACCCAGGGTTCCAGCGCCTCGACGCGGCGGCGCGAGAAAGCCATGTTCACGATGCCGCGCAGGCGGTCATGCTCCGGGTTGTCGTGGTTCACGAGCATCAGCGTGGGCGCGGAGGACTGTTCCTGAAGCGGATCGCGCGAGGAAAAGACCCTGTGGTCGCGGGCCGCGGCGGAAACCTGCGCATAATCGAGCAGCACCCAGGCCGTCACCGGCTCGTCCGCATCCGGCACCGTGCCGGGCGGATAGTCCCTGTAGCCCCAGGCCGGACAATGCGGCCGCAACTTCTCGTAAAGCGCATAGGGCGAGGCAATGGTGTCGCCCTTCGGCAAGGCTTCGACGAGGGCTTCGGCCTCGCGGCTCGCACCCGGCACAGCGGAATTCTGCATAAGGTTCCCCCCTTTTTCCCGGTTCGCCATCCCGTCTCCTGCCGGGATAAATGATTCATTTCATAAATTGTTAATTTTGTAAATGATTTTGCCGATGATGAATCAGCACGCCGGGCCTAGACTTTGGCCGGAACCGCCCTGCGGGCGCGGGCCGCCAGAGGAGGCAGCGTTGAGTTCAAGGAAATCGGGGGGGCACGGGCCCCGGAACGTATCTGCCATTCCGGCGGCGGCTCTGCGCTTTCTCGAATATTACTATCCGATCCACTACAAGGCCGGCATCGGCGTGGAGGACGCGCTGCGCGGCGGCGTGCTG
The DNA here is from genome assembly GCA_019635965.1 of Parvibaculum sp. GTDB lineage: Bacteria > Pseudomonadota > Alphaproteobacteria > Parvibaculales > Parvibaculaceae > Parvibaculum. Next base: position 411 of record JAHBYK010000029.1, on the reverse strand, counting down.
AACCGGCATCAGACCGCCATGCTCTGGCTGATCCATTCCGAGGGGAAGGACGGCCGGGAAATGGACCGCAAGGCCATCGAACGCTCGCTTGAGAGCTGGTTCGAGATTTCGGGTGCGGCGGTCACAAAGGCGCTGCGGGCCATGGCGCAGCCGCCGCTGGAGCTTGTGCAGCTTGTCGAAAACCCAAAATCCGGCCGGGAAAAGATCGTCGTGCTGACGCCCAGGGGCGAGGCACATATGAAGAAGATGATCGCGGGCGGCGAGGCCTATGTGCAGCGGATCGTCGACCACATGACGGATGAGGAAATCCGGCAGGGCCTGCACTTCTTCAAGCGGATTTCCGAGATCGTGGAAGGTTTCCGCGACGACTGAGCCCGCGACGCGCGGTCCCCTTGCGAGGGGGCCCTGCCG
>JAHBYK010000028.1 GCA_019635965.1 Parvibaculum sp. | reverse complement strand
CGGCGCCATCGGTTTCGTTGCGGCGCTCGCGGCCCTTCTTCTCTGGGGCGACCGCAACATCGAAATGCCGTTCAACGCGACCTTTCAGGTCCTGAACTGGTTTCCGCTGCTCACCCTGCCGCTCTTCATCTTCATGGGCTACATGATGTCGGAGTCGGGGATCGCGGATGATCTCTACCGCATGTTCCATGTCTGGATGGGGCGTGTGCGCGGCGGTCTTGCGCTGGGCACGATCGGCCTCATGGTCATCATCTCCGCAATGAACGGCCTCTCCGTCGCGGGCATGGCGATCGGCGCGAGCGTCGCCCTGCCGGAGCTGCTCCGCCGCGGCTATGACAAGGTCATGGTCACGGGCGTCATTCAGGCAGGCAGTTCGCTCGGCATCCTCATTCCGCCAAGCGTCGTGCTCGTCCTCTATGCCATGATCGCCCGCCAGCCGGTGTTGCAACTCTGGCTCGCCGGCGTTGTTCCCGGCCTCATCATGGCGGCGCTCTTTGCGATCTACATCTATATCCGCTGCCGCCGTCATCCCGAGCTTGGCCCCGCCTTGCCCGAGGAGGAGCTGGCGCAGGTCACCTGGGGCGAAAAATTCCGCCTTCTTCGGGCCGGCATCATTCCGTTCCTGATCTTCGGCACCATGATGGGCCTCTTCCTGACCGGCATCACGACTCTCGTCGAAAGCTCGGCGGTCGGCGCCCTCGGCGCGCTCATCGCGGCGGCGGTGAAGCGGCGTCTCACTTTCACCGTCATCGACAGCACCATGCGGCAGACGCTCGCCATCTCCTGCATGTTCCTGTTCATCATTCTGGCCGCGCTTTGTTTCGGCTCCGTTTATGACGGGCTCGGCGCGAAAAATGCCATCCGCACGCTTCTCCTCGAGCGTTGGGATCTGACGCCCTGGGAAATCCTCATCATGATGATGGTTTCCTTCGTCATTCTCGGCATGTTCCTCGATGACACCGCCATGCTCGTCATCGTCGCGCCGCTCTATATCCCGCTCATCATCGGCCTCGGCTTCAACCCGATCTGGTTCGGCATCCTTTATGTGATTACCTGCCAGATCGCCTACATAACGCCGCCCTTCGGCTACAACCTGTTCCTGATGCGGGCGATGGCGCCACCCGAGATAACGCTTGTCGATATCTACCGCTCAATCGTACCGTTCGTGGGGATCATGATACTGACCATCATCATCGTGATGGCCTTCCCGGAACTGACCCTCTGGTTGCCCAACTGGTATTTCGGGCGATAGGGGGTGCGGCGGCAGACAATAAGAAAGAGGCAGTAACTGTTTTCTTCGTGAGGGGCCGGGTCTGGCATTGGGGCTGGATCGACCCGCAACCATCCATGGAAGAAGGAGCCACCTGATGAGTGACCGTCCGGTAATCAACAAACGAGATTTTCTGAAAAAGGCGGGCCTTGGTGCCGCTGCCGTCGGCGCGACCACGCTCGCCGCGCCGAACATCGTCCGCGCCCAGGCGCCGATCAAATGGCGCCTTCAGACCTATGCCGGTGCCGCTCTCGCCGAACACGTCATCAAGCCGTCCATCGATGCCTTCAACAAGGCGGCCAATGGCGAGATGGTGATCGAGCTCTACACCGCCGACCAGCTTGTTCCGCAGGGCGAGCTGTTCCGCGCCGTACAGAACGGCACGATCGACGCCGCGCAGAGCGACGATGACTCGATGGCCGCACCCGTGGACGTCTCGGTCTTCGGTGCCTACTTCCCCTTCGCCTCGCGCTACAGCCTCGATGTGCCTGTGCTGTGGGAATGGTATGGCCTTCGTGAAATCTGGGAAGAAGCCTATGCGGAAGTGCCCGGCGTCACCTGGCTCAGCACCGGCTCGTGGGATCCTTGCAACTTCGTCACGACGAAGCCAATCCGCAAGCTCGAAGACCTGAAGGGCCTTCGCGTCTTCACCTTCCCGACAGGCGGCAAGTTCCTCGAGCGTTTCGGCGTCGTGCCCGTCACGTTGCCCTGGGAAGACATCGAAGTCGCCATCCAGACGAACGAGCTCGACGGCGTTGCCTGGTGCGGCGCAACCGAGACCTACACGGTCGGCTGGGCGGACATCACCAAATACTATCTGACGAACAACATCTCGGGTGCATGGGCAGGTTCCTACATCGCCAACACCGAGAAGTGGAATGCGCTGCCCGAGCATCTGAAGACGCTCTTCAAGCTCAGCATGGACAGCTCGCATTATTACCGTCAGCACTGGTACTGGTGGGGCGAGGCCCATTACCGCACCACGGGCGGCAAGCTCGAGCTCACCACCATCCCGGAAGCGGAATGGAAGACGGTGGAAGACGAAGCGCTCAAGTTCTGGGACGAAGTCGCCAAGCAGAGCCCGCGCAACGCGAAGATCGTCGAGATCCTCAAGAAATACGCAGACACGATGCGCAAGGCCGGCGCGCCCTATCGCTACGGCTGATCGCGCTTCGCAGAGCGGGAATCCCGGGCTCCGCCGCAAGGCGGGGCCCGTTTTCGTTTGCGGCGCGCACGCGCCGAATTTGACGCCGGGAAATCGGGCTTTTTCCGGTTTGCTTTGACAGGTAGTAAATCGACATTATCATCTTCCGAAAGAGCGGGCAGAGACCCGCAGGTTCGCATGGTAGATTGCGGGCCAAACAGGCATTGGAGGAAGAGACGTGGCAAACGAAGCAAACGGCACCGCACAGGACATCGACGATCTCGGGTTCGACCCGGCCGCGCTCAAGGCGAAATATCGCGCCGAGCGCGACAAGCGTCTGCGCAAGGACGGCAACGAGCAATATGTCGAGATCAAGGGCCAGTTCGCGCATTACCTTGAAGACCCCTATGTCGAGCCGGGCTTCACGCGCGCGCCTCTGTCCGATGAAGTCGATGTCGTGGTGGTCGGCGGCGGCTTCGGCGGCCTGCTTGCCGGTGCGCGTCTGCGCGAGGCAGGTGTCGCCCGCGTCCGCATGATCGAGAAGGGCGGCGATTTTGGCGGCACCTGGTACTGGAACCGCTATCCCGGTGCTGCCTGCGATATCGAATCCTACATCTATCTGCCGCTTCTCGAGGAAGTCGGCTACATGCCGGTCGAGAAATATTCGAAGGCCGCTGAAATTCTCGAGCACAGCCGTGCCATCGGCCGCCATTTCAAACTTTATGACGACGCTCTGTTCCAGACCGAAGTTACCGAAATGCGCTGGGACGACGATTCAGCGCGCTGGATCGTTCACACCAATCGCGGCGATGCCATTCGCGCCCGCTTTATCGTCACGGCAAGCGGCCCGCTCCACCGGCCGAAGCTGCCTGGCATTCCCGGCGTGGAGAGCTTCAAGGGCCATTCCTTCCACACGAGCCGCTGGGACTACGGCTATACGGGCGGCGACTGCAATGGCGGCCTCGACAAGCTGAAGGACAAGCGCGTCGGCATCATCGGCACCGGCGCCACGGCCGTGCAATGCGTGCCCCATCTCGGCGCCTGGGCAAAGGAGCTTTATGTGTTCCAGCGCACGCCGTCCTCGATCGACGTGCGCAACAACCGGCCGACCGACCGCGAATGGGTGAAGACGCTGAAGCCCGGCTGGCAGCAGTTCCGCATGGACAATTTCAATACGCTCGTCTCCGGCGGCTATCAGGAAGTCGACCTCGTCAATGACGGCTGGACCGACATCATCGGAAACCTGCTCGTCATGGCGCGCAAGAACCCGAACAATCTCGCGCCGGAAAAGATGGCGGAGACCGTTCAGCTGGCCGACTTCAAGAAAATGGAATCGATCCGCAAGCGCGTTGAAACCGTCGTGAAGGATCCCGCCACCGCAGAAGCCCTGAAGCCCTGGTACAACCAGTTCTGCAAGCGCCCCTGTTTCCACGACGAATATCTCGCCACCTTCAACCGCCCCAACGTGCATCTCATCGACACGGCGGGGAAGGGCGTCGAGCGCATCACGGAAAACGCCATCGTCGCCAATGGCAAGGAATACGAGATCGATTGCCTCATCTATGCGACGGGCTTCGAGGTCGGTACCGGCTATACGCGCCGCGCCGGTTTCGAAATCTATGGCCGCAACGGTCTCTCCCTCACCGAGAAGTGGGAGGAGGGCGTCTCATCGCTCCACGGCATGCACACGCGCGGCTTCCCCAACTGCTTCATCGTTTCCAATGCGCAGTCGGGCTTCACCGCCAATTACCCGCACATGCTGAACGAGCAGTCGAAGCATCTCGCCTATATCGTGAAGGAATGTATCGGCCGTCAGGCCCGCGTCGTCGAAACCACGCAGGAAGCCGAAGACGCATGGGTCGAGGAAGTGATGAAGGTTGCCGTCTTCAACCGCCGCTATCTCGAGGAATGTACGCCGGGCTACTACAACAATGAAGGTCAGCCCTCGGCGCGTGCGATCCGCAACGGCTCCTATGGTGCCGGTTCCATCGCCTTCATCAAGGTGCTGGAAGACTGGCGCGCCAGGGGCGATCTGCCGGGCCTCGAGCTGCACTGAGCCGGCTCTGGAAAAATCCGCTTATGGCCGGGCTCGTCCCGGCCATTTGCGTTTTAGAATGCCGCCGCTGGCAAAATAAGAACTGGCTTGGAAGGTAAATTGGCTGGGGGACTAGGATTCCCTCGACCGTAGAAAAAATCAACGATAATAAAGGCTTAGGTTGGCTGTAAAGCGTATGTAGCACACCTCTGTGTAACACCAAAGCCGAATGTGCGATCGCTCGCTCGTGTGATCGGCCAATATTGGCGGACTTATCGCTCGATCCGCATTACGGCATCGCTTCGGCGCATGCACTCAATGCCGGAAACAATCGGGAAGATTGCGCTTGCACCAAGTCCTGTTTCCGCGAAATGGTCTTCCCGTCTGATGAGATCTAGGTCAGCCAAGGGCGACTTACGCCGCAAAGAGCCCTTGCTTGATTTCTTGCGTTTGAGGCAGATGACGGTGGTGGGATTGAGCGGATTGGTCACCGAGGCGATAGGTTGCTCGAACAAAACCTCGAAATCAGCCAGCGCATGGGCCGCTTCGAATATCTCCAGACCATAGCCGAGCTTCTCCATCCGAGCCCTGCCTTCCGGAGAGGCAGCCCGATAGTCCGGTTCGAACAAGCACAAGAGGTCAGCCGTGAGATTTGCCAACTTGTTGACCGCTGCGTGTTCCCGGCCACCATTGGGCTCTACAGCATGCATCGTGACCACGACGTCGAAAGATTTCGGCCAATAGGGCATGTCGAGTAGGTCTGCTCTCACAACGGACAGTTGATCCCGAGCGAGCGCGACATTCTGCCGGACATAGTCGAGCCGACGCAGGCTGATATCAACAGCGTGAAGATCGCCAACCGGAGAATTGCCGAAGTCGAAGCCATACCAGCCCGTTCCCTCGCCTGTGCCTGCGTCGAGGAGGATTGCGTTTTGGTCTGTGGTCAGACGCGGAAACACCCGCTCCGCAAGAATGTGGTGCTGCTCGCCCCGATAAGCGAGCGAGACCGGTGTGTCGCGATTAGCGGTGTAGGACCCTGCCTGCAGCTCATAGGCAATCTCGATTGCTTCTTGCTTGGCGTCAGGAAACCGCGACAGGATCATATTAACGACGTTTTCGCCTGCATCGAATGCTCTCGTGGCAAGCGAGGTCATCTCTCGCCGTCGTTCAAAATATGCATCCAGGTCGGTCATTACGAGTCCCTCGCGCTATTTTCTGTGACAAGCAACCTAGCTGCAAAATGCGGACAATGGCGAGACCAAGTCAAGTAAGAGAAGGCGCCAGAAGTTGATCCATGGCGCTGCGCTTCCCTTCGTATTTGCGGACTTGCCATTATGCTGCCGACTTTTGGGCGCGCTGGCCGATGCCATCCACAGGTATCGTCACACTCGATAGATTCGATATCTCGATCAGAAGGGACAACAGGATAAGCCTTGCCTGTACCCTCACAAATGCTCGCGCAATTGTGATTTATTGGCTAATAGACTGTTACCGACACCGCAAATGCCATCAGTTTTAATCAAATTGCATTTGAGACTGAGATTTCATCTTAAAGGGATGCTGCCATAACCGATGTCCTGAGATGGGCGAGGGAACTATGGCTATTACGTCTGAACGGGTGAACCGGCGGTCGCTTGAGAACTGGATCACAACGCAGGATTGGCTGTTCAAGCTACGGACGCCTTTCTTCCAGCTCGGGTTGGGCTATGTGGGCTGGACGGCTTGGCAGTCGGTCTGGCTCGCTTTGGCTTCCGCGGCCTTGCCGACATTGGTGGATCTTCTTTGCTGGCAGTGGAGACGGCGCGTAAAGGCAAACATCAAGACGGTCGACGTCAACCGCTGCGCCTTTGAGCTCGTTTTCTATGTGCCGGCTGTCTATGCGGCCTATCTTCTGCCGCTTGCGGCGGCTAGTTTCGCGCCCGGCTTCGATCATCCGATACTCATACAATGCATGGCCGCGACGCATCTGGCGATCCTGACGGCTTCTCCGGCGCCCAAACTCACCTATGCCTTCCCGTCGATAGCGGTTGCCTTGCTCGGCTTCACCTTTCCGGCGCTGACAGGCAGTCACGCCATTACGGACGTCGACATTTTGCTGATCGCGGCGCTCGCAGTCGGTGTGCTTCTGATTGTCTATGTCCATATTCAGGCCGACCAGGCCCGGTTCCGTGGCGAGCTTGAGAACGAGGAATTGATAGAACGGCAGAAGATTTTGCTCGAAGAGCGGGACAAGGCTCGAGAACAGGCAGAAATGGAGAGGGAGCGGGCCGAGGAAGCCAACCGCGTGAAATCCGCCTTCTTCGCCATGATGAGCCACGAAATCCGAACGCCCATGAATGCCGTGGTGGGGTTTTCCGACGTTCTGGCGATTACATCCAGGGACGAAAAGGCAAAGGAGTATGGCGGGTATATTCACGATGCCTCACAAAGCCTTTTGACCCTCCTGAACGACATCCTCGACTTCTCGAAGATCGAGGCGGAAAAGATAGAGCTCGAACAGGATCCGCTTGTGTTGCCGGACCTGATCCAGTCGATGGCCTTTTGGCGCGGCAAGGCAATCGAAAAAAACATCACGTTCGAGACCTTCGAAGATGCACTTCCGCAAGATGTGGTGCTGGCGGATGAGGGGCGTCTGCGGCAGATACTCTCGAATCTGATTTCAAATGCGATGAAGTTCACACCTGAAGGCGGCCGCGTCGAGCTTCGGGCGGCGCTTGCCGGGGAGAGTTCAGAAACCCTGTCTGTCCGGTTCGAAGTGCGCGACAGCGGGATAGGATTCACGGACGAAGTTGCGGCGCGTCTGTTCCAGCCCTTCGTACAGGCGGACAACTCCGTCGCAAAGCACTTCGGTGGCACGGGACTTGGTCTCGCCATTTGCGCAAAGCTGGTCCGGTTGATGGGAGGCAGAATTGGCGCGAAGGGAAAGCCAGGAGAAGGTGCGACTTTCTGGTTCGAGATTCCCTTTCCGCGGCATCAGGAGAGAAGCAAGCTTGCGGTAAACGTTGCTTGATCTGAGGGCGGATTACCGGTCAGAAATCGTTTACTGGGAAAGCAGGTCTTGTCCATTACGTAGCTAAAATCCCAGGACACGACGCTAATCTTCCAGGCCGTCATTCTGTTTTGTGTCCAAATGGCGAAAGACCTCACAAGAGCAACGATATAAATTCTGACCTGAGCCCCAGGTTTCATCTAGTTGGAAGTAGAGTCCTTTTAACATTTGAACTTGCCCCAACCTTGGACCGGCTCGTCTGGTAAATTCCGGCTTCATCTCTGACGTCATCAACCCGCCATACTTCTTGCGCCGGTTGTAATAGGTCAAATCGGAAATTCCCGCCTTCCGGCAGACTTCCCCGACCGTCATCCCTTCCTCAGCCTGGCGCAAATGAACGCTATCTGCTGCTCGCTGAACTTCGTCTTCTTAATATAAAATCCTCCGCCCGGCCAGGGACAGTAAATTAGAATTTTCCAGCTTCAAACGGTCCAGTTTCCAGGGGGGGCAGGACACAACTTGCCAATTTGTCTGAGCCCAACGGACTTGCGGAATAGATCATTGAGCACGCTGAGACTGACGTAAATAAATTCGTTCCGAACCTCGTTGGATAGGACGCGGGTTCATTTTTAGCAACGCGTCATCGTTCGCGCTTGATGATCTCCTCCACGACCGCTGGGCGGACATAAGAACCGTTTAGAACCTCAACCTCGTCCCCTTGTTCGGCTCCCAGAAGCGCTTTGGCGATTGGTGCTTCGTGGTGAATTAGACCCTTGCTAACATCACTCGGTTCAGTGCCAATGGTTAGCGTCAGCACTTTGCAATCGCCGTTCAAATAGCGAACACGAATGGTGTCTCCAATAGCGACCCTATTGTCATCGGCAGATTTCGCCGGTCTTGCGGTTTCGGCAGGTTGCGGGCGCAGAGGCAACATCGACAAATCGTCCCGAGGCGGATTATCGCCTGGCCGCGGTTGGCGGGCTGTCGTGCTTTCATCAGATGCGGGTGTAGATACGAACTCTGGCTCTCGCGCCTTTAGACTCTGTATTCGTGCTGCAATCACCTCACGCAGCCGCTCGGCCTCGCGGTGCGGGTTGTTGAACCAATCTGTCGACCAGATGCGGTGGAAATACCAACCGAGACGCTCCAGATGCTCCTGGCGCAATCGGTCACGGTCGCGAGCAGATTTTGCGGAATGATAGCTTGCTCCGTCGCATTCTACGCCCAGGATGAAGCCGTGAGGCCAGTCCGGATGTTTGACGCCGATATCAATGAAATACCCTGCCACGCCTACCTGTGGTACTGCCTCGCAGCCCATTGCGCGGATTTGGTCCATTACGAAAATTTCGAACTCTGAGTCGGGCTCCCTACCTGCATTTATGCCCCCATCGAGAACACCCGTCGCAGCATATTCCAGCCAACGCTTGAGCGTGTAGGCTCCGGGATTGCTGTTCTCGTCTGCGATGATATCCGCAGCGGTCATCGATGAGAATGTGACGATTTTCTCCTTGGCGCGAGTGAACAGCACGTTGAGACGGCGTTTGCCTGCTATGCCGTTGATCGGACCGAAGCGCTGCGCCACCCGTGCACCATGCACCTCCGGTCCATAGACGGTGCCGACAAAGATAACATCGCGCTCGTCGCCCTGAACGTTCTCAAGATTTTTGATAAAGAACTCTTCAAGGCCGTCATTTTTGAGCTTCCATGTATCGACATAAGTCTGAGCATGCCCGTAGCGGCCAAGAGCGTATTCAAACTCGTCATTTATGAGATCACGCTGCTTCTGGTTAAGCGTCACGATGCCAAGCGATCGGTTAGGATCGGTTCGCATGAATTCCAGGGCGGCATCGACCATGAAGCGCGCTTCATCGGCGTTTGTGCCAGCCTTATAGAGACCATCAACTTTTTGATACTCAACCCCCATCCGGGATATGGACTCTGATGCGGAGGGGAATACAATGAGATTGTCACTATAGACTAATCTATTTGAGAACTTGATAAGCCCGGAGTGGCGCGAACGATAATGCCAACGCAGGCGACGTGCCGGACGGAAGGTGGCATTGGCCATTTCCAAGATCGATTGATTGAGAACGGCGTCATCCTCGTCTGCCTCCTCGTCATCGATCATTTTCCGGAAGAAGCTTGACGGCGGTAGCTGATTGGTATCGCCCACCACAACTGTCTGTTTGCAGCGCAGAAGCGCACCGATTGCCGCTTCCGGCGGCATCTGGGAGGCTTCATCGATGATGCAAAGGTCAAACTTCAGGGTGTCTTTTGGTACATATTGCGCGACGGCAAGGGGCGACATCATCCAGCATGGCTTGAGTTCGAGCAGGGCCTTTCCGGCTCGCTGAGTTAGGTCGCGAACGGAAATAAAGCGCTGCTGCTTGTTGATCTCATTGTTGATCAGCGCCATTTGCGTCCAGGTGGATTTCTTGCCAATCCCGATTCCCGCGGGCGGATTGGCATCGGCATAAATCTTCCAACGTAACTGCTTTTGCGCGAGCTTGGTGATTTCCTTGTCCTGACGCGCGAGCTCCGCCCGCAGCTTATCAAGGCGAGACCCAGGATAGAGTGCGAGCTTCTTACGATGCTCCGTGTTCACAGAACAAACGAGCTTTCGGATAGCCAGCGCCTCGAACTGCGCTGCGATATTATTCAGCGCGCCGGATGTCATGCGGTGAGCGAACAGCGGGAGCGTCCCGGTATCGCGCAGTTCGGCTAGTGCGGTGGCCAGCGCTGCGTGGGCAAAGAGGCCTTCCGAATCGTGCGAAGCTGCATCGAGCGCAGCGGCGCTGTCGATCTGATTGCGATTCTCGGTAAAGGTGCTCGTATCAATATGCGCAACCGCGCTTAGTTCCTCGAGAAGGCGATCAACCTGCGAATGCGCTTTGCAGACGGAATCAATGTGTTCTGCTGCTTCGGCGGCATTCCCGCCGCGCAGAACAGTAGCAAGCTGTTCGGCGAAAGGAGCGGCCGATTGCGCCCATAGGCAGGCAGGCTTAAGCGGCGCAGTCTTGGTGTGACTCCCTGCGAATTGGTCACCCAGCAAATCGGCTACATCACGATCGCCATCGAGAGCCACGCGCCGCTTTAAGAAGGATTTCACCTTCTCGGTCAGATTCTCAAGAGATTCGGGAGTGACGCATTTGGACGCACGAAAGATCGAAAGGAATGGACGCAGTTCTTCGAGAGCACCATCCAGCGCAGCAATACGACGTTCCAAATACGATACATTCTTTTGGATCTGCGCCAATGTATCCAATGGTATGTTTGTCAGGAAAAAAGGAACCGCTTCCAAATCATCGAGGTCTGCAGTGCGCAGGAAATCGCGCAAAGGGCGTAGCTCCGGCCCGCTAAATGCGGTTTGAATAAAGTCATAGTATTGTGTCAGCTTCTCAAATGGGGAAAACTCCGTGTCTACACCTCTGAAATAAGGTCCGAACAGAGTTGTTGCCTGCGGGTTCTGTTGAAACGCCCGTTCCCGGATGCGGTAGTCGGCAAGTTTTTCTAGGCAATCAAGGGCATCCTGTTTGTCGATGCGTTCGGCCAGCAACAGCGAACGGGCCAGACGTTTCGCATTGCGGTAGTTGCTAGAAAATACTGCAAACAAACCTCCTGAGCGCAAGGCGGCGATCGCAGCGGTCAGCGCTTCTGCTGATGCGTCGATGCGTAACGAAACCTGTTTTGAAAGCTCTGATCGTTCGGCCTGAAGGCCTCGGCCTTCCGCGATCAACTTCTGAAGAAGCGGTAATGCAGATGGATCGTTCGTTGCCGCATTGCGGCTCATAAGCGCTTCACGTCCTGTGGCTGCGATGACTCGTGCCGCCCTGTCAAGATCGGCAAGGTTCCATTCAGCCGATTCCGGCTTCACACGGGCCAAGGGCGACATCATGCCGATGAGTTCGCGCGAGGGTTGCAGCGTGTCTCGAAGGGATGCCAAATTTGACTGAAGCGCGTCCCAATCCAGCGTTTTAATATCGTGAATGCGGCAGATCGCACGAAGGCGCTCTATGTCTGAGTAAATGCTCTCTGTCACGTCAACGGTCAATACGGACGCGAGCTCTTGTTCGAAGTCGGCACAAGTCTCACAGTCGGCAATGAACGTCGCCAAACGTGCAGAGGCGTCCGAGGAAAGCAGCCTCAGATGCAGACCGGGCCCCGTTTCGGTCAACACCTGGAGTCCGCGGAGCGCGGATAAGAGGGCGGCAAGGTCCTTCTCAGCCGCATCGCGGTCAATTCCGTAGTCCGGCAGAATGTCACGAGCGGCTGCCAGCTTTCGGAAGGCTTCGGAGGCTCTTCCCGCCAGATTGCATGCTTCCTCCACCGTGAAGCGATCTGCATGCGTCAGACCTGTCGCTTTCCAGTGAGGTTTCGCACCAGACGCCCGTTCCGCAGCCTGCTCAACCATATCTCCAAGTGCACGTAGGCGCTCGATTCCGGCCCTGTTGAGGTATGTCTCAGGGACGTCGGAATGATCGATGATTTCCTTCGGGACGTCATCCAGCCGAGGAGATGTCGCAATGCTTCGGCCGAGGATCTCGTGGATCGTCATGCCGCTCGTCCCGAAGCGGAGTGTCATCAGGTCAATGTAATCTGCTAATTGATCACGGATACGGCGATATTCCGCGATCTTTTCGGCATAGTCCCGCACAGCGCCTGGTTTGTTCATTTCTATACGACTGCGCAACGAGCTGATTACCTGCTCGCGTGATGATCGTTCCGCCTGTAGCGGCAAAATGAATTCGCCAAGGCCAACGGCTTCTAGGCGGGCGCGGACGACATTAAGTGCGGCGAGTTTCTCGGCAACAAACAGAACCTTCTTGCCCTCGGCCAGTGCGGCCGCAATGGCGTTAACGATGGTCTGCGACTTTCCAGTGCCCGGAGGACCTTCAACCGCTAAGTTCTTGCCGTTTGCGATATCAACGAGCGTGCTGAATTGCGACGAGTCAGCATCCATAACTAGGCAGGGAACGCTCCTTTCAATTTCAGGTGCGTCGACATTATATTCTTCTGCGAAGGGGGCTGCTGACTCGGCATTTGATCCGCAGAGCAGTGACCGGACAATCTCGCTGTCAGGAAGAGCCGGGTTTTGCGGGGCGATGTCATGGTACATCGCCATGCGGGCCGACGGGAAAACGCCGATCGCGACTTGGCGGCGGACCTTCCAGAGAATCTGGCGCGGCGCTATCTCAGCGATAGTTCGGAGATAATTTTCAACCGACGCACCATCAAATGGCGGCAGCTCGATACCGAAATTGATACGCATCTTCTCGGCGAGGACCGCATTAATTTCAGGCTCTTCTCCTGTTCCGACGATCCGAAACTCAACGCCATCACGCGTGCGATTCTTTTCAATCTGCGCACCACACAGAACTAGTGGGGAGTATGATGTGTCAGTTTGGTTCGGCTCCACCCACTCCAAGAATCCATAGGCGACATGTAACACGTTGACGCCCGTTTCCTGAATCCACGTCCTGCACTTGGACGAGATGTTGTTCAACTTACGTTCCAGATCCTTCGGCAGAAGAAGTGTCTGTATGTTATCGTCTGTATGCCGTTCTTCTTCAACATTGCCGTCGGGCTCAGGGAGTTCATAAGATGGTGTGATACCGTTGTTGCGCGCGTGCTGCGCAAGGTTGATATCAGCCTGCTTGGGACGCGGTGGCATGTTTAGATCAATGCGAATGCGGTCCTTAAGAGCGCGTTCAATTCGCCGTGTGCGGTCGAGGTAATCTTCCGCATCCCGCTCAATTGATTCTAATTCATTTAGGTAAGCCTCGTCTGTGAGGCGCGCATTCGCGAGCGCATCACGGAACTCCTTTGAATCTTCATCGCGGGGGTCGTCTTCAATATCGGGCAGCGGTACCAGCCGCATCTCCTGCCCATTATTCAATTTGTAGAAGAGGATATCAGGCAGCTCATCAACAACACGAATGTGGGCATTGGAGCGCGGTGAAAGCTTCGTGGCAATAAGCGGATTTCGGCGGCTAAGGTCTAGCAGTTTTGGGCGAAGCTGCTCAATTTTATGCTTCACCAGCTCCTGAAGTTCAGTGATTCCCATGCGCCGCGCCCCTAGAAGGAAAAAAATATTAGCAGTATCGAATGAGGCAAACAACGAGTAACCCTCCCAAATGCACGCCTATTGACCCGAGCTTGGGAACTCCCAACTGAACCACAAGAAGCTGAGACGGCTCTATCTGGGTGAGCGCGTGCGGTTTTGTCGTTACGGCGGCCGCAACCGATTCCTCTTCGGGCACAGGCATTAATGACGATATCAAATGGAGCCAACCAATGCTGATCTCTCGGCTTCCTCGGTGACACGCTGACCGACAGCCGTCGCTTCCGTATCCTGGCGGTCGTCGACGGCTTCGCCCGGGAGTACCTGAGCTTGGTCTTCGATAAATCGCTGTCGGGTGTGTTAGTTGTGTGCGTGCTAGGCCGCCTCATTACCTTTTTTGCGGAGCATCGCAGACCATCGTCAGCGACAATGAAACGGAGTCCATCAGCATGCCAATCCTGGGCTGGTCTCAAGAATCAGCATCGAATGGCACTCGTTCATAAGACCTGCGCGAGCCAGATCATCGAAGTCGAACGATATGCTCGCGCCTCAGATGGAGCCGATCGTTATGTCGGAAAGTCACGAGTTTCTGACATAGCGGCAGACTAATGTCAGAATTCGGCGTCAATGCCGGTAGAAAACCTTCTTCGATATTGAAGGCAAAGTGGCACCCCCAGGAGGCCGCCCAAGCCTGCCGCATGATGCGCCGCAGACTTGATAAGCTTTTCTTGAAGATGCGTTGAAGTCGCCCACAGCAATATACCGGTCGTGCCGGTCAAAGGCTGCTCAGGTCACGTCGCATTCGAGCGGCGCGTATGCCCGTCATCGGGCGCGATGGATCGAGCCTGATAGGGCTTCACTTTGATATCCCCCGCGCGCTTGCGCGTTTGGGCAATATCGAAACTGTTCTGCATGCGCATGAGAGTGTCCATCGACACGCCGAACGCCTTCTCCAGGCGGAGCGCCATTTCGGGCGACAGATGCGCCCGCTCGTTCAGCAACGCTGAGAGTGCCGCCCGCGTGACACCGAGCACTTCTGCCGCGCCTGTTACGGACAGGCCCAGAGGCTCGATGATCTCATGTTTGACGAAGCCGCCGGGATGGGCGGGGTTCTTCATGCGAATGCCTTGCGTCGTGCCCATTTCGCTCTCCTAGTGGTAGTCCTCGTAATCGAGATCGACGATTTCGATCTCTGTCTGGTCTATCCGGAATGTGAGGCGCCAGTTCTTCGTGACAAAGAGACTCCATGTCCCCTTGCGGTCGCCGGTCAGCTGATGCGCCTTCCAGCTCGGAACCGTCCGCAACTCCTCCTCACGCTCCATATCCTGGAGGAAGGAGACGATCCGCCGAAGCTTCGGCACAATAGCGGGATGTAATCCGGCGGCGTCATCGGTCTCGATAAACCGGCGCAGTCCCTTGTGGATCACGTTCCGAATTTTCATGAATTTACACCCGTGAGCCGTATGGTGTCAAGTGACGCTATACGGCCGTCCCTGTCAAGGAATCAGCCCTGGAGCCGCATGATACGCTGCCGGGGCGGCTCGAACGAACCTCCAGCCAGCAATCGCTAGGCCTGGTCACTAAGCCTCACAACCACCTCGCGATCTCGTTCCGCGATCAGGGGCAGGAGCCGGGGCATGAGAGCCTTTGCCGCGACAGGCTCCTTGCGGAAGAATGCGAGCAGAGCGCCGCCCAGGACGATTTTCCCGCGCGTATCCTCGCGGCGCCGCCGTTCGCGCTCCTCGCTTGCGAGGGCGCGGATGCGCAGATCGAGCTTTGCGCGCCGCGCTTCGAGCGCGGCGCGCCGCTCCTCAGGCGATTTCGGCTTTGTCGCCTTCGGGGCCGCTGAAGTCGGCATCGTTTTCAGCCTCGATTTTCGCAATGCGTGCGAGCTCATGGAGGATAATCGAGAGCAGTTCGGCGCGAACCCGGTCCGGCATTTCGAGGGCGTCGAGGACCTCCCGCACGGCCGTTTCCTGATCCTTCGCCCTGTGACCGGGCGAGTCTGTGAGCGACCAGAGCCAGCCGAGTTTCTCGTTGAAGCCGATGACGGCGGCGACACGCCCCTTGGGCGACCAGAGGCGCAAGAACCTGTCTTTCCATTGCCAGTGCCAGCCGCCGACCGATTTTCCAATCAAGATTGTCTCTCCCGTTCCTTGTGTGAGCCTTCCGTGGACCTATGAACAGGTTCGAGGAATACAAGCGAGGCAGCGGAATACCCGAAGGGCGCAATTACGCATTCCCCCGAGGGGAACGCAGCGGTCAGGGCAAGCCCCGACACCCCGCCTGAAGGCGCAAGAGAACATGGCGATAGGATTTCTGAGGGTCTCAAAAATCTCCCGGAGCACCGGCGCAACGGCCTGTGCTCGCATGGCCTATGTCATGCGCAGCCGCATCCATGACCCCCGCATCGCCACGACGCATGATTATCGGAAGAAGGGCGACGGCGACCTTCTCGCATCCGGCATTACCGGCTGGGACGGTGACGCCGAGAGCCTCGGACAGGCGATGTCGCTTGCCGAGAAGCGCGGCGATGCTTGCGAAGGCCGCAGCGCTATCCTTGCCGTGCCCCACGAGCTGACAATCAAGCAATCATCGGCGCTGGTTGAAGACTGGTGCCGCCACCTCAACGAACGGCACGGGGTCGCTTGCGCCTGGGTCATCCATGCGCCCGACGCGGCGGGCGACGAGCGGAATATCCATGCGCATGTCGTCATCAGCGGCCGCCGCAGTAACGGCAGCGCCTTGGGTGAGAAGGCCCGCGAACTGGATGATCGAAAGACCGGCCCGGCCGCTATCGAGGCATGGCGGGCGGAATGGGGCGAACTTGCCGGGCGTGCCCTTGAACAAGCGGGCGCAGCCCAGCCGGTCGACATGCGCTCCTGGAAGCGGCGCCTGGAGGCTGAAGGCCTGCCCGGAGACCTCATTGAAGGCGAGGAGCATCTGGGCCCCGCGCGCTCATCCGCCGAGCGGCGCGGACGCAAGACCGCCGCCGGAGACCGCAACCGGCGGAAGCGGCGGCGGCGCAAGGATGCGGGCACGTTGATAGCGGAGCGCCAGAAGAAGATGGACGGGCAGAAGACCGGCCACCCCCGGAAGGAGCCGGTTCTTAAAACCGCGTTACACGTGGAACATGCGAAGAAATCGCAGCCCAAATTTAACGCGCCGGTAAGAACGGCGGGCCTTGAGAAAGCGGTGCGGAAGGGGAAGCGCTTGGTCGACGAGATGGTCGACGAGGCAACGCGCGAGATCGCCGAGAACGGACGATCGCGCGGCGGCGAGGAGCGATAGCGCCTTTTGTCACTGCCCTGTCAATCCCGCTTTAAGGCGCTAAGTGCCGCTGCGGTTTGCGGTTTCTGGGATTTGTCAGTGTCAATGAGGGGAGCCCCCAAAGATCGGATTTGTCTGTCGCTGCGTGGTGCCTAGGTCGGAGACAAGCGCAACCACGACAGACAAGAACCCGCCATGAAGCCTAACCGCAAGCGCCCCCGGCAACTCGCACTTCCACTCTCCGGTGTCGAGAGCATGATCGAGGCCGCAAGCCGCAGCCGGGAGGCGCGAGACACGATCCGCGCCATGCTGCTCGTTCGAAAGACCCAGACTTCTGCCTGGCGCGGTCAAAGCGCCGTGCCGCCGGGCTCCTTTGCGGAAGTGGTGACGGAGGCCTTCCGGCAGAGGACCGATATTCCCCTGGAGCTTCCTCTTGCGGCGGTCATGACCTTGATATCGGGACGGCTTCTGGAAGCGGGATGCCTCGTCGATCTCCACGGCCAGATGGTCAAGCCCAGCCTCTGGACCGTGGTTCTTGCGCCAAGCGGCGCAGGCAAGACCTTCGCGACGCGGCGCGTCCTCGATATTGCGGGTCAGAAGAACCTTTTCCCGGACCCGGCATCCGCCGCGAAATTCGTTCAGGACCTCGCCGCACATAATAATGCGACCTGGATTCGGGATGAGTTCGGGCAGTTCCTCAGAGCGCTGGACCAGCAAACGCATATGGCCGAGCTGCGCGACTATCTCTTGCGTCTTTATGACGGGCAGCAGATATCGCGGCGGACGAAGATGGATGCGATATCCATCGAGAACCCGGCGCTGACGATCCTTGGCTCGACCGTGCTGGAGACTTTCAAGGACTGCGTCGGCCCGGAAGCCTTAGTGGATGGTTTCGCGCAAAGATTCAATTTTATCATTGCGCCAGCCGATCCGTTGCGCCGTGCGGTCGACTTCCCGCTCTACGATCTGCGCGGCCATCAAGATGCCATGCGAAGCGCATGGGCCTCTGTTGAACAGGTGCCACTTCATCCCATCTATAGAGTCGGAGAGGAGGCAATCGGCACATTCAAATCGGCCTTCCGGGCGATGATGCCCGAAGGCGATGCGCTGCCGGTATCGTTTTTCCGGAGACTGATGTTCTCAGGCGTCCGCTATGCGGCTGTCTATCACATCCTTATTGGTGACAGCGGCAGCGAACTGACGGCGCGAGACATGGCATGGGCGCTTCGCATGGTGGCTCTTCATCTCGAAGACGCGCGGCAGCTCCTCGACGACTACGGCCTTGGTGAGCTTGAGCGCGTCGTGCGCCGTGTTGAAGAGGTGAAGACAGAAGTGGAAGCAGAAGGACGGAAATGTAAGCCGCGCGATCTTTGTCGGCGTATCGCGGCAATACGAACGGCAAGCGAAGCGAAGGCGCTTCTTCAGTTGGTCGAGGAAGGCGACGAAAAAAGCGAACGGATATGAGTTCGTTTGTTTCGCGAATCCAGACCAAACGAGAAAAATAAATTGGCCGGATTCGTTTCCGGATTTCAGGCACTGAAATCATTTCTTTCGGACGGACGCATCACACCGGTTGTCGGTGTGACGTCCGCATCGAAAGGAAAAAGACAATGTCGAAATCTCGCGGTGATGAATGGTATACGCCCCGTGCGCTGGTAGAAGCGCTGCGCCCATTCGATATCGATCCTTGCGCTCCGAGTAAGAATCACTGGACGGCGCGTCACTGCTACACAAAGGAAGACGATGGGCTGAAACTGCCTTGGTTTGGGCGTTTCTTTATGAATCCTCCTTACTCGGAAATCGATCCTTGGATCGACAAGGCTATCGAGCATCGCAACGGCATCGCGCTAACCTTCGCGCGAACAGACACAAAGTGGGCTCACAGAGCAATCGAGGGCAGCGATGGTCTGTTCCTCTTTGAAGGACGCATCGCATTCGTCGACGCCGACGAAAAGAAGGTCGGTTCCGCTCCGGCGGCCTCGGTTCTCATCGCCTTCGGTGAGGCCAATGTCGAAGCCATCGAAGAGGCGGCGGCGAACGGTCTCATCCGGGGCAAGATGTTCTTTGAGCGCTCGAAGGCTCGCAAGCTCATCCTGCCCGAGGAACGCAAGTTCATCCCGGGCGCCGATCTTGGCTTCAACAAGCTGGCTGCCGATTGAGCGTGCCCGCCTCAGCAGAAAGGAGACTTCCCATGAATCCGCGGACGCTTCTGAACGCCGTCTTAAAGCCGAAAGCCAATCAGCTTGAATCTTGGACGGTGGGGTTCATATTCACACTAAGGCCGACACACACTGCCAAACCGGCAAGAAGTATCAGGCCCGAACTGAGGCCTCCGTAGTTCACGGTGCCGCAGCAGACGACAGGAGACTTCTCCGCCGAATAGGCGGCCAAGCGACACGTTTATCTTCCCCATGGGGGATTGAGAGAAAACCAACTACGGCGAGCCGATCAGGCAACCCGGCAGCTTACCCAGTTTATCTTCCCCATGGGGGATTGCGATGGCCGCTCTTCTAACGCGAGGCGCGGCAAACTGGAGACGAGGAGAAAAGAAGGCTGTGAGATTTCCCCCGCATTAGCGGGGATGGACCAAAACTGATTTCGGTCAGGATGCGAGAACCGCAGTCACTCCCAGCTCACACAGACGATCATGTCACCCTCGAGTGGCTGATCCTTCCCCGCATCAACGGGGCTCAAGAAGGTGGCAGGGCGTCGCGTCATGCTGTCGCGACGCCCTGTTGCTCTCCAGGACCGACTATCAACTATGTCCAGAGAGCGCTATCAGCTTTGGCATTTGGTATTCCAAGACAGCCAGCGAGATCGAGCTTCTCGATTGCGTCTTTCTTTTGAAGGATCGAGACTTGGCGGCCATAGACTGAAGCGGTGACACCGCCATATTCATGGCCGACCAGGAGCGCGATCAGGTCGACGGCGACGCCAGCATCCCGAAGTCCGCTGACAAAGCTGTGGCGGAACGAATGAAAATCCGTATGCGGTGAGTAGAGCCCTCGCGCCTGACGGTAGGTCCGGAACCACTTGCCAAGCTGTTCGCCATATTCCTTGTAGGCACCGGACGGTCGCAGATCCGGGAAGAGCGGTGCCTTGTTCGACAGGCCGTCGACAAAGTCCCGCAGGCCGAGCGCGATCAAGGTGGAGTGAACCGGCACCTCGCGGATCGCCGCCTTCGATTTCAAGCGGCGGTCATAGGTCGCCTGGATGCGCAGCAGCCAGATCCCGTTCGAGATGTCGAAATCATCCTTGCGAAGCCTGGCGACTTCTTCGCGCCGGAGGCCAGAGAAGAGCGCAATCAGCGGGCACCAGTATTTCCAGTCCGTGAGGCGTTTCTGATGCGCGATCTCCTGATGGAAGGGACGGCGGCACCCATTCCACACAGGCGACGCAAAGAGCGCCCTTAGCTCTTCCTGAGTGAACGGCACGCGCGTGCCACGGCGCGCCGTCTCCGTATCGATCAGCCGCTTCTTATAGAGAGTGCCCTCGAACGGGTTCATGACGCGAAGGCTCCGGGGAACCAGTGGCGAGCGCCAGAGCGATGTAAAGAAGGTCAAATGCTTGTTCGCCGTCTTCTTCCGCATCCGCTCGACACGGCGGCGCGCCTCAGCGGCGGTGAACTCGTGCTTGTCGACGCAGATAGGCTGGTCGCTGTGCCCAGCGGCGGAGATTTCCCGTTCGATACGGTCTGCCATTGCGATTGCTTGGCGAGGCGTCTTGCGGCGATAGGGGCCTTTGCCATAGTCGCGGGGGACGCGCAGCAATTCGGCCGCGAATTTCTGACCGTCTTCCGGCGTCAGTTCCTGAATCTGCTTGTCCCCGACTAGGTCGACGAAATACCGCCGCGCCAGATCGTCGTCGGATTTCGTCTTGGGGGCGATGCCTTGCTTTTGGCGGTAGCTCGCAAAATCGCGCGCGACCTCATTAATCGTCCGCGTCAGGAAGACCGCCTCATCCTGATTGAGGCGCGTGGTCCAGGTGCGCAATAGCGCGCTATCGAGGGGATATTTCTGCGCAACGAAACTTGGAATGTCCTGATCGGAGGTGTAACGCCCCTGCCATCTCTCGGCCTCAATCGCATAGGCCCTTGCCACAACGCGCGTAGCGTCGCGCGCAAGCGCCTCATACTGGGGTGTGTCACGATCCAGGGAGAGCCCGAAGGCAGTGAGCGCCGTGTCTAAGTCTTCGCGAATCCGATTTGTTGCGTTGACCTGCGCGTCGACCTCCCGCAACTCGGCTTCGGTTTCAGGATGCTCTTCGTGGTAGTCCACCCAATCCCAGAATGCCGTGTATTGCTCATCGGTCCATTCCGACTCGTCCTCGGGCAGTTTCGGCGCGGCTTTCCGGTCTGCGCTGTAGCGCCCGCCTTCCATGTCGTTGTCTCGCTTGGCCTCGCCATCGGAGAGGACGCGGTTGAACATGGCTTCGAGAACGAGCCGGAGCTGGAGCTTGGAGGGCGGGAATTTAGACGGCGCGTTCAAGAGCAGGGCCTCCAGACGATCTAGTGCGGCCGAACACCGGCGCGCCATGCGGCGGGCAGGGGCGGCCTCCTTGGTGCGCAGCGACACGGCGAGCGTTGCCTGGCTGAGCACATGGGCGAGCGTTCTGGGAAGTCTGGCGCGGAAGTAGTAAACCGCGCCTCTACGGGTGAGGTGAAGATGGCGGGTTGGCATGGACTTTGGCTCCCATATTGGGGCCGCCGGACCAGCTCCCTGGCGGGGTAGTGTGCCACAGCTCTGTGACACACCTGCGTGTTACAGGCGGCAATGGCGCCGAAAGGCCTTTTATTATCAATGATTTAATGGATTTTGGCTGGGGGACTAGGATTCGAACCTAGACTGGCGGAGTCAGAGTCCGCTGTCCTACCGTTAGACGATCCCCCAATGGCGTGAGGCAGATCCGTTGATTTCCGCCGTTTCCGGCTCGACTCGCGGATGCTCCGGGCCTTGGTTGCGCGGAACCTAGTCGCAGGGCTCGCCTTCGTCAACACTTTGGGGCGGCGGGGCCTCTCTCCCCGTCCTTTACCCGGCGGCTCAGGCTGCTACACTTCACACAACTGAAAAATTGAGGGAATCCGGTGCGGAGCGCGGCCCTGCGAGGGGCCCCCGGCGCTTCCCGGATAGGGTTACGTGCACCAGCAAGGTGACGGCGGCACGGGCGCCCCCGAAAGGGCCCCCGCCGCCAATCAGGGGCCGCCATTGCGGCCGCAGGCCGAATCCGGCCCTTCCGGCAAGGCGGAGGGTGCGGAGCCGCGTGGCGATGGCGCCGGCCAGAAGAAGCCCGGCAAGTCCCGCCGCCGCCGCGGCCGCCGCGGCAAGGGTGGTGCCCGTGCCGCCTCCACCACGGCTCAGGCGCAAAAGCCCGTCCCCGCCAAGCCGCAAAAGCCCGCCGCGCCGCGCGCCCCCGCCCTCCGCCCGGCCATCCGCGAAGACAAGCTCTATGCCGCGCTCGATCTCGGCACCAATAATTGCCGCCTGCTCGTCGCGCGCCGCGCACCCGAAGGCTTCAAGGTCGTCGATGCCTATTCGCGCATCGTCCGCCTCGGCGAGGGCCTTGCAAGCACGGGCGCGCTCGGCGAAGCGGCCATGTCGCGCGCCATCGAGGCGCTCAGCATTTGCGCCGACAAGATGAAGCGCCGCGGCGTGAACCGTGCCCGCACCATCGCCACCGCCGCCTGCCGCACCGCCACGAATGGCCGCGATTTCATCGCCCGCGTGAAGCGCGAGACAGGCCTCTCGCTCGAAATCGTCTCGACGGAGGATGAGGCCCGTCTCGCCGTCGCGGGCTGCGCGCCGCTTCTCGATGCGGATTGCGCTTCGGCGCTGGTGTTCGACATTGGCGGCGGCTCGACCGAGTTGATCTGGGTCCGTCTGGAGAGCAATGGCAAGGGCAAGTGCCGTCCCGTGATCGGCGACTGGATTTCGCTTCCCTGCGGCGTCGTCACGCTGGCCGAGCGGCATGGCGGCGTCGATGTGCCGCCCGTGGTCTATGAGCGCATGGTTCGGGAAGTGGCGGATCATCTGGCGCCCTTCCTCGGCCGGCTGCGCGAGGAGCGCGATCACGCGCGCCCGTTCCATCTGCTCGGCACCTCGGGCACGGTGACGACCATTGCCGGCGTCCATCTGGGCCTTGAGCGATACGACCGTTCCCGCGTCGATGGCATCTGGATTTCACCTGCCGAGGTGCATCGCGTCACGCGCTCGCTTCTCGGCATGGATTACCGCCAGCGCGCGGCCCATCCATGCGTCGGGCAGGAGAGGGCGGATCTCGTGCTCGCGGGCTGCGCCATTTTCGAGGCGATTGCCGATGCCTGGCCGGCAGAGCGTCTGCGCGTTGCCGATAGGGGCTTGCGCGAGGGCATCCTCATGTCGCTCATGGATGCGGATGTGAACAGCCGCAGGCGCCGCCGCCGCCGTCACCGGTCGAAGCGCGGCCCGGCCCGCATGGAGGCGAGTGCCTAATGGCCAGGGGACCGAAAAAGACCGGCAGCAGCACCAGCAAAAGCGCGATCTCCGGCAGCGCCCGCGCCATGAAGGTGCGCGTGAAGACCGCCCGCAAGCGCAGCAATTCCTCTGCCCGCTGGCTCGAGCGGCAGTTGAACGACCCTTATGTCCATGCCGCCAAGCGCGAGGGCTTCCGCTCCCGCGCCGCCTTCAAGCTGATGGAGATCGACGACCGCTACCACCTCCTGAAGCCCGGCGCCCGCGTGGTCGATCTCGGTTGCGCGCCTGGCGGCTGGTGCCAGGTCGCAGCAAAGCGCGTGAAGTCGGATGGCGCCTCGCCCCGCGCGGGCCGCGTCATCGGCATCGACTATCTCGAAACCGAGCCCGTCCCCGGCGCCATCATTCTCCAGATGGACTTTCTGGATGAGGGCGCGGATGAGCGCGTGAAGGAAGTGCTGGATGGCGAGGCCGATGTCGTCCTCTCCGACATGGCCGCGCCGACCACGGGCCACAAGCAGACCGACCATCTGCGCATCATGCATCTCTGCGAGGTTGCGGCGCAGTTCGCGATCGAGGTGCTCGCCCCCGGCGGCGCCTTTCTTGCCAAGGTCTTGCGGGGCGGAACGGAGAATGAGCTTCTGGCGCTCCTCAAGCAGCACTTCAGCATCGTCCGCCATGTGAAGCCCGAGGCGAGCCGCGCCGATTCGGCGGAGATGTATGTTCTGGCTCAAGGCTTTAAGGGCCGTCCTGGAAGTGACGCTGAAGAACCTGCGTGAATATTTCGCGGCTGCGTCATCCCGCCCTTTGCATTCCTGCATATAGGTGTTAAAAGCCAGCGCCAACACACGATAGGGTGGCCGGAAGCAGTCGGCACAGGAGGTTGGCAGTATGATCCGTGAAGCGCTGACGTTTGATGACGTCCTTTTGTTGCCCGCCGCTTCCACGGTCCTGCCCAGTCAGGCAGATACGAGAACCCGCCTGACGAAATCCATCAGCCTCGGCATCCCCATCATCTCCGCCGCCATGGACACCGTCACCGAGGCCCGCCTTGCCATCGCCATGGCGCAGGCAGGCGGCATCGGCGTCCTTCACCGCAACATGTCGCCCGAGGCGCAGGCCGAGCAGGTCCGTCAGGTCAAGAAGTTCGAAAGCGGTATGGTGGTGAACCCCGTCACCATCGGCCCGGATGCGACGCTTGCCGACGCGCTGGCCGAAATGCAGCGCCACGGCATTTCCGGCATCCCCGTTGTCGAGCCCGGCACGAACAGGCTGGTCGGCATCCTGACGAACCGCGACGTGCGCTTTGCCAGCAACCCGGCCGAGCCCGTCCGCAATCTGATGACGAAGGAAAATCTCGTCACCGTGGCAGATGGCGTCAGCCAGGAAGAGGCGAAGCGCCTCCTTCACCGCCACCGTATCGAAAAGCTCCTCGTGGTGGACGATGCCTATCGCTGCATCGGTCTCATCACCGTGAAGGACATCGAAAAGGCGCAGCTTCATCCCAATGCCGCGAAGGACGAGCAGGGCCGCCTGCGCGTCGCCGCCGCCACCACGGTCGGCGATGAAGGCTTCGCCCGCTCCGAGGCTTTGATGGCCGCCGGCGCGGATGTGATCGTGGTCGATACCGCTCATGGCCATTCCGCCCGCGTCTCGGAAGCCGTGCAGCGCATCAAGAAGCTCTCCAACAACACCCAGGTCGTTGCCGGCAATGTCGCCACGGCGGATGCCGCCAAGGCGCTCATCGACGCTGGTGCCGATGCGATCAAGGTCGGCATCGGCCCCGGCTCCATCTGCACCACGCGCATTGTGGCGGGCGTCGGTGTGCCGCAGCTCACCGCGATCATGGATGTGGTCGAGGCAGCGCGCAAAAGCGACACCCCCGTCATTGCCGATGGCGGCATCAAGTTCTCGGGCGATCTGGCAAAGGCGATTGCCGCCGGTGCCGATTGCGCCATGCTCGGCTCGCTCTTTGCAGGCACGGAAGAAAGCCCCGGCGAGGTCTTTCTCTTTCAGGGCCGCTCCTACAAGGCCTATCGCGGCATGGGCTCCGTCGGCGCCATGGCCGTCGGCTCGGCCGACCGCTATTTCCAGCAGGATGTGAAGGATTCGCTGAAGCTCGTACCTGAAGGCATTGAAGGACAAGTGCCTTACAAGGGCCCCGTCGGCACCGTGATCCATCAGCTCGTCGGCGGCCTTCGCGCCGCCATGGGCTACACGGGCAATGCCACCGTGAAGGAGTTTCAGGAGAAGGCGGAATTTGTCCGCATTTCGTCCGCAAGCCTCCGCGAAAGCCACGTCCATGACGTGACGATCACGCGCGAGGCGCCAAATTATCCCGGCGGTGGAAGCTGATCGCGCGGGCCGCGAACCGGGTGAGGTGAAATGACACCCGCCGCACGCCTGCAATCCGCCATCGAAGTCCTCGACGAGATTTTCAGGACCGCCCGCCCGGCGGATCGCGTATTCGATTCCTGGTCGCGCGCGAGCCGCTTTGCGGGCTCGAAGGACCGCGCAGCCGTCAGCGAAATCGTTTTCACCGTGCTTCGCCGCCGTGCGGAACTTGCCGCCGCCTGTCCAGGCGGCGAGGCGCGCCTTCTCGCCTTCGCCGCGCTTCATCTCATCGATGCGCGCCCGCTCGCGGAAATCGGGGCTCTGGCGGATGGCGCCCGCCACGCGCCCGCGCCGCTGACGGGCGAGGAGAGGGCAGCCCTCGAACGCGCTTCCTTGCCCGGCCCCGATGCGCCAGCCCATATCCGCTTCAACTATCCCGAATTTCTGCACGACGAATTGCAGCGCGCCTTCGGTCCCCGCCTCGAAGCGGAAATGGCCGCCATGCTCGAGCGCGCGCCAACGGATCTTCGCGTCAACATGCTGAAATCCTCGCGCGAAAAGGCGCTCGCCGTACTTGCCGAAGCGGACATTGCGGCGCAGCCTTGTGCCCTGTCTCCATGGGGCATCCGCCTTCTTTCCCGCGCCAATCTGCCGGGCCTTGCGCTCTTCCGTGATGGCGCGATCGAAATTCAGGATGAGGGCTCGCAGCTTGCCTGCCTGCTCAGCGGCGCCAGGCCCGGCGAACAGGTGGTGGACCTTTGCGCGGGCGGCGGTGGCAAATCGCTGGCGCTCGCCGCCATGATGGGCAATCGCGGCCAGATCTATGCCTGCGATATTGAGGGCCGCCGCCTCGCCGGTCTTGTGCCGCGCGCCGAACGCGCCGGCATCCGCAATCTGCAAACCCGCGTACTCGCGCCCTTCAGCCCCGCCGGACCCGATGCCAGCCTTGCCGATCTCGAATCCCGCGCCGGTCTCGTCTTTGTCGATGCCCCTTGCAGCGGCTCGGGCGCCTGGCGCCGCAGCCCCGATGCCCGCTGGCGCCTCACGCCGGAAATGCTCGCTGGCTACCGCGCGGCACAGGATGAAGTGCTTGCGCGCGGCGCGCGTCTCGTCCGGCCCGGTGGCCGTCTCGTCTATGTCACCTGTTCGCTGCTCCCCTCCGAGAATGAGGATCGTGCCACTGCCTTCGCCGCCGCGAATCCCGGATTCGCGCTTCAGGACTGGCAGGCCCATTGGCCCGAAGGCCAGCCCGCGCCCGCCGCACCTGCGGGCGGCGCCCTCCGTCTCAGCCCCGCAACCGCCGGAACCGACGGCTTTTTCATCGCCATCTTCGCCCGCGAGGCTGGGGCATGATGCGCCGCGGCAAGAGGCTTGACGGGTCCGGGGAAGGATGGTCTACCGGACATTCCTCTTCCGACGGGCCTGGATCGATGGCGGCCGAAATTTCCCGGAAAATCTGTCTTGCGGCGTGTTTCGCGCTTGGCATCCTGGCCATGGGCCTCGTTGCTCCCGCCGCCGCCAAGAATGTCGATGCCGCCTCGGAACGCGCCTCTCTTTCGCTTGTGGCAAAGGGCGCTGCCGCGCTGGACAAGGGCGATCTTGCTGCCGCCCAGCGACTCTACGAAACGGCGATCGTCGCAAACCCCGCCAATGCGGCTGCCTTCACCGGCCTCGGCGCCGCCCATGAGGCGCGCGGCCAGGCGCGGCTCGCCCGCAAATATTACGAGATCGCACTGTCGATAGAGCCGTCGGATACGGCCGCCCTGAGCCGCCTTGCCCGGCTCGATCTCAAGGAGGGCGACCGCGCCGCCGCCACCGAAGGCTTGCGCAAGCTCCGTGCCTTCTGTGCCGCCTGCGGCGAGACGCAGGAGCTTTCCCGCGCGCTCGGCCTCGGGCCGCAAGACACCATTCCCGCCCCAACCGATCCGTAGACGGAACATGACCGAAGACCGTATTCTCATCATTGATTTCGGCAGCCAGGTAACGCAGCTCATCGCACGCCGCGTCCGTGAGAGCGGCGTCTATTGCGAAATCGTTCCCTTCAACAAGGTGGATGAAATCTGGTCGGGCTTCGGCGCCAAAGGCGTCATCCTTTCCGGCAGCCCGTCCAGCGTCAGCCGCGAAAACAGCCCCCGCGCGCCGCAATATGTCTTTGAGGCCGGTCTGCCCGTCCTCGGCATCTGCTATGGCCAGCAGACCATGACGCTCCAGCTCGGCGGCAAGGTCGAAGGCGGCGACGAGCGCGAGTTTGGCCGCGCTTCCATCGAGGTGATCGAGGATACGCCGCTGCTCGACGGTATCGTCGGCAAGGGCGGCACGGAGCCCGTCTGGATGAGCCATGGCGACCGCGTCGTTGCCATCGCGCCGGGCTTCAAGGTCGTGGCGCAGAGCCGCGGCGCGCCCTTCGCCGTCATCGCCGATGAGGAGCGCCGCTTCTACGGCGTGCAGTTCCACCCGGAAGTGGTGCATACGCCGCGCGGCCGCGACATGTTGTGGAACTTCACGCATCGCATCTGCGGCTGCAAGGGCGACTGGACGATGTCCGCCTTCCGCGAGACCGAAATTGCGAAAGTGCGCGCGCAGGTCGGCAAGGGCAGGGTGATCTGCGGCCTTTCGGGCGGCGTCGATTCATCCGTCGTCGCCGTGCTGCTGCATGAGGCGATCGGCGACCAGCTTCAATGCGTCTTTGTGGATACCGGCATGATGCGCGCCGGCGAGGCCGATCAGGTCGTCTCGCTCTTCCGCGATCACTACAACATTCCGCTCGTCGCGGTCGATGCCAGCGATCTCTTTCTCGGCAAGCTCGAAGGCGTGACCGATCCCGAGCAGAAGCGCAAGATCATCGGCGCCACCTTCATCGACGTTTTCGAGGCCGAGGCGAAGAAGGTCGGCGGCGCGGACTTCCTCGCCCAGGGCACGCTCTACCCGGACGTGATCGAAAGCGTCTCCTTCGCGGGCGGCCCGTCCGTCACCATCAAGAGCCATCACAATGTCGGCGGCCTGCCCGAGCGCATGAACATGAAGCTCGTGGAGCCCCTGCGCGAGCTCTTCAAGGACGAAGTCCGCGCCCTTGGCCGCGAGCTTGGCCTGCCGGAGCAATTCGTCGGCCGTCATCCCTTTCCGGGGCCGGGCCTTGCGATCCGTGTGCCGGGCGAGATCACGCGCGAACGTCTCGAAATTCTCCGCAAGGCGGACACGATCTATCTGGAAGAAATCCGCGCTGCCGGTCTCTACGATGAAATCTGGCAGGCCTTTGCCGTGCTGCTTCCCGTGCGCACCGTCGGCGTCATGGGCGATGAGCGCACCTATGATTATGTCTGCGCGCTCCGCGCCGTGACCTCGCTCGATGGCATGACGGCGGACTATTACCCCTTCACCCATGAATTTCTGGGTCACGTCTCCACCCGCATCATCAACGAAGTCCGCGGTATCAATCGCGTCGTCTATGACGTGACCTCGAAGCCGCCCGGAACGATCGAGTGGGAGTGAGCCTCGTTGCGTCCCTTGCGTAAGCGTTGAATCTGCTTCGGGAGAACGGACATGCCGCGCAACCTTACCCACCGGGAAAGTCATCTTGTCTCGCGCGTCGGCTGGTTGCGCGCCGCCGTTCTCGGCGCGAATGACGGCATCGTCTCGACCGCCAGCCTGATCGTCGGCGTCGCCGCCGCTTCCGCCGCGCCCTCCGATGTGCTGATCGCGGGCACCGCCGGCCTTGTCGCCGGCGCGATGTCGATGGCCGCCGGCGAATATGTCTCTGTCAGCTCCCAGTCGGATACCGAAGCGGCCGATCTCGCCCGCGAGCGCCGCGAGCTCGAAACCCAGCCCGCCTTCGAGCGCGAGGAGCTTGCGAATATCTATGTCGCGCGCGGCCTCACGCCGGAGCTTGCGCATCAGGTCGCCGATCAGTTGATGGCGAAGGATGCGCTCGCCGCTCATGCGCGCGACGAACTCGGCATTACCGAGGTAAGCTCGGCCCGTCCCATTCAGGCGGCCCTTGTTTCCGCCGCAACCTTTTCGGCGGGCGCCGCGTTGCCGCTCGCCATGGTTCTCGTTCTGCCGTCCTCCTGGCTTGTCTGGGGCGTCTCGCTTGCCTCGCTCCTCTTCCTCGCCGTTCTCGGCGTGATCGGGGCGCAGGCGGGTGGGGCAAATGTCTGGAAGGCCGCCGCGCGCGTCACCTTCTGGGGCGCGCTCGCCATGGCGGCGACGGCGGCCATCGGCACGCTGTTCGGCACCGTGGTCTGAACATCCGGTTGCGGCTCAGGCGAAAAGAAAAACGGCAGGGTCGCCCCTGCCGTTCTGATTTTGCGCGGCCTTGAAAGGCGTCAGTGCAGGCCCGAAGCCTTGTCGATTGCGTCCTTGTCGCGGACCGCGCCCTTGGCGGCGCTGGTCACGAAGGCGGCATAGGTCTTGAGCGCGGTGGAGACGGCGCGCTTGCGCGGCTTTGCCGGCCGCCAGCCCTTCGCGTCCTGTTCGGCGCGGCGCGCGGCAAGTTCCTCCTCGCTCACCTTGAGGTGGATGCCGCGTCCCGGCACGTCGATCTCGATCATGTCGCCTTCGCGCACAAGGCCGATCGCGCCGCCTTCCGCCGCTTCCGGCGAGACATGGCCGATGGAAAGGCCCGACGTGCCGCCCGAGAAGCGTCCATCCGTGACGAGCGCGCATTTCGCGCCGAGGCCCTTCGATTTGAGGTAGGAGGTCGGGTAGAGCATTTCCTGCATGCCCGGCCCGCCGCGCGGCCCTTCATAGCGGATGACGACCACATCGCCCGCCTTCACCTTGTTGGTCAGGATCGCGCTCACCGCATCGTCCTGGCTCTCGAAGACGCGCGCAGGCCCTGCGAACTTCAGAATGCTGTCGTCCACGCCCGCCGTCTTCACGATGCAGCCATCGAGCGCGATATTGCCGTAAAGCACGGCAAGCCCGCCATCCTTCGAGAAGGCATGTTCGACGCTGCGGATCACGCCGCCCTTGCGGTCGAGATCGAGGCTTTCCCATTTCCGGTTCTGGCTGAAGGCCGTCTGCGTCGGCACGCCGCCGGGTGCCGCGAGGAAAAGCTCCTTCGCCGCGCCGCTCGCCGTGCGCCGCGCGATGTCCCATTCGTCGAGCGCATCGCCGAGCGTCGGCGCGTGAACCGTCGGCTGCCCCGAATGGAGAAGCCCGCCGCGGTCGAGTTCGCCGAGGATCGACATGATGCCGCCCGCGCGATGCACATCTTCCATGTGAACATCCGCCTTGGAGGGCGCAACCTTGCAGAGCACGGGCACGCGCCGCGACAGCCGGTCGATATCGGCCATGGTGAAGTCGATTCCGCCTTCATGCGCCGCCGCGAGGATGTGCAGCACCGTGTTGGTCGAGCCGCCCATGGCAATGTCGAGCGACATGGCGTTCTCGAAGGCTTCGCGCGAGGCGATGTTGCGCGGCAGCACCGACTGGTCGTCCTCTTCGTAATACCGCTTCGCAAGTCCGACGATCCGCCGCCCCGCTTCGAGGAACAGTGCCTCGCGCGCCGCATGGGTCGCCAGCGTCGAGCCATTGCCGGGCAGGCTCAGGCCGAGTGCTTCGGTCAGACAATTCATCGAATTGGCCGTGAACATGCCCGAGCACGAACCGCAGGTCGGGCAGGCCGAGCGTTCGATCGTCTTCACTTCCTCATCGGTATAGGAGTCGTCCGCCGCCGCCACCATCGCATCGACGAGGTCGAGCGCCTTGGTCTCCTGGCGCAGCATCACCTTGCCGGCTTCCATCGGCCCGCCGGAAACGAAGATCGCCGGAATGTTGAGCCGCATCGCCGCGTTCAGCATGCCGGGCGTGATCTTGTCGCAGTTGGAGATGCAGACCATGGCATCGGCGCAATGCGCATTGACCATGTACTCCACGGCATCGGCAATGATCTCGCGCGACGGCAGCGAATAGAGCATCCCGTCATGGCCCATGGCGATGCCGTCATCGACGGCGATCGTGTTGAACTCCTTGGCAACGCCGCCCGCCTTCTCGATTTCGCGCGCGACGAGCTGGCCGAGATCCTTCAGATGCACATGCCCCGGCACGAACTGCGTGAAGGAATTGACGACCGCGATGATCGGCTTGCCGAAATCGCCGTCCTTCATGCCTGTGGCGCGCCACAGGCCGCGAGCACCGGCCATGTTGCGGCCATGCGTCGTTGTGCGTGAGCGGTAAGTGCCCATGATGATCCCGTCCTTTGGTGCTTGCGCCGGCATGTCCGGCAGCGGGGAGAATAAACCGTCTCCCCCGGCGCGTCGAATTTCCGCACAGGACATACCCCGTCACGCCCCCGGATTGAAGGGCCATGAAGCCACATTCGGCATCGGGTTAATGACGTTGGCGGCGGCGAGCCCCGGCCCTCACGGAACCGGCGCAAGCCCTATTTCGCCGCGCGGACGAGGATTTCGCCGATCTGGACCGCGTTGAGCGCCGCGCCCTTCAGAAGCTGGTCGCCCGCCACGAACATGGCGATCGAGCGGCCCGACGGATCCGAAATATCCTGCCGGATGCGGCCGACCAGAATGTCGTCCTGGCCGGAAGCGTCCTTCGGCATCGGGAAATAGTTTCCGGCACGGTCGTCCACGATCTTCACGCCCGGCGCGGAAGAAAGAATTTCGCGCACCTCCTGCGGCGTGATCGGCTTCTCGCATTCGAAGTCCAGCGCCTCCGAATGGGCGCGCAGCACCGGCACGCGCACACAGGTCGCCGTCACGCGAATATCGGGATCGCCGAAAATCTTTTTCGTCTCCTTCACCATCTTCAGCTCTTCCTCGTTGTAGCCCGTTTCCGGGTCCACATTCGAATTGTGGCTGAACACGTTGAAGGGGTAGGGATGGGGAATGATCTTCTGCTCGAAGGGCTCGTTCGCAAGGAAGGCGCGCGTCGCCTGTTCGAGTTCTTCCATCGCCGCCGCGCCTGCGCCCGACGCCGCCTGATAGGTCGCCGCCACGATGCGCTTCACCCGGTTCACCTTGTGGATCGGCCACAGCGGCGTGATGGCGATGATCGTCGAGCAGTTCGGATTGGCGATCACGCCCTTGTGGGCAAGCGCCGCTTCCGGGTTGATCTCGGGGATCACGAGCGGCGTGTCAGGGTCCATGCGGAAGGCCGACGAATTGTCGATCATCACCGCACCCGAATCCTTCACCGCCTTCACGAACTTCTTGGAAATGCCGCCGCCCGCCGAGAAGAAGGCAATG
>JAHBYK010000027.1 GCA_019635965.1 Parvibaculum sp. | reverse complement strand
TGGCGGCGTGCTGGCGCTGAACCAGTTTCCCGCCGAGTACGACAAGCTGCGCCGCGATCGCAGCGTGATCCCCAACATGGTCTCGGAGATCATCCGCTGGCAGACACCGCTGACACATATGCGCCGTACTGCGCTTGCCGATGCGGAAATAGGCGGCAAGGCCATCAAAAAGGGTGACAAGGTCGTGATGTGGTACCTTTCGGGTAATCGCGACGAAGAGGTAATCGAGCGGGCAGACGAGTTCATCATCGACCGCCCGAAAGCCCGTCATCATCTTTCCTTCGGCTTCGGCATCCATCGTTGTATGGGTAATCGTGTCGCGGAACTGCAGCTTCGGATCATCTGGGAGGAAATTCTGAAGCGATTCAAAATGGTAGAGGTTGTTGGCGAGCCGCAGCGGACTTACTCGAACTTGATTCGCGGTTTCACGCATCTGCCAGTAAAGCTCCACCCGAATTAAGGGCAGTTTGACCTGCGCAAAAGGCGACGCAATGGGGGCCGGTTTACCGGCCCTCGTGGCGCTTTCGACCTGCGGACCTGGATTGGGACAGATAATAAGGGAGTGACTGCATATGCCGGACGTTGTGTTCGTTGAGGCTGATGGCAATGAATTCAGGGTCGAAGTTGCCTCGGGAACCACGGCGCGCGACGCCGCGGTGAATAGTTCCGTTCCGGGTATCGATGGTGATTGCGGCGGTGTGTGCGCCTGTGCGACATGCCATGTTCACGTAGATCCGAAATGGATCGACATCGTCGGGACGGCTGCGCCCGGGTCGGTGGAAGCCGGGCTCATCCAGTTCGCCGAAGGCAATACCGATGCGAGCCGGCTTGCTTGCCAGGTGACTATTACGCCGGAACTCAACGGTCTGGTATTGCATATTCCAAAGGGTCAACACTAGAACGGTTCACTGATTGACTGAATCGTTTGGGATTCCCGAGGGGGCGATTTTGTGATTCGAGATGCTGGCTGGAGAGGAGGCCAGCATCGAATGACAGCACCTCTTTCCAATGATCTTCGCGAGCGTGTGGTGGGAGCAATCGAGGCGGGTGAGAGCTGCCGTTCGGCGGCGGCGCGGTTCGGGGTTGCCGTTTCTTCGGCGGTGAAGTGGGCCCAGCGCTACCGGGCAACTGGCTCTGTCGCGCCAGCCAGGATGGACGGACATCGCAAGCGGGTTCTGGAGCCGCATCGCGACTTCATCGTGGAGCGGATCAACCAAACGCCGCATCTGACGCTGCATGGGCTGAAGGACGAGTTGTCGGCGCGCGGTGTGAAGGTATCGCACAATGCGGTGTGGCTGTTCCTGCGCCGCGAGGGGCGTCGGTTCAAAAAAACGCTGTTCGCCCTTGAGCAGGCCCGCGCCGATATCGCGCGTCGGCGGCAGCGTTGGCGCGGCTGGTAGCCGAACCTCGATCCGCGTGCACTGGTCTTCATCGACGAGACTTGGATCAAGACCAACATGGCGCCGCTCAGGGGCTGGGGACGGAAGGGGAAGCGCCTGCGAGGGCTTGCCCCGCACGGCCACTGGCGCACGCTGACCTTCCTCGGCGCGCTCCGCTGTGACCGGCTCGCCGCGCCCTGCGTCTTCGACGGGCCGATCGACGGCGAGTGTTTTCGTGCTAATGTCGAGCAGCAGCTCGTAGCAATCCTGAACCCCGGCGACATCGTCATCATGGACAATCTCGGCTCCCACAAGTCGGCCGCCGTGCGGCAGATGATCCAGGCAGCAGGCGCAAGGTTGTGGTTCCTGCCGCCTTACTCTCCCGATCTCAACCCCATCGATGACACCTGCCGCCACATCGGCCACCTCGTCCAGACCATCCAACCCGACGAATGCCAAAACTACTTCGCCAACGCCGGATACGCTTCCGTCAAAACGTGAAAGACTCTAGCGCGCAAGAACCGGTGAGACCGTCATCAGACGAAGCTGGTGACCTGGCAAAGGACTGCTCCGCGTCGGGTTCTAAGGCTAGGGACGCTAGCGTCGAGGGGATGATACCTGACCGGGGTCGAATTGGCGTAAGTGCGACATCGCCCTCGAAAAAAGCGAGGAAAACGTAGACCTTTTTTCTGTCGCACCATGCGCCAAGGCATTGTTTTTCCGAGGAAATGATACTTCGCCCCTGGGCACCATTCCCTTTTTCGGCTTTTGATTTTATTTGGCTTTTCGGCCGGATGTTATCGCCGGACCTGAACCACCCTCCGAAGTGATACAGTCTGTTCCGCTCGTGCGCGCGGGGTCGATTTGTCGTGGCCTGCGCCTCTGTTGGTAAGCGACAGACGGACCATACCCCGCGCTTTGTGGAGGGTCAGATTCCGACACTGAGCGACATACGGCCTGTCAGTGATTCGGCAAAAGCCGACTGCAAGGAGCAACTGCCGTCGGTAGTGTCTCAGTTTGAAATCTAGAAATTTCAACGCCCTATTGGGCCTCGCCTCCGCTCATGCGATATTAGACGCATGACAGATTCCGCCAAAAAACCGAAGCGCCCCAGGGACACAAACCAGCTTGCCAAGCTGATCGCAGACATTGCGACAGGCGAGAAGGAAGACGCTCCCGAGCCGCAAGAAAGCTCTATGGCGAAGCTCGGCAGAGAGGGCGGTCTCAAGGGCGGGAAGGCTCGCGCTGCATCGCTAACGCCAGAACAGCGTCGCGAGATCGCGCAAAAGGCAGCAAAAAGCCGCTGGAGCAAGGACTAGTGCGCCAGCGCCTTTACATGTTAGTAATGGGTGCCACGGAAAATGGCGGAGGCGGTGGGATTCGAACCCACGAGACCTGCACAGTCCGGCGGTTTTAAAGACCGCTGCATTCGACCGCTCTGCCACGCCTCCAAAGGCACTCACCAAGGCCCGTTTCTGTTCCCGCGTCTCAAACCGGTCCAGAAACGGGCCTTTCTGTTATCGCGCCCGGCATCGGTGAGCAGTTGGATGCCGGGGCTACGTCTCTTCTCATGGCATTGCCCTCCTGAGGATTCGCCCAAATCGATGCTAGGCGCGGAATTGGGCGAGGTCAATAGCCCCGGACGTCGCTAACGCACTTTTCGCGTACAGTTCACGTTGACGTCGATCCGACGATAGCCTATACATTTTTCACGTTAGCAAACAGGAGGCTTGCCGTGGAAAAGCGCGTTCGTTCCCCAAACTACCCTTCAATGAGTCTCGCAGAAGCGATCCAGCGCGCCGCCCTGGTTTATAAGAACCAGCACACCCACGGCGCGCCTCGTGAGGTTGTGGCCAAAAGCATGGGCTACAATAGCTTGAACGGCGCTTCGGCTACTTCGATATCAGCCCTTATAAAGTATGGCTTGTTGGAAGGGCGCGGAGACGAAATAAAAATCAGCGACCGGGCTATGTGCATCCTGCATCCTCAGAGCCCTGAGGAGAAGGCAGAGGCTATCCGGCAGGCGGCTCGCGAACCGGAGTTGTTTAGGGACCTAGCCGAGCGGTTCCCGGGGCGCATGCCCGCCGAAGATGTTTTGCGTAACTATCTAATTCGTAACGGCTTCGCGCCAGCCGCAGTATCGTCAGTAATACTCGCCTATCGCGAAACATGCGAATTTGCAGAGCGCGAGGCCGGTGCATATGATTCGGGTCCAGTACCCGTTTCAACAGAGGCTCCTGCCATGCACAGCACCCCCCAAAGCCACTCCACAGCACCAGCGCCGAATACCGGAAAACCTGTTTATAATCAATCAGATGAGAGGAATGTGGCCCGGTACGACTTTGAGGGTGGCGGCTTTGTGCGCATTTCCGTCGGGGGCCCAATCGAGACTGAGCAGGCACTTTCGATGGCCGAAACGCTCATTGGTTTGAAGCGGGCGGAGATTGAAGCGCGTAACGAGAGGGCGCGGAACACTCTACCCTCGGATGCGAATTCCAGCGATGAAAGTGAATATGATGCTTGACGGTCAAGCATAAAGTTCATATATAAGGGGCATGAACAAATTGCCCCTTGAGAAGCGCGCTCAAATCCTCGGAATGCTCTGCGAAGGTATGAGCCTCCGGGCCACGTCGCGTCTGGCCGATGTCAGCATCAACACCGTTACCAAGCTGCTTGTGGACGTGGGGACGGCCTGCGCCGCCTACCACGATGAACACGTGCGCAACGTGAAGTCGCAGCGGGTGCAGGTGGATGAAATCTGGTCCTTCACCTACGCGAAGGCAAAGAACGTCAAGACGGCCAAAGCTGCCCCTGAAGGTGCTGGCGACACGTGGACGTGGACCGCAATCGACGCCGATAGCAAGCTCATCGTGTCCTATCTCGTGGGCGGGCGGGATGCGGAATATGCCTATGAGTTCATGCAGGACGTGGCTTCCCGGCTTGCAAACCGTGTGCAGCTTACGAGCGACGGCCACGGCCCTTATCTGGGCGCTGTAGAGGATGCATTCGGGGATGACGTGGACTTTGCCACCCTCATCAAGATTTACGGCACGGCCCCGGAAGGCCAGCGCCGCTATAGCCCGGCTGTCTGCAAGGGTGCCCGCAAGGAACGGGTGACGGGCAACCCTGACCGGGCGCATGTCTCCACGTCCTATGTGGAGCGCCAGAACCTCACCATGCGGATGCACATGCGCCGGTTCACTCGCCTGACCAACGGCTTTTCAAAGAAGATCGAGAACCACGCCCACGCAGTAGCCCTGCATTTCATGTTCTACAATTTCGCCAAAATCCATAAGACGCTTCGCGTTACCCCGGCCATGCAGGCGGGTATTGCGGATCACGTCTGGACGCTTGAAGAAATAGCCGAATTGGCAAACTGAGACACTACCCTGCCGTCCTCTGCGCCCTAAGGCATATTGATATTTCTTACCCTTCGAAAACGGAGCTCGGCTTCTTCTATTTCACGAAGCTTAGGCAGGAGAATTTCGCAATCGTTGGGTATTTCGATTGCATGATCGTGAGGACGGGACGGGACGGGCGCGGTGGTCGAGCGGCTCTCCTTCGATGGCCCTTCGCTTGCGCTTCGGGCGTTCGCCGCTCGAAAACCTCCACCGGAGGTTTTCGTCCGCCTGCAGCGGACCGCGCCTCACCGTCAACATGAACGGCCGCGTCGGAGCCTGTCCTCGGGCCGGCAAAGCCGGACCCGTAGAACCCCGCAGATCGGCGTTCGCGCCGGGATCGGTCCACCGGACCGATCTCCTGCCTCGCTCACCATGTCCGCCGATCCCTTCGTCCAGGACCCGACAAACACACAAAGCCTCAACCGGTACTCCTATGTCGGCAACAACCCACTCTCCTACACAGACCCGACGGGATACTTCTCGCTCGGCAAGTTCCTCAAGACGCTGATAGCGATCGTCGTCGTGGTGGTCGCAGCCATTTACGGTCAGGGCTGGGTGGCGAGTGCCATTTACGGATCGGGCACCGCAGGCGCGGCGGCCTGCGCGGCCGCATGTGCAACTATTGCCGGCGCCATAGGCGGGGCCATAGCAGGCGGCATAACAGGCGGAAACTTGCGAAGTGTCGTGACAGGGGCGATATCCGGCGCGGTCTTCGCCAGGCTCGGCTTTGCGGCCAAGGCAGGCGCCTGGACCGACTCGCAGCGCTTCGTGGCCTTCGGGCTGACCGGCGGCGTGAGCAGCGTCGCCCAGGGCGGCAACTTCCAGTCCGGCTTCCTTGCCGCAGGCTTCTCTGCCCTCGCACAGCCTTATATCGACGTCGTCGCGAACGACAACGTCTTCGTCGGTGCAGCCGCGTCCGCCGCCGTCGGCGGCACCGCCTCCGTCCTCGGTGGGGGCAAGTTCGCAAACGGTGCCGTCACGGGAGCGTTCAGTTATGCCGTCGGAAGGGCGATAGGACCTACGAACGAAAATGTTCAATACGCCCGAAGCCAAACAGGCACGACAACCGATGCACCCGATTTCCTAGGGAGCGCAAGCAAGCTCTCCAGATGGCTCAAGAAAGGCGGACTTATAGGTATTCTAAACGAGGCGCTCGAAGTTATTTCTGAGAATGTCACGAGCAATGTTCGTTACACGGTTTACAGAGTATTTGACGGTTTGAAAGCCAAGTGGGATGGAGTCTCGTGGGGCATAGAGAACCCGGCGTTGATGGCGGATTGGCGAGATACGTTGGCGGTGTATCCTGCTTGGAACCAGGGAACGATGTATGTTGAAGGAACCGTTACACAGGCCGACCTCAATAGCGGACGGGTTCAGTTTTCACCAAACCCGGGCTCAATTGCCGGCTATCAGCCTTACAATGCTGCACTAGGAGGTGGCCCATACAGCGGCATGGGCACGGAGTGGTTGATCCCCGACGCACGTAACACAGTCAAAAATCCTGTATTTCGTATGATGCCATGACATTAAGAAAGTGGCGGCTCGTAGCACTAGTTCTTTGGTTAGCATTGAGTGGGTGCACCACAATGAAAATGAAAACAGGATCGCTCGAAATAGGACAACGCTTTCAAATAATCGGCGGCGACGGCGATCCCGATTTTTTTTCAAAGCCAAGAAATATTCGGCTGACAGAAGCTGATTGGTTTCCCGGTCGCGTGCGTCGGGGGGAAGCGCTGTTGTTCATAGTCGAAGACGACGAGTATCGAGGAGAGTATATAGCTCTCACACCGCGCGGGCCCGCGCATTTAGGTGAGGTGCTTGCGGCGTACAAGCTTGCCAGTGTGGTAGTTCACCGCATCAAAAATCCTACCGCCACATTTAATGGTGATGAGGAGGATGCATTTCCGATCGGTATGGGAGCTGCCAAGCGGCTCTGACCAACACTCAAGCCAAACGAGAGCCTTGCCGAGACCTTCCTTTATGACGATCTGAACCGCCTCACCGAATATGCGATCACGGGTGGGAGCACCAAGACCGTCGAGTATGACGATCTCGGCAATATCACCTTCAAGTCCGATGTCGGGAGCTACAGCTACAACGCGAGCGGTCCAGTCTCGGTGAGGCCGCATGCGGTGGCGGCGATCGTGCCAGGCGGCGGGGCCCCCGCCATCACCAATGCCATCGCCGCCATGACCGGGGCCCCGGTCACGCGGCTCCCCTACGCCGCCACTGCCTGACGAAATTTCCCGGCGCAACTTATCCCCGCCCTCCTGCGCCGGGCGCATGCTCTCCCTCCGTAAACGGACAAAGGGAGAGATCGATGAGCAGGTTTTTCGACGGCGCCACAGAGAGCGGCAGTTCCGCCGCTGTCGAGTGGCAGGGCGGCACGGGCACCTTCTGGGCCTGGGGCGAATTTGGCGGCGCGCGCGTCGCGCTCGAGGCAAGCCCCGATGGCGACACATGGTTTGCCGTCGGCGATGCCGTCAGCTTCGCGGAAAAAGGCGTCGCCGCCTTCGCGCTCGGCCCCTGCCGGCTGCGCGCAACGATTGCGGAAGCAGGCGAGGGCACGAGCATCTCGGCGCGTATCTGAGGCGCGTCTTACCGGCGCCCGGCAAAAGGGTGCGTGCTCGATAGCCCGCCATCGACGGCAATCGCCTGACCGTTCACATAGGACGCATCGTCGCTCGCAAGGAAAAGCGCGGCCTGCGCGATTTCCGGCGGCAGGCCATAGCGTTTCAGCGGGTTCAGCTGGCCGATCTTGTCGTCGGTGCCGCGCGCCCTCGCGCCGTCGAAGATGGGCTTCGTCATGCCGGTCTCGATGAGGCCGGGGCAGATCGCATTGACGCGCACGCCCGTGCCGTAGAGTTCGTTCGCCACGGTCTGCACGAGGCTGATGACGCCGGCCTTGCTCGCGCTATAGGGCGTACCGCCGGCATTGGCCCTCAGTCCCGCGACGGATGCCGTGCAGATGATCGAGCCCTTGCCCTGTTTGATCATGTGCGGGCTTGCCGCCTTGATGGCGAGGAACGGCCCGATCAGGTTGACCGCAAGGATCTCCTGCCAATAGGCGACCGTCTGTTCCTGTAGCGGCACCATGCCGCCGCTGATCCCGGCATTGGCATAGACCACGTCGAGCCCGCCGAACTCCTTGATGCAGTGATCGACAAAGCCGTTCACCGCCGCCTCGTCGCTCACATCGGCCGCGACGGAGAGAACCTTGCCGCCCGCCTTGCGGATCATCGCCGCCGTCTCGTCCACCGCGTCCTCCACGCGGTCGACCGCGACGACACTCGCGCCCTCCTGCGCAAAGAGAAGGGCGCTGGCCCGGCCAATGCCGCTGCCAGCGCCCGTAACGATTGCCCGCTTTCCCGAAAGCCGTCCCATGCCGCATCTCCCAAATCGCGATTCAGTTGCGCGATCTTAGGAATTGCGTGGCGCCGGGAACAGGTGAAAAGCGAGGACGATGCCGGATCAGAAATCCTTGCCCGCCGTCACCGCCCATTGCACGGCGCCCTGTTCGCCTTCGATCGTGCCGGAGCTGCCGACGGTCGGGGCTTCGTCCACCGCCGCGGTGCAGTTTTCCGGGTTGCTGCCGACCGTGGTGCAGATCTTGTTGCCGTCCACGCGCCAGGTGCCGGCGACTTCGGCGCCGTCCGCGCCCTTCACCACGATGCTCGATGCGTCGGGGTAATAGATCTTGGTCACGCCGTTCGGTCCGGTCAGCGTCACCGTGTTGCCGACAAGGCCCGCGCCCACATTGGCGATGGCGGCGCCTGCAAAGGTTGAAACGGCGAATGCGACGGCGATAGCGAGTTTTTTCATTGATACCTCCCCAGGGAAAAACAGAACGGCGAAAGGATCGTCCCGTCGCCGTTAACCATAACTCTATGGGGCGGATCGGCCTTCCGCAAGGGCAAGGTGGCAATGAGCCTTCAGCGGCGGAATCCGGGCGGCTTGAGCAGGAAGATCACGAGCCAGATGGGAATGAGCACGAGCGCGCCCAGCAGGAAATGCGGCAAGGCCCAGCCGATCCCCTCGCGCACAAAGGCGAGGATGTTCTCGGGCGTGAACCCGATATCCCTGAGCACTTCCTCGGCTGTGATGTCGAACGCGCTGAGCAGCGCCCCCACGGCGACTGCCCCGATGAAGAATTTCAGCAGCGTCGACAAGGCGTTCAGGATCATGAAGGCGCCTGTCCGGTCCCCGGCGAATCAGTTGCGCCAGTCTAGACGGGACGCGAGCCCGGCACAAAGGCCGGGCCGGTGTCTCAGCGCCCGAAAATCTGCCGCAGCGCGTCTTCGGGCCGGGGCCGCGTTTCGGCGGGCGGCGTTTCCGCGGGCGCCGCTTCGCCTCCGGTGGCGCTCTCGCCGGCCGTGCCGCTGCCTGTTTCCGTGCCCGTGCCCGCCGCCGCGCCGCTTTCCGCCGGCTGGCCCATCAGCCCGCGAATGAGTCCCTTGCCGCCATCCTCGCGGATCGACTTGATCGTGCTCTCGATATTCTCGCGGTTCTGGATCATCGAGGCGAGGTCCGGCGCAAAGCGCGGGTTCGACCAGGAGCCGGTAATCAGGATCGGCACTTCGATGCCCTGTGCCGTGCCCGTCGCGCCCTGTCCTTCGAGCGAGGCGACGAGCTTCGGTTCCACGCGGTAGTTGAGCGTCTTTGGCGGCATGTTCACCGTGCCCGCGCCGCTCACCCGGATCAGCGGTGAAAGCAGCCGCAGGTCGTCATTCTTCAGGACGCCATTGGTAATGGTGAATGTGCCGCCCATTTCCGAGAAGTCGGTGTCCTGCGCGCCGCCCGATTGCCAGCCCGTCGCCGCCGCGTTGAAGACGTTGCGTGCAAGCTGCGCGATATTGATCCCCTTGATCTTGCCATCGGTGAATTTGATGCTGCCATTGCCGTTGAGCGCCGACACCATGTCGCGCTGCGAGCGGCCAGCCGCCGTCACCGCGATGTCGAGCGCCGTCATGCCCTGAAGCCGTTTGAAATCCGCCGCATCGGTGAGGAAGGGCTCCGCGGCAAGTCCGGCGAGTTTGAAATTCGCGGCGATCTGCGGCGTCGCGCCCGCGCCGTTCACCGTCAGTGTGCCCGCGCCCGCGCCCTGATAGAGATTGAGCTTCGAGAGATTGGCATTGAGCACGCCATTCGAAAGTTTGAGCTTCAGCGCGCTGTCGGCGATCTTGATCTGCTGGAACAGGATTTCCTTCGTCGAGAAATCGAAATCCATGTCGAGCGCCTTGAGCCCGGACAGGTCGATCGGTGCCGTGCTCCAGCCCTCGTCGCCGCCGCCGCTTCCGCCGCCGGCCCCGCCGCCGCCCGCGCTCTTGCCGAGATAGGTGTTCACATCGATGCGGTCGGCATCGAGATTGCCCTTGAGGTTCGGCCGCGCGCCGCCCGTATCGAGCGTGAGATTGCCCGTCGCGTTCATCCCGTCAAAGGCGATCTTCGCATCGGTGAAACGGTAGGCCGTGCCGCTGCCGCCCGCCTTGCCGGTCAGCGCCAGCGGCCCGAAGCCGTCGCCTGCGGGCATCGGGCTCCCCGCCCAGGCCGCAAGCTCGCGTACCGATGTTACGTCGAGCTTCACATCGCCCTGAAAGGCGAGCCCGCCCAGAACTTTCAGCGTACCTGCATAATCCGCCTTGAGCTTCGGCGTCGCCACGGCGAGAACAACCGGCGTATCGCCGCCTTCCGTCAGTGCGCGCGGCCGGTCCGCCTTGAGATCCATGGCGATGCGGTCGCCATTCCAGACGAGCGAGCCATCGGCGCGGAAAGGCTGGTCGAGCCCCGGCAGCGAAAGGTCCACATTCACCTCGCTCGCGGCAAAGGCCGCGCCCGACTGCGCATTGGCATAGCTCGCGCGGCCATTGCGGATCGAAACTTCACCAAGGCTGAAGCCGCTCACGCCGGCGCCGCCGCTCTCGCCCGCGGCCGGTTGCGCCGGTGCCGCGGCCTGTGCCCGTGCCGTCTCGAATTGCCAGTTGGGCGTGCCGTCGCGCCTCACTTCCAGATGGATCACCGGATCGACCAGCACGAAACTGTCGATCTCCACATTGCCGCTGAAAAGCGGGCGCAGCTTCAGCGCCGCCCGCATTTCCTTCATCGAGGCCATTTCCTTTTCCTTCGCCCATGCGGCGTTGGAAAAGCCCACATCCTTGATGGAGACCGCAATGTTCGGGAAGAAGGAAAGGCCGATATCGCCGTCGATCCTGAGATCGCGCCCGGTCTGTTCCTTCACGATGCTGACGACCTGGTTCTTGTAGGTCTCCATCGGAATGAGAAACGGCACCGCGACGATGATCGCGACAATCAGGATGAGAAGACCGGCGAGAATGGCGATCAGGCGGGACATGGGGCGCGCTCCGGCAGCTTGATGTGTCTCGAAACTGAACCTGAATTATGGCCGCAGCATGGTAGGCGCGCGAGCCCGGATTGTCGCCCCCGCTCTCGCGCGCCCCGATCGGGCACTTGAACCGCTGCCGGGCCGCTCCTAAGGTGCCGCCGTTTCCGGCGGAGGAGGAGCGGCCCCATGCAGCATGACAACAGGCAAGAGCAGCCGCTCTGGGCGCCTTCGGCGCAGGCCGCCGCCGCCTCGAACATGATGGCCTTTATCGGCCTTGTGAAAGAGCGCCACGGCCTTTCGCTCGCATCATATGACGCGCTGCATGGCTGGTCCGTCGCAAATCCCGAGCTTTTCTGGGATGCGGTCTG
Source organism: Parvibaculum sp. (assembly GCA_019635965.1). Lineage (GTDB taxonomy): Bacteria > Pseudomonadota > Alphaproteobacteria > Parvibaculales > Parvibaculaceae > Parvibaculum. Next base: position 21,618 of record JAHBYK010000027.1, on the reverse strand, counting down.
GGATTTCACGGGCGTCATCGGCGACAAGGGCGCCCGCATCCTCACCGGCGCGGAGAAGATGCCCGGCGCCGGATTCTTCCCTGATGCGCGGCTCAATTTCGCGGAAAATCTCCTGCGCGGGGAGGGAAGCGAAATCGCCCTCCATTTCAACAATGAAGGCGAGAGGCGCGAGCCGCTCACCCGCGCCACGCTCCGCCGCGATGTCGCGCGTTTCGCTTCCGTACTGAAATCATGGGGCGTGAAGGAGGGCGACCGCGTTGCCGCCTTCATGCCGAATTGCCCGGAAACGATCATCGCCATGCTGGCGGCGGCGAGCATCGGCGCTGTCTTTTCCTCCTGCTCGCCGGATTTCGGCGCGAAGGGCGTGCTCGACCGCTTCGGCCAGATCGCGCCCAAAGTCCTCGTCGCCTGCGACGGCTACCGCTATGCGGGCAAGGTTCTGCCCGCGCATGACAAGCTCGCGGAGATCGTTGCCGGCCTGCCGGGCCTCGAGCATCTGGCGGTCGTGCCCTTTATCGGCGAAGGGCCGAAGGGTCTTGCGAAAGCGCATGACTGGAATGCGCTTCTTGCCGCCGCGCCGGAAGGCGAACTTTCTTTCGCGCGGCTTCCCTTCGCCCATCCGCTCTACATCATGTATTCCTCCGGTACGACCGGCATCCCGAAATGTATCGTCCATTCGGCGGGCGGCACGCTGCTCCAGCATCTGAAGGAGCACCGTCTCCACTGCGATCTGAAGCCCGGCGAAACGCTTTTCTACTTCACCACCTGCGGCTGGATGATGTGGAACTGGCTTGTCTCGGGCCTTGCCGCCGGTGCCACGCTCGCGCTCTATGACGGTTCGCCTTTCCATCCCTCAGCGCGCGTGCTTTTCGACTATATCGGCGCGGTGAAGATCGGCGTCTTCGGCACCTCCGCGAAATTCATCGACGCGGTGAAGAAGTCCGGCCTCAAGCCGCGCAAGACGCATGATCTCTCCTCCATGCGCATGATCCTTTCCACGGGCTCGCCGCTGGTGCCGGAGAGTTTCGATTTCGTCTATGAAGATATAAAGAGCGATGTGGCGCTTTGCTCGATCTCCGGCGGTACCGACATCATTTCGTGCTTCGTGCTGGGTTCGCCTCTGCTTCCCGTCTGGCGCGGCGAAATTCAGGCAAAGGGCCTCGGCATGGCGGTCGAGGTCTGGGACGACGAGGGCCGTCCCGTCACGGGCGAGAAGGGCGAGCTTGTCTGTACACGTCCTTTCCCGTCCATGCCCATCGGCTTCTGGAACGATGCCGACGGCGCGAAATATCGTGCCGCCTATTTCGAGCGTTTCCCCGGTGTCTGGTGCCACGGCGATTTCGCGGAAATCACGCCGCATGGCGGCATCGTCATTCATGGCCGCTCGGACGCGACCCTCAATCCCGGCGGCGTGCGCATCGGCACGGCGGAAATCTATGCGCAGGTCGAGCAGCTGCCGGAAGTGCAGGAGGCGCTCGCCATCGGCCAGGAATGGCAGGGCGATGTCCGCGTCGTGCTCTTTGTCGTGATGCGCGAAGGCCATGCGCTCGACGAGGCGATGGAAAGGCGCATCCGCGAGCGGATCCGCTCGGGCGCCTCGCCGCGCCATGTGCCGGCGAAGATCGTCGCCGTGGCGGATATTCCGCGCACCAAATCCGGCAAGATCACCGAGCTTGCCGTCCGCGACATCGTGCATGGGCGCGAGGTGAAGAACCGCGAGGCGCTGGCAAACCCGGAGGCGCTGGCGCTCTACCGCGATCTGCCGGAATTGCAGGCCTAGTCGGCGTCGGGCAGCAGCAGCCGCCCGCCAAGTCCCGCCATCGGCACATGCCGCCCTTCGATCCAGGCGCGGATCATCGCGTTCACCGTTTCCGGCGCTTCCTGCTGCACCCAGTGGGACACCTGCGGCAGATAGCGCAGCGTGAAATCCGTCACCAGCTCTTCCGTGCCATAGGTCAGTTCCTTGCCGAGCGCGGCGTCCTCCTCGCCCCAGATCATCAGCGTCGGTGTGTCGAGCTGCGGCGGCTCGTCCCATTCCTTCGGCCGCTCGCCGCGCATGAGCGCGCGGTAGTAGTTGATCATCGCGGTCATCGCGCCGGGCAGCTGCGCATTCTTGCGGTAATGGTCGAGCACTTCCTTCGGGAAGCGGCTCTTGTCGATCGCCATGTTGTAGAAGGCGCGGGCGATCGCTTCGGCATTGCGCGCGAGGAACAGCTTTTCCGGCAGCCAGGGAATCTGAAAGAAGAACACATACCAGCTCTTCTTGAGCTGCGCCCATGTGCGGCCGCGCCTTGCAAAGCAGGCCGGATGCGGCAGGTTCATCACGATGAAGCGTTCGAGCGGGCGGATCTTCTTCAGGACGAAAGTCCAGGCGATGACGCCGCCCCAGTCATGCGCGACCAGCGTCACGGGCCCCGTCACGCCGCGCGCCCGCGCCGCGTCGATCAGCGCCGCCACATCCTCCAGCAGCAGGTCGAGCTTGTAGGCATCGCGCCCCTGCGGCCGCGTCGTCCCGCCATAGCCGCGCAGGTTCGGCGCCCAGGCCGTATAGCCGAGCCGGGCGAAAAGCGGCAGCTGGAAGCGCCAGGAAAACTTGCTCTCCGGGAAGCCGTGCAGCAGCAGGGCGAATTTCTCGCCCTCGCCGCACATATCGACTTCAAAGGCGAGGCCGTTCGCCTCGACATAGGCTGTGCTGATCTCGTGGCCGCTCATGGGCTTTCCCCGCATTTGTTATTGGCCGCGACTATAGGCGATTCCGGCCGATAGCGAGCCCCGGAATGGCGCTTTTCCGCCGTCCGGGCCTGACAGCCACTGGCGATTTCCGTATTGTCCCGTCACAATCCGGGGCAGGCGGCCGACAGGGCGGGGGGTCCGGGCCGTGCCGTGAAATGGGGAAAAAGCCGAATGACCACTCCCTTTGCGCCGCGTCACTGGTCGTCGCGGTTCACCTTTTTGATGGCCGCCGTGGGCAGCGCCGTCGGCCTTGGCAATATCTGGCGCTTTCCCTATCTCGCGGGCGAAAATGGCGGCGGCGCCTTCATCCTCATCTATGCCGCGACCACGCTCGTCATTGCGCTCCCCATCCTGATCTCCGAAATCATGCTCGGCCGCATGGGCAAGCAGAGCCCGATCAACGCCATGAAGGCGCTGGTCAGGGAGAACAGGGCCGCCCGGTTCTGGCTGCTGATCGGCTGGGGCGGCATCGTCGGCGCCTTCATCGTGCTCTCCTACTACAGCGTGATCGGCGGCTGGGCCCTGAAATATATCGAGCTTGCGGTGACGGGCGCCTTCGCCGGCGACACGGAAGCCGCCGCCGCCGAACATTTCTCCCGCTTCGTGGGCGATCCCGGCTCCCTCATTCTCTGGCAGACGGCCTTTCTTGCCCTCACGGTCATCATCGTCGCCGGCGGCGTGACAAGCGGCATCGAGCGTGCGGTCGTCATGCTCATGCCGCTGCTCTTCATCCTGCTTGCCGCGATGGCAGCCTATGCCACAACCATGGATGGCTTCGGCGAGGCGATGCGTTTCATGTTTGCCTTCGATTTTTCCGAAGTGACGCCGGACACGGTTCTCGCCGCCATCGGGCAGGGCTTCTTCTCCGTCTCGATCGCGCTCGGCGCCATGATGACCTATGGCGCCTATCTCGATGAGGATGTTTCCATCGGCCAGTCCGCCGTTTTCATTGCCGTGCTCGACACGGTGGTGGCGCTGCTTGCGGGCGTTGCCATCTTCCCGCTCGTCTTTTCCTACGGGCTCGAGCCGTCGTCGGGCCCCGGCCTCACCTTCATCACGCTGCCCATCGCCTTCGGCACCATCGGCAGCGGCATATTGATCGGCGGCGCGTTCTTCGTGCTGCTTTCGGTCGCGGCCGTCACCTCGGCCATCTCGCTGCTGGAGCCGATCGTCGCCTGGGTCGAGGAAGGGGTGAACATCTCGCGCAAATGGCTGGCCCTCATCATCGGCGCGCTCGCCTGGGTCGCGGGGCTTGGCACCGTCCTCTCCTTCAATCTCTGGTCGGATTTTCACCCCATGGCCCGCTTCGGCTTCATGGAGAAGATGACGCTCTTCGACGTGCTCGATTTCACCACCGCAAATCTCATCATGCCGACGGTCGGCCTCATGATCGCGCTCTTTGCGGGCTGGGTGCTGTCTGGGCCCCAGGTCGCCGAGGCGCTTCATGCCGGGGATAAGCCCTGGTTCCGGCTCTGGCACTTTGCGCTGCGCTACATCGCGCCCTTCGGCGTGGTCTCGATCTTCGTGGCTAACGTCTTGATGTAACGCGGATTTGGCCGCCTCCGGGATTTTTGCCGGGGGCGCTTTCGCGGGCTTGTCATTCGTCCGGCGCTGCACTAGGTTCCGGCGCATCGCGGTCGGCTTTGGCCGCCGCGGACCCCGTGCAGGCGTAGCTCAGCTGGTTAGAGCGCCAGATTGTGGATCTGGAGGTCCCCCGTTCGATCCGGGGCGCCTGTACCATTTTTCCCTCGTTATTCTGCCCTTCCTTTCGCCCTTGCCCCGGCGCGGGCGGCGGTGTTTTCTTGCGCCATCGAAATGCGTTCCGAAACGGAACCGGTGCCGCTGGAAGGAAACGAAGATGTCGCTCACGATCTATGGTGCAAGCCTGTCCCCCTTCGTGCGCAAGGTGCGCGTATTCCTCGCCGAGAAGGGCGAGGCCTACAAGCTCGAGCAGGTCAACATCTTTCCCGCGCCGGACTGGTTCGTCGAAATCTCGCCCCTGAAGCGCATCCCCGTGCTGCGCGACGAGAGCGTCGGCCCGGATGCGACGCTGCCGGATTCCTCCGCCATCTGCGGCTATCTGGAGAAGAAGTTTCCCTCGCCCGCGCTTTATCCGGCGGAAGCCTTCGCCCATGGCAAGGCGCTCTGGTACGAGGAATATGCCGATTCCGATCTCGCCGGCGCCGTCGGCATGGGCATCTTCCGCCCCATGGTCGTGAACCGGCTGATGGGCAAGGAGGCCGACAAGGCTACTGCCGACAAGACCTTCACCGAAAAGCTACCCGGCAATTTCGCCTGGCTCGACAAGGAAATCGGCACGAAGGACTATCTCGCCGGCCACGCCTTCTCGATTGCGGACATCTCGGTCGCCACCCATTTCGTGAACCTCGCCCATGCGGGCTACCGGCCGGACGCAAAGGCTTATCCCAATCTCTCCCGCTATCTCGCGGCAATCCACGCCCGGCCCTCCTTCGCCGCCTGCATCGAGGAAGAGACGGGGCTGCTCAGGAAATTCGGTCTCTGAGGCGCCCGCTTCCCGTCCGCCGTCAAAAGCGGTATGTGTCGGAAAACGCGACGGCAAATGCCGTCCATAACGACATTCAGGGAGACGAGAAATGGCCGAGAACGCCAGCAAATGGCCTGCCATGACCATTGAGGAGGCCCATGCCTTCCTCACCGCGCCGGGCACGCCCTTCGAGATGGAAACGGTGAATATCCGCGGCGTTCCCATCCGCACCTACAAGGGCACGCCGCCCTCGCTGCGCGCCATCTTCGATGCGGGCCGCGCTCACGGGTCGAAGGAATTCATCGTCTATGAGGGCGAGCGCCTCACTTACGAAAACCATTATCGCGCCGCCACCGCCTTCGGCCGCGTCCTGAAGGAGAAATACGGCGTGAAGAAGGGCGACCGCGTCGCCCTCATCATGCGCAACTTCCCCGAATGGTCGATCACCTTCTGGGCGATCGCCGCCATCGGCGGCGTCATCGTGCCGCTCAATGCCTGGGGTACGGGCCCCGAACTCGAATATGGCATCACGGATTCGGGCTCGAAGGTCGTCATCGTCGATCATGAGCGCCTCGACCGTATCCGCCCGCATCTGAAGGCGCTGGGGCTTGATGGCCTCATTGCCGTGCGCACGCCCCAGGCCGAACTCGGCGTCGCCGAGTCTTTCGAGGCGCTGGTCGGCAAGCCCGCCGATTATGCAAATCTCCCGGCGGACGCGCTGCCCGATCCGGGTCTCCTGCCCGAAGACGATGCGACGATCTTCTATACCTCGGGCACCACGGGCAAGCCGAAGGGCGCGCTCGGCACGCAGCGCAACATCTGCACCAACCTCATGAACGCACTGCTCGGCGGTGCGCGCTCCTTCCTGCGCCGGGGCGAAATGCCGCCCGCGCCCGATCCCAATGCGCCGCAGCGCGTGACGCTTCTGTCCGTGCCGCTGTTCCACGCGACGGGCTGCCACTCGATCCTCGTCGGCACCTATGCGAGCGGCGGCAAGCTCGTCATCATCCACAAATGGAATCCCGAACAGGCGCTGGAGCTGATCGAGCGCGAACGGGTGACGAGCTTCGGCGGCGTGCCGGCCATGGTCTGGCAGGTGCTGGAATCGCCCGACTTTGCCAAGCGCGACACATCGAGCGTCGAGTCGATCGGCTATGGCGGTGCGCCGTCTGCGCCCGATCTCGTCGCCCGCATCAAGAAGCAGTTTCCGAAGTGCCAGCCCTCGAACGGCTACGGCCTCACGGAAACCTCGGCCATCACAACGCAGAATCTCGCCGAGGACTACATTGCAAAGCCCGACAGCGCCGGCGTCGCCGTGCCCGTCTGCGACATCAAGGTTGTGGACGAGAAGGGCAACGAGCTGCCGCGCGGTCAGGTGGGCGAGCTGTGGATCCGGGGCCCGAATGTCGTGAAGGGCTACTGGAACAAGCCGGAAGCAACCGCCGCCGCCATCACCGAAGGCGGCTGGTTCCATTCCGGCGACCTCGTGCGCATGGATGAGGAAGGCTTCGTCTATATTCTCGACCGCGCCAAGGACATGCTGATCCGCGGCGGCGAGAACATCTATTGCGTCGAGGTGGAAGACGCGCTCTACGCGCATCCCGCCGTGATGGACGCCGCCGTCGTCGCCATTCCGCACAAGGTGCTGGGCGAGGAAGTCGGCGCCGTCGTGCAGGTCGCGCCCGGCAAGCAGGTAACGGAGGAGGAGCTGAAGGCCCATGTCGGCAAGCTGCTCGCCGCCTTCAAGGTGCCGGTCAAGATCGAGCTTCGCCACGAGCCGCTGCCGCGCAATCCGAACGGCAAGATCCTGAAAACCGTGCTGCGCGAGGACATGAAGAAGTATTCGAAGGACGCGGCCTGATCTGGCCGCGATCTGCCGCAGCGTCAGCGCGGCCGGAACTGAAAAAGCCGTCCGGGCATGGAAATCCCGGACGGCTTCTTTATGCTCGCTGCCATAAGAAACATTGAGGAGACGTCCCATGAAGATTTCGCTTGAAGGCCGCGTGGCCCTCGTCACCGGCGCAAGCCGCGGCATCGGCCGCGCCATTGCGCTCGCGCTCGCCGAAGCGGGCGCCGATGTCGCGGTCAATTACCGCCGCGACGAGGAAGCCGCACAGGAAACTGTCGCCGCGATCGAAAAGCTCGGCCGCAAGGCGCGCGCCTATTCGGCGTCTGTCGAGAATTTCGAGGAAGACCAGAAGATGGTCGCGGATGTGCTGAAGGATTTCGGCTCCATCGGCATCCTCGTCAACAATGCAGGCATCGCCTCGCGCGGCCAGACGGTGGCGGACACCGATCCGCTGGAGCTTGAGCGCGTGCTGCGCGTTCATGCCATGGCGCCGCATTTCATGTCGAAGCTCGTCCTGCCGCATATGCGCAAGGAGAAGCGCGGCGACATCATCATCATTTCGTCGGTGGCGACGCTTTCCATGTCGGCCAATGGCGGGCCCTACAATATGGGCAAGGCGGCCGCCGAAGCCCTCGCGCTGACGCTCGCCAAGGAAGAGCGGCAATACGGTATCCGCACGAATATCGTCGCGCCGGGCCTGACGGCAACCGATATGGGCTCGCGCCTCGCCGCCGCCCGCGCCGGCAAGAAGGGCATGGATATTCACGAACTCGATTCCCGCCAGCCCTTTGGCCATGTCTGCGAGCCGGAAGAGGTTGCGGCAGCCGTCGTCTATCTCGTGTCGGATGCGAACCCCTACGCCAACGGCCAGAAGATCAACATCGACGGCGGCGGCCCGCTTTGATGGCTTTCCCCGGCTCCGGGTCCGGGGCCGGGGATTTTCCGTTCCGAGGGAGAAAACGATGACAGGCTTCGACACGCTGCTTTATGAAAATCCCGCGCCGCATGTTGCGCGCATCGTTCTCAACCGGCCTGACACGCGCAATGCGCAGGACACGAAGCTCCTCTACGAGCTGAACGGCGCCTTCGACAAGGCCGCGCAGGACAATGATGTGAAGGTCATCATCCTCGCCGCGAACGGTCCGCATTTTTCATCCGGTCATGATCTGCGCGAGCGCGATGCACATGCCGCCATGAAGGATTACCGCACCGTCGGCACATGGTGCGGTTTCGAATGTGCGGGCGCCGAAGCGCAGATGGCGCGCGAAAAGGAAATCTATATCGGCTTCAGCGAGCGCTGGCGCAACATCCCGAAACCCACCATCGCCGAAGTGCAGGGCAAGTGCATCGCGGGCGGGCTGATGCTCGTCTGGCCCTGCGACATCATCGTGGCTGCCGAGGATGCGATGTTCCTCGACAACACGGTGGCGATGGGTGTCGGCGGCGCGGAATTTTTCAACCATCCCTGGGAGCTCGGCATCCGCAAGGCGAAGGAACTTCTCTTCACCGCCGACTGGCTCACCGCCGCCGATGCGGAAAAGCTCGGCATGGTGAACCATGTCGTGCCGAACGGGGCGCTTGCCGGATTCACGCTCGCCCTGGCGAAGAAGATCGCGGAAAAGCCGCTCTTCGCCCTCAAGCTCGCCAAGGAAGCGGTGAATGCCGCCCAGGATGCGCAGGGCCGCAATTCGGCCATGCAGACCGCCTTCGCCCTTCACCAGCTTGCCCATAGCCACAACATGCAGGTCCACGGCATGTTGATCGACCCGACCGGCATTTCCCCCGCCGTCCGCCGCAAGGGATGAGATCTTGACCTTCCACCCGCTGGAAGGTCCATATTCCGTTCATGCGCTGGTTCAGGCTACAGCTCCCGGTTCTCTATCTCGCAAGCCTCCTTCTTGCGGGCACGGTCCCCTGTGCGGGTCACGCCACGGCACATGAGGCAGCGGCCCCCGCGCATCAGCAACATGCGGAACACGCGCATCACGCGGCACATGAGGCGCCGGCGCAGCCCTGCCACGCCGGTCAGGCCATATGCGCCTGCAAGGCGCTGGCGGATGAGATGCAGACGGCCGTTGCCAAGCCGCGCGATGAAATGCCGGCACCGGCGCTTGCTGTCACCGCTGAATTTGCGGCGGCGGAAGGCTGGTCTTTGCAGCCGCCCCGGCAGGGCAGTCCGCCGAAGCGGCAATCGCATGTCACCTCATCCTACGATGCCATTCACGGCCGCTCCGCGCGTCTGTTGATCTAGACCTCTCTCCCCGCGATGCGCGGCGCCTTTGCGCGCCTTCATTCCGGCAATGAGGAGAGAGACATGATTTCCGCACGAACCTGTTTCGCCGCCACAGGCGCGCTGCTCGCCGCTGTCATGGCGGCCGTTCCCGCCAATGCGGGCGAATACCGCCTCACCGTCTCGACTGCATCTGTTGAAGTCGATGGCCGCACCGTCGAGAAGATGACGATCAATGGCAGCATACCCGGCCCCGTTCTCCGGTTCCGGGAAGGCGAGCAGGCAACGATCACCGTCACAAATGAAACCCGCGAGCCGACCTCGGTGCATTGGCATGGCCTGCTTCTGCCCGGCGTCATGGATGGCTCGCCCGGCTTCAACGGCTTCATGGGCATCGCGCCCGGCACTTCCTATACCTACACCTTCAACATCAGGCAGAGCGGCACCTACTGGTATCACAGCCATTCCGGCACGCAGGACCAGAGCGTCCTCGGCGCCATCGTCATTGATCCCGCCGCGCCGCCATCCATTGCCTCGGATCGCGATTATGTCGTGCTGCTGAGCGACATCACGCCGGAGAATTCTGACCGGGTGCTGCATAACCTGAAAGCCGATCCCGGCTACTACAATTACAGAAAGCGCACGCTTGGCGATTTCCTTCGGGATGCCCGCCGCGATGGTCTTGGCGCCGCATGGCGCGACCGCGCAGATTGGGGCGCAATGCGAATGGACCCGACTGACCTTGCCGATGTCACCGGCTATTCATTCCTGGTGAACGGCAAGACGCCGGACGAGAACGAGACATTCCTCTATTCGGCAGGTGAAAAGGTCAGGCTCCGCCTCATCAACGGCTCGGCCATGACGATCTTCGACGTACGGATTCCGGGCGCGAAGATGAAAGTCGTCGCATCGGATGGAAACGACGTCCATCCCGTCACCGTCGATGAGCTGCGCATCGGTGTTGCCGAGCGTTATGACGTGATTGTTGAACCGGCAGGCGGAAATCCGCTGACTGTCTTTGCGGAACCGGTCGACCGCACCGGCTATGCGCGCGCAACGCTCGCAACGGCCCCCGGCATGGAAGCGGCCATACCGCCGCGCCGCCCCCGCGCCCTGCTCAGCATGGCCGATATGGGCATGACGCATGGCGGCCATGATGGCGCTCAGATGAATCACGATCACCATCAGATGATGAATCACGACGGCCACGACATGATGAATCACGGTGACCATCAGATGATGAATCACGATGGCCACGACATGATGAATCACGACGGCCACCAGATGAAGGGCCATGAGGATCATCGGATGGACCATGGCCCCGGCGAGCATCGGAACCATGCTCCGCAAGAGCACAGGGGACATGAAGGACATGGCAGCCACAACATGCCGGACGGCATGAAAGCCGCCGCCGCGCCGGAAGGGGAGGCCCGTCCCGTCGGCTGGGCATCCGGCTTTCCGCCGGACGCCAAGGTGCTGGCCTATGAGGATCTCCGCCGCCACCACGCCAACGCAGACAATCGCGCGCCGGACCGGACGGTGGAGCTTCGTCTCACCGGCAACATGGAGCGTTATCTATGGTCGCTGAACGACCGCCGCTTTCAGGAGGCATCGCCCATCCGCGTGCGCTATGGCGAGCGCGTGCGCATCAACTTCGTGAACGAAACCATGATGGCGCATCCGATGCACCTGCATGGCATGTTCTTCGAGCTGGAAAATGGCGCGGGCGCCTATCGCCCATTGAAGGACACGGTGATCGTGCCTCCCGGAAAATCCGTCTCGGTAATCCTCACCGCGCGCGAGGTCGGGGCATGGCCGCTCCACTGCCATCTCCTCTACCACATGGTCTCCGGCATGATGACCGGCTTCATCGTCGAGCCGCCGGAAACGGCACAGGGCGGCATCACGCCTGATGGTGCCATCCTGCCGCTCGCCGTTTCGCATGAAGGCGCCGCCGCCCATCATGGCGGCCATGCCGCGCATGGAGGCATCTGATGAAGGGCGCGGTTCTTCTTTCCGTTCCTCTGCTCGCCGTCTCGCTTGCCGCCGCCCGCGCCGAACCCGGCACGGTGGCGATGGATCACGGCACGGACATCTTCCGCAAGATCGTGACCGAGCTTGACTATGCCGCGCGCGATGGCGGCCAGTGGCGCTGGCATGTCGATGGCTGGATCGGCGGCGATGTGGAGCGTGTCTGGCTTCGTTCTTCCGGCAAGGTCGCGGACAGCGAGGTGGCGAGCGCCGAGCTGCAACTTCTCTATGGCCGGAATGTGCATCCTTTCTGGGATGTGCTTGTCGGTGTCCGCCAGGATCCGGAGCCTGACGGCAAGACATGGGCCGCCGCCGGTGTCACCGGCCTCGCGCCCTATTTCTTCGAAACGGATGCGACCGCCTTCCTCTCCACGGATGGCGATGCCGCGCTGCGCCTCAAGCAGTCGCTCGACATTCCCCTCACGCAGAAATTCATCGCCGAGCCGCATGTGGAGCTGAATGTCTATGCGAATGACATGCCTGAGCGGGGCATCGGCGCCGGCTTCTCCGATGTGGAACTCGGGATGAAGCTCCGCTACGAGATTACGCGAAAATTCGCACCCTATGCCGCGCTCACATGGGAGCGCGCGCTGGGCGAAACGGCATCGCGGGCGCGGGCCGCCGGCGAAGGCGTCGAAGAAACGGCGCTGCGCCTCGGCATCCGCTTCTGGTTCTGACGCGGCCTAGTCGGCGGGCGAAAGTGCGCCCGCCGGCTCGTCCTTCCGGTCGCGCCGGAAGAGCGACGGCAGCACGTTGATGAACGAGAGCAGCACCGCCGAAGCATAGGGCACCGACTGCACCAGCAGCACGCCGACCCAGAGCCGCGAATGGCTGTCGGCGAAATCCGGGCTCATCAGGAAGCCGGCCGTGAGGCCCCAGAGCAGCACCAGCATCACCGTCTCCTCGCGCACCTGGATGAAGGCGGCCGCAAGCGGCGGCTTGTCCTCGCATTTCGGCGTGCGGATGAAGGGCTTGCTCGTCGTTATCATGCCATTGAGCATCGCCTTCGCCACGGTATGCGTGAGCGCGAGCGCGGCCACGCCCGCGCCAAGGCTCTCGATGAAGCTGCAATCCTTCACGCGCACGGCATAGAGCCAGAGCGAGCGGATGAACTTGAAGGCGAAGCTGCCGATCGTCGGAATGAGGAAGGCGGCAACGGGCAGCGCCACCGCATGGGGCTGATAAAGCGCCCAGGCGGACAGCACGATGCTTGCCGTGGTGAAGAGAAGCGCCAAGCCGTCCGCGAACCAGGGCAGCCATCCGGCAAGGAAGTAATAGCGTTGCGCGCCCGAAAGACCGCGCTTCGACGAGGCCCAGGGCGCCAGCGCATCCCAGTGATGCTTGACGATCTGCACCGCGCCATAGGCCCAGCGGAAGCGCTGGCTGATATAGCCCGACAGCGTGTCCGGCGTCAGCCCGCGCCCGAAGGAGTGGTTCACATAAACGCTGTCATAGCCCGCGCGATAGAGCTTGATGCCGAGTTCCGCATCCTCGCAGATGCACCACTCCGCCCAGCCGCCCACGCGCTTCAGCGCCGTCTTGCGCACCATCGTCATGGTGCCGTGCTGGATGACGGCGTTGAAATTGTTTCGCTGCACCATGCCGATATGGAAGAAGCCGGCATATTCCCAATAGGTCATGTTCTTGAACATGCTCTCGTGCCGGTCGCGGTAGTCCTGCGGCGCCTGCACGAAGCCGACATCGTCCTTGTCGAAATAGGGAATGAGCGTGCGCAGCCAGTTCGGCGCCACCTGATAGTCGCTGTCGATCACGGCGATGATCTCGGCATCCTCCGCCGTTTTCTCGAGACCGAAATTCAGCGCGCCCGCCTTGAAGCCCGGCCAGTTCTCGAGATGGAAGAAGCGGAATTTCGGTCCGAGCCGCGCACAGGCATCGCGCACCGGCTCCCAGACATTGGGGTCCGTCGTGTTGTTGTCGAGAACGAGAACCTCGTAATTCTCGTAGTCGAGCCGTGCCAGCGCCTCCAGCGTTTCGCGCACCATCTCCGGCGGCTCGTTGTGGATCGGCACATGGATCGAGACCTTGCGCATGGGCATCGCCGCCTTGTCGTCGAACGGCTCGAAATGCCGCGCGCCGCGCCGCGTCCATATCACCTCGACGAATTCCACCGCTTCGGCGAGCAGCACGATGAGCAGCAGCCCCTGCGCGAAGAACAGGAAACTCCAGACCGTGATGCCGACCCAGGTGAAATAGAGCCCCGTCACCGACAGCCCCGCCCAGGCGATGGCGGAACCCGCGATCTGCGTCAGCACCGCGAAGATGATGACGCCCATCGGCCTGACATGGCGCTGGCGCAGCATGAAAAGCATCGCCGGCACCAGCGCGAGGCCTGCCGCGAGCGAGGCCCAGAAGCGCCATTCCGGCGCCTCGTTGATGCTGCCCGCCATCGGGAATTTCGGCTGCCGGTCCGCGTTGTAGAGGCCCCAGAAGGCGCCCGCCGCGCCTTCCTCGGAGGCCTTCCACGGCTGGTCGAAGGCTTCCATCACATAATAGGTCAGGTCTTCCGCCTTGGCGCGGTTCAGGAAGCCGCGCATGAAGGTCGCCTGATTGACGAGCGAGGCGACGGCTTCCGTCCGCAGTTCGGCTTCGGGAATGCCGGGATAGGGCCTGCGCGGGATCACCTTGCCGCGGCTCGGCCAGCCCACTTCGGTCACGACGATGGGCTTGCCGGGATAGGCCGCCTCCAGTTCGCCGAGCCGCTCGAACACGGCGTTCACCGCCTCGTTGATCGGAATGCCTTCCCAATAGGGCAGCAGGTGGACGGCGATATAGTCCACCTCCTTCACGAGCTGGGGATTGTTGAGCCAGATATGCGGCGGCTCCGCCGTCGAAACCGGCTTCCAGATCTTCGCCTTGGCGCGGCGGATATAGGAGATGAGATCCTCCACCGGCATGTCGTTGCGCAGCAGCGTCTCGTTGCCGACCAGCACGCGCACAACATTGCGCCGCGGCGCCACCTCGATGAGCCGCTCCAGTTCCACCTCGTTGCGTTCGAGATTGGGGCCGATCCAGGCGCCCGCCGCCACGGAGAGCCCGTATTTCGCGGCGAGTTCGGGAATCTTCTGCTGGCCATAGACCATGCTGTAGGTGCGGATCGCCTGCACCGTGCCGGAGAGGAGCTTCATGTCCTCCTCGATCTGCTCGGCGGAGGGGTGCCGGTTCATGCGCGGGTCTTGCCCCTGCCGGTAGGGGCTGTAGCTCAGGCCGACGATTTCACCCGTCCAGGCTTCCGGTTCGTAAGGCCGGTTCAGCGCCGCCCAGACCGCCAGATTGGCCGCGATGACGAGCGGCAGCACGATGAAGAGGAAGATCGCCTGCCGCACAAAGACGGAATTGCGCCACGAGCGCGGATTCGTCTTCGCCTCGGAACCCTGTGTCTCGGTTTCGGGGGTCGGGCTCTCGCTATTGTCCATTTAACGGTCCGTCGGGAAGAAACTGGGAATGAGGCGCGCCTGTGCGCCCTGCAGGCGGCCCAGCCCCGCCTTGTTCCGCATCGGGCAAGGATCCGCCGGAACGCTGCCCTTCTGGTCTCGCACAATGACCAAATTAGGGCAATGTTCGGGAAGGCGGGCGCCCCCCGCAAAATAAATCATCTCGCGGGGGAGCCTGTCCTCAATCGGCCGCGGCGGGAATCCGCGCGCCTTCGGGCCGCTTCTGCGCCCCGCGCACCAGCCGCCCGTTGAGCGTACCCGTCGGCTCGCCATTGCGGAAGGCGACGGCGCCCGAAACGATGCTCGCCGTATAGCCATCCGTCTTCTGGATCAGCCGCTTGCCGCCCGCAGGCAGGTCGTTGACGATATGGGGCGAATAGAGCGTCAGGTGGTCGAAGTCGATCACGTTCACATCGGCCTTCATGCCGGGCGCGATCACGCCCCGGTCCTGAAGCCCGACCAGCGCCGCGTTCCGCGCCGTCAGCCCGTGGACGAGCCATTCGAGCGGCAGCTTGCGCCCCCGCGTCCGGTCGCGGCCCCAATGCGTCAGCAGCGTCGTCGGGAAGCTCGCATCGCAGATGATGCCGCAATGCGCCCCGCCATCCGAAAGCCCGAAGGCCGTGTTCGGATGGGTCAGCATGGTCTCGACATCGGCAAGGCTGCCGCAGTGATAGTTCATCAGCGGGAAATAGATCAGCGCCTTGCCGTCGCGCTCCATCATCCAGTCGAGGACCACCTCGCGCGGATGCTTGCCGGTGCGCTCCGCCACCGCCTTCGCGCTTTCTTCCGGCGTCGGCTCGTAGTTCGGCCGCTCGCCCAGCGAAAACATCTTGTGATAGGCGATGCAGAGCATCTCGATGATTTCGCCGGCCGGATAGGCAGGCTCTTCGGCGAGCAGCTTCGCGCGGAACGCGGGGTCGCGCAGCGCCTTCATCTGCTGCTCGAGCGGCGCCCCCCAGATCTGGCGGAAGGTCTGGTGCATGATGAACGGATTGAGCGACGCCGTGAGCCCGAGCAGCAGCCCCGTCGCGCGCGGCGGCACTTGCCCGCGGATCGGCAGCCCGTCGGCATTGGCCGCCGCGATATTGTCGAGCACGCGCTTCCAGACGGTCGGCCAGCGGTCGTCCTGTTCGATGGTGATGGACATGGGCCGCCCGGAAAGCTCCACCATGCCGCGCAGTACCGCGAATTCCTCATCCGTCTGCTTGAAATCGGCGATGAGCTGCAGCACGCCTCGTTTACCAGCCCATGGCGCGCGGCAATGCCGTGCAGTTCCATTGCTTCGGCCTTGAGCGTCGGCGGAGCCGCCCTTCACATCCTTGTGCTTCACCGTACGCGAGGTGGAAAGCCGAGCGCGCCGGCTTCTCCAGCGCTCGACCACGAGCTTCGCCATTTCCGCCGTTTCCGGCCTCCGTCGCCGCTCCGAGCGCTTCTACGCCCGCTCGCCCATCACATAGGCGCGCACGGCGGCATGAGGCACCCAGGCCGACATCGAGTGCCAGCGGCGATGCTTCCACCGCATCCATGCTATTCGGCGAAGCTCTCCCAGCTCCACTTGATGCCTCGGCAAGCGCCGTACCCGAATATCTTCCACGCCTTCCATCAGGCCGAGCAGCCATTCGCGCTGTTCCGGCTTGCATGGCGCAAAGCCCACGCCGCAATTCCCCATGATCGCGGTGGTCACGCCGTGGAAAGTCGAGGGCTGGAGATAGGGGTCCCAGGTCACCTGGCCATCGTAATGCGTATGCACGTCGACGAAGCCCGGCGTCACGATCTGGCCCTTCGCGTCGATCTCTTCGCGCCCGGCGCCCGCCACCTTGCCGACTTCCACGATGCGCCCGCCTGCGATGGCGACATCCGCCTCTCGCCCGGCGGCCCCCGTCCCGTCGAACACGGTCCCGCCGCGGATCACGATGTCATGGCTCATGGCTTTCCCTCCCGGATGCTCTGAATGGCTTTGGGAAAAGGATAGCGGAAAAAGGGGGCAGACATGAAGTGGCGCCGCGAAAATAGGTGTCGACGGCAATTTGTGTCGACAAAACCAAGTATTTCGAAGGGCTTGCCCGCTACTCAGGCTTTTCAATTTTCAGCGTAAAGCCCACCCTATCAACAAAACTCTTCTTTGCCGCCAAACTTGTAGGTTCGTAAGGAGCGGGGATTATCTCTCTAACACTGTCAACAAAGCGAAATGCCTCTCCTTTCTGTTTTAATTGAGCCAACTGATCGTCGCTCAGAACTATCTGCAAAATCCCGACATTGAAACGCTCTGCATAGACATCCATGCCCTTCGGGGGGGGTTGATGTAATTTTGTCCGATAGCAGTACCATGAACGATTTGAGAATCGCTTGTGCGATACCGCCTCAAAAACGTACATCTCCCAACTGTCGTGAGAGAGTTTGACCTCGCAGCTACCGATTTCAATTTCAACCGACCCGAGAACCTCTATCCGACTTATACCGATGACGTCTGGATTTCCCCATTTACCCCCGCCCTTCAGTGCCGAAACATTTTGTGATGTGTCATACTTTGTTGACATCCAAAATTCGACGAGTGGATAAAGATCGCTCTCTTTAAAGCTCAGCTCTTCATCCTGCCCGGTGGATACTTTCTCTTCGGGTTCAGCGTTTATTTGAGATTGCGCTATCTGCTCTTGTAGCCAGTATCCGCGCCAAGCGCCGCCGCTAACAATCTCGGACGAGTCGTCATTGGCTGCTTTGCTGACGTATTGGTAGATCGTGCTTTCACTAATCTTGATCTGCAGTTCGCCAGATTCAATCTTCATCTTAAGTGCTGTAGCTAAATCCACGCCACTTATCGATTTGTCGGAGTTGGTGTGACCATTTTCTTGCAAGTATTTTTGAGCGGCCTCAACAATCCGCTTGTAGCTTTCGCTCCCTTCCATTTGTTAGTCTCCTGCCTGCTGCTTGCCGCGCTCCTGAATGCCCTTGCGGCGTTCGGCCACCGCGTCCGGCGTCACCGCCTTGTTGGCGGCGCTCGAGACGCGGCGCTCGGTCTTGAGCGCGCTGCCGAAATCTTCGGCGAAGCCGTCATCGATCAGCTTCTTGTAGGCGGGCAGGCATTCCGGCACGACCGAGAGCATGTCCTCGGCGAGCTTGCGGCAAGCAGGCAGCAGGTCGTCCGCCGGCACCACGCGGTTGACGAGGCCCCAGTCATTGGCCTGCTGTGCGCTCAGGAAATTGCCGGTCAGCGAGAGTTCCTTGGCGCGGTAGATGCCGATGGCGCGCGAGAGCTTCTGGCTGAGGCCCCAGCCCGGCAGGATGCCGACGCGCGCATGAGTGTCGGCAAAGCGCGCATTCTCCGAACAGATCAGCACGTCGCAGGCAATCGCGAGTTCGAAACCGCCGGTGATCGCCACGCCGTTGATCGCGCCGATCACGGGGCCGGAGAATTGCCCGATCGAGGTCACCGGGTCCTTGTCGCCGATCGTCGCGTTGATGCCGCCCGTGTCGGAGCCGAGTTCCTTGAGGTCGAGCCCGGCGCAGAAGGCCTTGCCCGCGCCGGTCAGGATCGCCACGCGAATATCCTTGTCCGCCTCCAGCGCCTCGAATGTCTCGGCAATGGCATTGCGCAACTCGCGCGACAGCGCGTTCATGGCGCCGGGGCGATTGAGCGTCACGGTCGCAATGGCGCCCGACTTCTCGACAAGGATCACAGGCTCGGACATGGGGCTTCCTCCCGGAAATGGAATGTCATTTGCGATTGTTCTAGCGGGTCGCGGGTAGGGGAGCAAACAGGCCTATCCGAGCAGCCCCGCAAGTCCCACGCCGATGAAATTCGCCACCGCATAGCCGAACACGCCAAGCAGGATGCCCGGCGTGACGAGAAGCCGCCATCTCATGCTGGCCGCCATTGCTGCCGCCGTCGCCGGGCCGACCGCCACCGCGTTCGAGGCGATGAGGGCTTCCGCAAGGTCGATGCGGAAAATCCTGGCGCCCGCGAGCACGACGAGAAGATGCACTGCCGCCATCACCACGACGAAGAAGAAGATCGGCATTGCCGTCTGCACCATCAGCACGACATCGGCGCCCGCGCCGATCACGCCGAAAAAGACATACATGAAGAACATGCCGAGATCGAAACCGCCGCGCAGTTTCGCAAGATAGGCCGGAAAGAGATTGGCGAGCGCAAGCGCGAGCAGCGTGATGAACAGCACCGAATAGCCGGGCATCCCGAGCGCCTGCCCGATCAGCCGCCCGCCAAAGGCGCAAGCGGCGGCAAGGAAAAGCAGCATGGCGAGCGCGCCCATGTCGAGCACCGGCTTTTCTTCTTCCTTGTGCGCGATGCCATCGTCCCCCGCCTCGATGATCTTCGACGGGATGAAGCGGAGAAGCGCGCGCGAACCCGCCATCAGCAGGATCGCCGCCATGAAGATCACCATGACGACGGCATCCGTTGCCGCCATGGTGGCGATCAGCGATCCGTTCTCGTTGAGGCCGAGCGTCTGGGCCACGGCGGCGAAGTTCATCGACCCGCCGATCCAGCTTGCGCCGAGCGTTGCGACGATGCGGTTCGCATCCGGCCCGAGATCGATGAGGTAAAAGCCCGCCAGCACGCCCGCCACCGTGCCGAGAACGGCAATCGCAAAGGCGATCAGCATCATCCCCGCCTCGCTCACGAGCTTTCTGAGATCGGCATGGAACAGCAGCAGCGGAATGGCAAGGCTCACCGCATAGACCCACACCATGTCGTGGAAGGGCGAGGTGAAAGGCACGATGCGCAGATTGGCAAGCGCCGTACCGGCGAGGATCGTCAGCACCACGCCCGAAAGCCATTGCCCGAGCTTCGTCCGTTCCGACCAGAAGCCGAAGGCGGCAAGGCCGAGAAACACGAAGATGAGCCCGAACATGTTGTCGGCGGCGATGAGCGGCGATGCCATATTGTCCCCCTGCGATGGCGCTGGCGCCCATCATGCGGCCCGCCGCCGCAAAGACAAGATGATTTCTCCGGCCGCCCTAGAGCGCGAAGTTCACCGAGATCGAGCCGAACTGGTCCGCCTTCGGCTGGCCCTCATATTCCTTGCTGCGGAAGACATGCGTGAAGGAGAAGCGCGCATCCCAGAGCACGAAGACCGCGCCGAGCTTCAGGTCATGGACAAAGTGTTTCTTGTCGATGCTCGCGCTGTCGCGGAACGTGTTGCCGTCGAGGAAGATGTCGCGCGCGATCGCGCGCCCCTCGACGCCGGCAAAGAGATAGCAGTTGCAGCCCGCCGCCTTCGGCTCGAACCATTCCGAACCGCCGACGCCCGGATAGATGCGCGTCGGGCCGAAATCGTCCGGCAGCGAAAAGCCGAGGCGGAACGTGCCGCCGATCCCCGCATAGGTCTGCACATTGCCGAGCGACATGATCGTGTAGGGAATGAAGTCCGTCTGCAATCCGCGCTGCGGTTCGGCATTGATGGTGGAGCTGCGCCAGGCCCGTTCGAAGCTGAGGTTCACGCCCGGCTCGTTCCTGATCTGGTTGTCCCAGCCATTCGCCTGGTTCGCGCCGATCACCTTGTGCCACTCGTTCTGCACGAATTCGCCCTGCGCCGCCGGGCCGACAACGCCGAGATCGAGCTTCCACTGATCCTGCCAGGCTTCGCCCGTGATGCTGCTCGAGCGCACGCTTTGCAGCGAAAAGGTCATGTGGAGCCAGGCCGCATAGGGCCGCTCGTCCGGCAGATAGGCGGCCGCCGCCGTATCGTCCGGCGTGAAGATCGCATGGCCGATGGCGATGCCGGTGCGGTGGCTCTTGCGGTCGAAATTCCCGGTCGGAAAGATCAGCGAATAGATCGGCGGCGAGGAAAAATCGGCAAGCCATTGCGGCAGGTCGTGGCGCGGCCGCGACAGCCAGGCCGCCTGCAACCCGTTCGTATAGTGCCGGTCGGTATTGGCGAAATTGGCGAAGAGGTCGTTCTCCACCTGAAAGGTGATGAAGGCGCGGTCGCCGCCCGCATCGCCCTGCGCCCGGGCGGGCAGGGCGCCCGCGCAAAGCGCCACCGCGAGGCCGAAGGCCGCCAGCCCGCATCCCTTCATTGCCATGCCGGATTTCCCCAATTTACGGATGAAAGCTCCGCAAACCAGCTTGACGCTGGGGAGCCCTCGCCTGTCCAATGTCGATGCGCGGAATGTAGCGAACAAAAAGGCGCCAGCAAGGCAGCCGGCAATAACAACGGGGGAGGGCGACATGGCACTGGCGGAAGCGGCGAAGGGGTGGACGCGCGAAGAGGCGGCGGCCGCCGGCATGGTGCTCGCCTGGCATGCGGCGCAGGCGCCGGCGCGGCCCGCCATCATTTCCGAACATGGCAATCGGACATTCGGCGAGCTGAACGCGCGGGCCAATGCGCTGGTGCGCGCGCTGCGCCGCCGCGGCCTCAAGGCGGGCGATGCCGTCGCGCTCATGTGTTCCAACCGGCCGGAATTTGCCGAGGCCGTCGCCGCCTGCCAGCGCGGCGGCTTCCGCATGACGCCGGTCAACTGGCATCTGAAGGGCTCGGAAGTCGGCTATATCGTCGATAATTGCGAGGCGAAGGCCTTTCTCTCGGATGCCCGTTTCCCCGTCTCCTCGGTCGAGGCCGCGAAGCTCGCGCCCGGCCTCTTGGCGAAACTCGCCATCGGCGGCGCCATCGAAGGCTTCGAGGATTACGATGCCGCCGTGGCGGCGGAGGAGGGGGGCGACATCGCCGATCCCGTCCTCGGCTCGCAGATGATGTACACCTCCGGCACCACCGGCCACCCGAAAGGCGTCTATCGCAAGCAGGCCGCGCCCGTCTCCCCGCTTCTCGTGAAGCTCACGGAGACGGCCGCCTTCCGCGAG
>JAHBYK010000026.1 GCA_019635965.1 Parvibaculum sp. | reverse complement strand
ATGAAGCGGTGAAGGCGGCGGTGGAGCTGTCGGCGAAGTACATGCATGACAGGAAGCTCCCGGACAAGGCGATCGACGTGATCGACGAGGCGGGCGCATCGCAGATGCTGCTGCCGGAATCGCGCCGGAAGAAGACCATCGGCGTCACGGAGATCGAGAGTGTCATTTCCACCATGGCGCGCATTCCGCCGAAATCCGTGTCGAAGAGCGACACGGAGAAGCTGAAGGATCTCGATACCGAGCTGAAGCGAGTCGTGTTCGGGCAGGATCAGGCGATCGAGGCGCTGGCCGCGTCGATCAAGCTCGCGCGGGCGGGCTTGCGCGAGGCCGAAAAGCCGATCGGCTGCTACCTGTTCTCCGGCCCCACGGGCGTCGGCAAAACGGAAGTGGCACGGCAGCTTGCTTCCATCCTGGGCGTCGAGATGCTGCGTTTCGACATGTCGGAATATATGGAGCGGCACACGGTGTCGCGGCTCATCGGCGCGCCGCCCGGCTATGTCGGCTTCGATCAGGGCGGCTTGCTCACCGACGGCGTCGACCAGCATCCGCATTGCGTGCTGCTGCTCGACGAAATCGAGAAGGCGCATCCCGATCTGTTCAATATCCTGTTGCAGGTGATGGACCACGGGAAGCTGACCGACCATAACGGCAAGAAGATCGACTTCCGCAATGTCGTGCTCATCATGACGACGAATGCGGGCGCGGCGGACATGGCGAAGCCGACCATCGGCTTCTCGCAGAAGAAGCGGGTGGGCGACGACGAAGACGCGATCAAGCGCCTGTTCACGCCGGAATTCCGCAACCGTCTCGATGCGGTCATCCCCTTCGGGCATCTGCCGCAGGAAGTCATCGCGCAGGTGGTGGAGAAGTTCGTGCTTCAGCTCGAGGCGCAGCTTGCGGACCGCAACGTCACGATCGAGCTCACGCCGGAGGCGAACAAGTGGCTTGCCGAGCGCGGCTATGACGAGCAGATGGGCGCACGGCCGCTCGCGCGCGTCATTCAGGAAAACATCAAGAAGCCGCTGGCGGACGAAGTGCTCTTCGGCCGGCTGCTCAAGGGCGGGCATGTGGTGGTGAAGGTCGAGGACGATGCGCTCGTCTTCGACATCGAACCCGCGCAACCCCGCAGTCCGAGCAGCGGCGGGCCCAAGAAGCCGGGCGCCCGCAAGCCGAAGGACGGTTCGGGCGGTGGCACGGTGCCGAAGGTACCGCTTCTCGTGGAGTGAAACCGGCCTGCATCGGGCGGGCCTGACGAAACAGAGGACGGTCACGATGGAAACATCGATGACCGTCCTTTTTCTGTGCAAGTGAAACAAAAACAGGGAGAGACGAATGATCGGATATGTGATGGTCGGGACGAACGATCTCGACAAGGCGGTGGCGTTCTACGACGAGCTGCTGGGCGTGATCGGCGCGAAGCGCGCCATGTCGGATCCGGGCCGTTTCGTCGGCTGGTCGAATGGCGGGCCGATGCTTGCGGTGACGAAGCCGCATGACGGCAACAAGGCGACCTTCGGCAATGGCACGATGGTCGCGCTGGCCGCCGGGTCGCGCGAGAATGTCGACAAGATGCATGCGAAGGCGCTCAGCCTCGGCGGCAAGGACGAAGGCGCGCCGGGCCTGCGCGGCGACACCTTCTATGGCGCCTATTTCCGCGATCTCGATGGCAACAAGTTCGTTGCCTTCCACATGGGCAAGTAAGGCAAATCAGCCAAGTCCGAACAATTCGGCCGCCACTTTCTCAAGTGGCGGCCTTTTCATTGGTGCTGCGTCTGAAACGGGGATCGACCTAGCCCTTTCGCAGGCGGTAGATGCGCGCGTCCAGATCCGACGAGAAAAAGATGTCGCCGTCTTCCGCAATGGCGACGCCGGTCGGAATGAAGAGGGGCGGCGCTGCTTCCGGCGCGGCGAGGCCGATGGGCAGATTGTCCTTGATGACGGTCTTCTTGCCCGATGCCGGGTCGATGGCGGCGATCCGTTTGGCGCCCACTTCGGCGACAATGATGCGCCCGTCCGGCGCGATGTCGAAGCCTTCCGGCGCCTCCAGACCTTCGGCGACGGTTTTCATTTCGCCGCTGCCAAGATCGATATGGCGGATTTTGCCGGCAAGATTCTCGCTCACATAAAGGCCGCCTGCGCCATCGAGTTTCAACATGGCAGGCCCCTGAAGGCCTGTCACGATATCCGTTCTTTCCGACCAGTCATTGCCGCTGACGCGCATGACGGCGCCGCGCGCATATTCCGAGACGATGACGCTGCCGTCTTCCAGCACCACGGCGTCAGCCGGGGTGACGAAGCCATGATGGAGATCGAGCGATCTTTCCGATGTCTGGTCGAAAGTCTGGACGGCACCCGCAGTCAGAGCCGCCACGGCAATGCGCTCGCCGGTCGCGGAAATCGACAATGGATAGTCGATATTGGAGGACCAGACGCGGGCCAGTTCCGATACCTGTCCGCTTTCGATATCGAATTTGCGGATCGAGAAAAGGTCGGCAATGTAGATGACGCCGCCGGAAATCTCGATGTCGCCTGCAATGGCGAGCGGACCGGAAACGATGGTCTTTGAGGTGCCAGTTGCCGTGTCCACATGGATGACGGCATTGTCGGCCATGTTGGTGATGTAGAGATTGTCCTCGGCATCGAAGGCGAGATTGTCGATCGCGGGTTCGACTTCGGCGAGGAGAGTCTTTTCGCCGGTTTCGATATTCACGCGATAGACATGGCCTGCTTCCGTGTCGACCACATGCAGCTCGCCCTTCGAGTTGAAATTGGCGGCGGCGGGTGTCGCAAAGCCTTCGGCAATGACTTCAATGGTTCCGGCATCCACATCGACACGGGCCGCCTGCTTCTTGAACCAGAGAGGTCCGTAGAGCTTTCCATCGGGGCCGAAGTCGAAACCATTGAGACCGCCCATGCCTTCCATGATCTTGCGGGGCGGATTGACGCCGCCCGGATCAAGCTCGTAAAGCGCATCGCCGAGAAAGACCTGCGTGGCGAACAGGCGGCCATCATCGGTCCATGCGAGAGAGTTCATGCCGGGCAAGCCTTCGGCCAGCGTCAGCAATGTGCCATCGGGCTTGCGTGCATAGACCTTGCCATCGAGAAAGGCCGTCCAGGCGAGCGTGCCATCCGGCCCTTCCTCGAGATCGTCGGCCATGCCTGTTGGCGGTCCTTCAAAGACACTTGTTTCGCCGGTTTCCCGGTTCACTTCATAAATCGTGCTGCCGACGACGCTGCCCGCCAGGAGCTTTCCCGCGCCGGTGACGGTGATCCCATGAATACCGTGAAAGGGCGATGGGCCGGTGACGGCCTCCAACTCATATTTGGGCTCGTTTTCCGAACAGCCCACGGCAATCAGGGCGAGCGCGGCGGCGGCCACGCCCAGTTTCAGTCCTCGCATGATGTCCTCCCCTCGGTGGCGCCGCACCCCGATCCCCCGGCGCGGCCATTTTCTTGACTTATCCAAGCGCCTTTCTGATCCGTTCCGCGTGGCGCTTCAGTTCCTCGAAGTCTGCCAGTTCACGCGCATGGAGCTTGAGATCAATGCCCTGCGAGCGCGGGATGATATGGGTGTGAATGTGGAAGACGGTCTGGCCGGCGGCGGCGCCGTTCAACTGGGCGATGAGAATGCCGGGCGCGGCGAAGGCTTCCTTCACGGCGGCGGCGATTTTCTTCGTCGTCTTTGCCATGGCGCCCGCATATTCCGGATCGAGGTCGAAAAGATTTTCCGCCGGAAATTTCGGGATGACGAGTGTGTGTCCCTCGGCTTGCGGCATCACATCCATGAAGGCGAGCGTCATGTCGTCTTCATAGACGGGAAAACAGGGCGCCTCCTTGCGGAGAATTTTCGCAAATATGTTGTTCTGGTCGTAGGCCACGTCAGAAATCATCCTCCTGGAGTTCATCGTTCGGCGTATCGTGCCGGAAGGGCGCGTATTCGCCAAGGGCGGCAATGTCACGGTCGACATAAAGCCGCTCGCGGACGAGATATTCCGCAACGGCCTCGCGGAAGGAGGCATTGGCGATCCAATGGGCGCTGTGGGTGCGGGTTGGCACATAGCCACGGGCGAGCTTGTGCTCGCCCTGCGCACCCGCCTCGACACGGGCGAGGCCGCGCTCGATCGCAAAGTCGATTGCCCGGTAATAACAACATTCGAAATGCAGGAAGGGGTGATGCTCGATGGCACCCCAGTTGCGCCCGTAAAGCGCGTCGCCGCCGATGAAGTTCAGCGCACCGGCAATGAGGCGGCCGTTCCGCCGCGCCATGACGAGCAATATGTCGCCGGCCATGCGTTCGCCGATCAGGCTGAAAAATTCGCGCGTGAGATAGGGCGTTCCCCATTTGCGCGAGCCGGTGTCCATGTAGAAGGCGTAGAAGGCATCCCAATGGTCTTCGGTGATGGCGCTGCATGTTACCGGCAGGATTTCAATGCCGTTTTCCAGCGCCTTTTCGCGCTCCTTGCGGATCATCTTGCGCTTGCGCGAGGACAGATCGGCGAGGAAATCGGCAAAGGAACCGTAACCGCGATTGAACCAGTGGAATTGCTGGTCGGTTCGCTGCAGGAAGCCAAGGTCTGCGGCGCGTGCCCATTGGCGCTGCGGCATGAAGGTGATGTGAAGCGAGGAAACATTGTGACGCCTCGCAAGCTCGACGGCGCCAGCGAGCAGCATGTCCTCGGCGGCGTCGCGGCCCGGCCCGGACGGCGCGAGGAGGCGCGGGCCGGTGGCCGGGGTGAAGGGAACTGAACATTGCAGTTTGGGATAATAGCGGCCGCCCGCATGTTCGAGGGCGTTCGCCCAGCCGTGATCGAAGACATATTCGCCGCGGCTGTGATTTTTCAGATAGAGCGGCATACAGCCCGCAAGGCGGCCTTCGTCATCTTCCAGCAGCAGATGCTGGCCAAGCCAGCCCGTGCGCCGCGTCGCGGAGCCGCTTTCCTCCAGCGCATGGAGGAAGGCATGGGAGACGAAGGGGTTATAGGGTTCGCCCGGCGGATTGGCGCAAGCGTCCCAAGCCGCAGCATCGACAGAGGCGAGGCTGTCGATCACTTTTACAATGGCTGCTTCGCGGTCTCCCATGCGCCAATTCTAGATGAGGCCCGATGCTCACGCGATCTCGAAAATTGCCTCGATCTCGACCGTGATCTGGAAGGGGAGCGAAGGTGCGGCGACGGCGGAGCGGGCATGGCGTCCGGCATCGCCGAAGATTTCGACCAGCAGGTCTGAGGCGCCGTTGATGACGGCGGGCTGCTGGTCGAAATCCGGCGTCGCATTGACGAAGCCGAGCAGTTTCACGCAGCGCGTTACCCGGTCGAGGTCGCCGCCGCAGGCTGCCTTCAACTGGGCAAGGACATTCAGCATGGTGAGCCGCGCCGCGGCCTTGCCCGCGTCGATGTCGTGGTCCTTGCCGAGCTTGCCCTGATATTCGATGCCCTTGGCGCCCATCGGGCCCTGGCCGGAAATGAAGACGAGATTGCCGGTGACGACAAAGGGCACATAGGTGCCGGCAGGACCGGCCGGGGCCGGCAGTTCGATACCGAGTTGCTTCAGACGAGCGTCGATTTTTCCGGCCATTTCCGTGTTTCTCCCCATGCGCAGTTGCCGCGATTTCCTGTGCGTTATACCTATCGTCAAAGCGCCAGAGACGAAAGCCCGGAGACCAGCCAGATGCCCGAAGCGCGGATGCCCGCCGATGACGGATTTTTCATGCCCGCCGAATGGGAGCCGCATGAGCGCTGCTGGATGCAATGGCCGTCCCGCGCAGAAGTGTGGGCGGAGCGGCTGCCGCAGGCCCATGCGGCCTATGCGCAGGTGGCGCGTACCATTGCCGAATTCGAGCCGGTGTCGATGGTCTGCCGGCCGGAGGATGAGGCGCAGGTGAAGCTCGCCTGCGGGCGCGGCGTGACGCCGGTGCCGATACCGATCGACGATAGCTGGGCGCGGGATTCGGGACCGATCTTCGTGATCGACGGCAAGGGGCATGTGGCCGGCACGCATTGGGCCTTCAATGCCTGGGGCAACAGCTATCACGGCTATGAAAACGACGCGGCGGTGGGCGGCCACATTCTCGACCATCTCGGCATGCGCAAATACAAGAGCAACATGGTGTTCGAGGGCGGTTCGATTTCGGTGGATGGCTATGGAACGCTGCTCACGACCGAGGAATGTCTGCTCAACGACAATCGCAACCCGGAACTGACGCGCCAGCAGATCGAGGAAAATCTTGCGTTGATGCTCGGCGTGCGCCGGATCATCTGGCTCGACCGCGGGCTTGAGGACGACGAGACGAGCGGGCATGTCGACATGATCGCGTCATTTGCCGGGGAGGGGCGGGTGCTGCTCCACATGCCGGACGACAAGTCAGACCTGAATTATCGCCTGATGCAGGACAACAGGGAGCGGCTCGAAGCGGCGCGCGATGCGCGCGGACAAAAGCTCGAGATCATCGAAATGCCGCAGCCCGAACGGCAGATGCGGCGGCCGGACGGCCGCAGGCTCTGCACGTCCTATGTGAATGCCTATATCGCCAATGGCGCCGTCATCATGCCGACCTATGACGATCCGAACGATGGGCGCGCGGCGGGCATCATGGCCGAGGCGTTTCCGGGGCGGAAGATCGTGAGTGTGCCCGCGCTCGAAATCGCGGCGGGCGGCGGCTCTATTCACTGCATCACGCAGCAGCAGCCGAAGGGCGTTGCCGTCAAATAGACGTTATCCGTTTGTCGTCAGGCGGGCGGCACGGCCGCCATGCTGCTTGTCGGCATACATGGCGCGGTCGGCACGTTCGATCAGGCTTTCGGCGTCAGTGTCGCCATTATAGGCGGCAAGGCCGAGGCTGGCGCTGACCGAGATCACGGTGCCATTGCATTCCACCTTGAGTTCCGAAATGCCGCGGACAAGCTCGCGGGCGCGTTCGCGGGCGCGCTTGTGTTCGGCGCGGACGAAGAGGATGGCGAATTCATCGCCACCGAGGCGGGCCGCATAGTCGGTCGCACGGATGCTCTTTGCGAGAAAGGCGCCGACGGCGCGCAGCACTTCGTCGCCGGTATTGTGACCGAAACGGTCGTTCACTTCCTTGAAGCTATTGAGATCGATATAGGCGAGGAGGCCGGTCTCGTCATAGCGCGCGGCGCTTGAAAGATTCCGCCGGACGATTTCGCCGAAGCCGCGGCGATTGAGCAGACCGGTGAGTTCATCGGTCTGGGTGAGTGCTTCGAGCTGGCGGATGCGGGCATTCAGCTCGGCGATCCGCGCTTCGGTCTGCTTGGCGAAGCTCAATGCCTGATTGACCAGCGTCTCGTTCGCATGGCTGCGGCCGAGATCAATGGTGCGCTTGAAGCGTTCGGTCTGCGGGTCGATAGCGAGTGCGCTGTCCTTCAGGACCGCCGATCCGCCGGGTTGGTCCGGCAACTCGATTGCGCGTTTCAAATAGGCCATCCGACAATTCGCGGTTTTGCCGCGACCTCCGGTCCAGTCATGCCCCAGGCGGGCGTGTGAGCGCGATTGGAGTTGCAAACCATTTGCCACGAAATTCTATCAGCAAAATCAATGGGTTGATGAGTTTGGCCGCAGGCCGGACCGGGCAAAATTTACCCTGTCGCGGCGTTTTGGCCGGGCAAGGCCTGCCTAATCGGCGTCGCGGGCAAGGCGGAAACCGGCAATGGCGTAGCGGCCTTGCGGGGGCCGGTTTTCGCGCGCACCGATGCGGACAGGGCCGGGCGTGTCGGTCCATGAGCCGCCCCGCAGGACGCGGCGTCCGCAATTTTCCGCGCGATGGGCCGAGCCGTCGCGCGGCGACGTGCTGTAGCCGCCCTGCCAGCAGTCGGCGAGCCAGACCCAGGCATTGCCAATGGCATTATGGATACCGAAAGGATTGGGCCGGAAATGGTCCACGGGGCTCGTATAGAGAAAGCCATCGGTGCAGTTCTCGGCGGCCTTGGCCGTCTTGTTCTTGGCCGTGATGTCGTTCACGTTCGCCCAGGCGCAGATTTGCGTGTCGCTGCCCCAGAAGTTCCCCTCCGCGATGCCGCCGCGAGCGGCAAACTCCCATTCGGCTTCGCTCGGCAGGCGATAGGCCTTGCCGCTGCGGGCGGAGATCCATGCGGCATAGGCCGTCGCATCGTGCCACGAAACGCAGACGACAGGATCGAGCGGCGTTTGCGGGAAGCCGGGCGCGCGCCAGCTTGCGCTCCCGTCCATGCGCCAGCCTTCATCCGTCAGCGTGTAGCAGCCCGGCCGGGTTTCATGGCCGGTGGCGGCAGTGAAGGCGGCATAGTCCTGAACGGTGGTGTGACGCGTGGCGATGGCGAAGGGCTTTTCGATCGTCACTTCATGGCGGGGGCGCTCGCTTTCATCGGCGGCCGGATCATCCATCTCGGCGCCGCGCATGAAACTGCCGCCTTCAAGGAGGATGAGTTCCGGGCAACCGGCGCAATCGCGGAACGGGCGATTTGTTTCTTCCGAACAGGAGAGAAGGAGGACAGCGAGGATGAGGAGTGAGAGCAGGCGTTTCATACGGTAACGAGATCCGGCGGCGTGCGGCCTGCAAAGAAGGCGTCGAGATTGTCGAGCGCACGGAAGCCCATGGCATTGCGCGTCTCGCGCGTGGCGCTGCCGAGATGCGGCAACAGAAAGGCATTGGGCAGATCGAGATAGCGCGGATCGAGATTGGGCTCGTTGGCAAAGACATCGAGGCCGGCGGCGGCAAGGCGGCCGGAGGCGAGCGCCTCGATCAACGCCTCGTCATCGACAATGTCGCCCCGCGCGGTATTCACGACAATGGCGTTTTGCGGCAGTAGCGCGATCGTGGCCCGGTTGACGATGCGGCGCGTCTCGGGCGTCGAAGCGCAATGCAGGGACAGCACGTCCGAGACGCGGAACAGGCGTTCAATGTCCGCATGATAGGTGGCGCCTGCCTCCTGCGCCGGGTCGAGGCGGCGGCGGTTGTGATAATGCACCTCCATGCCGAAGGCGCGGGCACGATGGGCGGTGGCGCGGCCGATGCGGCCAAGGCCGAGGATGCCGAGGCGCTTGCCTGTGAGTTCCATGCCGAGCATGCCTGTGGGCGCCCAGTTCTTCCATTGACCGCTGCGCAGCGTGGCGATGGCGGATGTTGCCTGGCGGGCGGCACCGAGCATGAGCAGCAGGGCGATTTCCGCCGTTGCATCGGTCAGCACGTCCGGCGTGTTGGTGACGGCGATGCCGCGCGCCTTCGCGGCGGCGATGTCGATATGGTCATAGCCGACAGAAAAGGTGGCGATGATCTTCACCGATGGCGGGAGGGCGCGGATGAGATCCGCGTCGATCCGGTCTGTAACCGTGACGAGCAGGCCGTCCTTTCCCGCCGCGCCCGACAATATGCCGTCCCGTGAGGGAAGGACGTCACCGCTGTTGAGCGACGCCTCATAGTCGCGGGCAAGGCGGGCCTCCACATCGGGCGGCAATTTGCGGGTGACGAAGAGGGCGGGGCGGGGCATGTCGGTCCGGGATGTTGCAATCGCTTTTCCGGTTTAGCCGATGGTATAAGCTTGCGAAAGGGCATGCGGGCGACGCGGGAGCGGAAATATCGTGGCGGTGAATGGGTACAAGTGGCTGATACCGCTTGGTTTTCTGGTTCTTGCCGGCGGCGCAGGCGCGGCGCCTTTGCAGACGCATCGCGCGGTGTATGACCTCACGCTTGGCCGCACCGAGGCAGCGAGCGACATTGCCGGTATCGACGGGCGCATGGTGATCGAGTGGCGAGGCGGGCCCGGTTGCGGTGGCTACACCTCGCTTCAGCGCGTCGTCACGCGCGTGACCGGGCTCGATCAGAGCTATATGAGCAACGATATTCGCCTCAGCTATTTCGAGAAGATCGACGGGCGCGAATTCAGCTATACGCGCACGGAATATACGAATGGTGAGCTGACGGACCGGGACGACGGCGTGGCGACGCGGGGCGACGACGGCACGATCGAGCTTTCGAGAGAGGAGGGCAAGACGCTGAAGCTTCCGGCCTCCGTTCTCTTTCCCGTGCAGTACCACAATGCGCTTGTCGAACATGCGGAACGCGGCGAGCGCATCTTCGAGCTGACGCTTTTCGACGGAACGGAAGAGCGCGAGAGCCCGACGACCATATTCGTATCGAAACAGCCGGACGCCGGGAGCGATGTGCTGCCGGATGTGAAGGGCGTCGAGGCACTGAAATCCGTGGCGCATTGGCCGGTCAGGGTCAGCTATTTCGACACGGCGAACAGCGAGGGCCTGCCGAATTTCGAAATGGGCATAACGCTTTTTGAAAATGGCATCGCAACGGGCATGACGCTCGACTACATCGATCTTGAAATCAAGGCGCGGCTCAAGGAACTCGTCATATTCGACGACGGCACCTGCTGATCTCGTTCACTTGCGAAGGCCGCGGCCCTTGCCGATGGATTGCTCGCCGAATTTTTCGCGCAGACGATCCATCGCGCGTTCGGCGGCGGCGCGGCGCGCGGCGCCTGGGTCCAGCATGTCCGGGGGATCCGCGATATCGCCGTCCGAAAGGCCGGATATGCCGACGCCCAGCAGACGGAAACTCGTGCCTGTCGCCTCACGCGCCAGCATGGGAGAGGCAATGCGATAGATCACTTCGGCAAGCTGCGTCGGATCGTGCAATGTCTGGTTGCGCGTGCGCGTCTTGAAGCCGGCGGTCTTGAGCTTCAGCACAACGGTCGAGCCCGAAACATTTGCCGCCTTGGCGCGGCGAGACACTTTTTCGCAGAGCGGCCAGAGGATGCGGTCCAGCTCGGCGGCATCTGAAATGTCGCGCATGAAGGTCGTTTCGGCGGAGATGCTCTTTGCCTCATGGCCGGTTTCGACATGGCGGAAATCCTCGCCGCGCGACAGGCGCCAGAGGCGCCGGCCCATTGAGCCGTAGCGTGCGATGAGATCGTTTTCTTCCATTTTTTGCAGTTGTGCGATGCGTGTGATGCCATCGCGGGCGAGCTTCGCCTCCAGCGCCTTGCCGACACCCCAGATCAGCGAGACGGGTTTGCCCGCCAGGAAAGAGAGTGTTTCCTCACGGCCGATCACGGCAAAGCCGCGTGGCTTGTCGAGATCGGAAGCGATCTTCGAGAGAAACTTGTTGTGGCTGAGACCGACGGAAATGGTGATGCCGATTTCATCCTCGATGCGCTTTGCGAGACGCGCCATGCTCACCGCTGCGCTCGCGTGATGCAGGCGCTCGGTGCCGGTGAGGTCCAGAAACGCCTCGTCGATGGAGACGGGTTCGACGAGCGGTGTCATGTCGCGCATCAGGGCGCGCACCTCGCGGCCAACGCGGGTATATTTTGCCATGTCGGGCTTCAGCACCACGGCTTCGGGACAGGCCGCCAGCGCCTTGAACATGGGCATGGCGGAACGGACGCCGCGAATGCGCGCGATATAGCAGCAGGTGGATACAACGCCGCGCTGGCCACCGCCGATGATGAGCGGCTTGTCGCGCAGCTCCGGGTTGTCGCGCTTTTCCACGGCGGCATAAAAGGCATCGCAATCGAGATGGGCGATGGTGAGCGCATGAAGCTCGGGATGGAACACAAGGCGCGGCCGCTTGCAGGCAGGACACCGCTCCGCACCTTGCGGCACGGCGGCAAAGCAATCGCGGCAGAGGCCTTGTGCTTCGCTCATCTCTCCTCTTCCGGCCAGAGCCAGGCCGCGCCGCGCACGCCGCTCGAGTCGCCATGTTTGTTTCGTTCGAGCCGCGTCACCACCGTGTCGGAGAATACATACGAGCCCCAGCGGGACGGCACTTCGACATAGAGCGCATCGACATTCGACATGCCGCCACCCAGCACGATGACATGCGGGTCGAGAATGTTGATGACATGGGCGAGCGCACGGGCGAGGCGGTCGGCATAGCGGCGGAGCGCGACCTTTGCGGGGCGGTTACCGGCTGCTGCGGCCGCGACAATGCCTTCGGGTGACAATGCCTCGCGGTTCTCGATCAGGTAATCGGCGGCGAAGCCCGGCCCTGAGAGCCACGTCTCGATGCAGCCCTTCTTGCCGCAATAGCAGTCGCGGCCGGGCAGTTCGTCCGGCAGGACGAAGGGGAGCGAGTTGTGGCCCAATTCGCCAGCAATCGCATTGGGGCCGGAAAGCAGCCTGCCGCCGACAACGATGCCGCCCCCGACGCCTGTGCCGAGGATGACGCCGAAGACGGTGGGCGCGCCTTCGCCCGCGCCGTCGGCCGCTTCGGAGAGGGCGAAGCAATCGGCGTCGTTCGCCAGGCGGACGGGCCGCCCAAGCGCCGCCTCAAGGTCCGCGCCAAAGGCATGGCCGATGAGCCAGGTGCTGTTCGCGTTTTTCACGAGTCCGGTGGCGGGCGAAATTGCGCCTGGCATACCGATGCCGATGCTGCCCTTCTCCCCGGCTTCGGCTTCGAGCGCGGCGACAAGATCGCGGATGGCGGCGATGGTTGCCTCATAGCTGCCCTGCGGCGCCGGGATGCGCTTGCGCGCCCGCTCCGTGCCACCCGCGCCCAGCGCGATGCCTTCGATTTTCGTGCCGCCGAGGTCTATGCCGATCCGCATGGGAGATTCCTTTTTCGGGAAGGATAGCATGGCGTGGCAGGGAGAGTGGTGGGGGGCAACAAGGGAAAAAGATGTCATCCCGGCACTTGTTGCCGGTACCCGATCCGCATCACGATGGGAAAGCGGTGCCAATGGGTTCCGGGGACAAGCCCCGGCATGACAGATGGATTCGGAATATTCATGCACATCAGGTCAATCCTCCTGCCGGTATTGCTCGCGCTTCTCGCCATTCCCGCCCATGCGCAGCAACGGCTCAGCGTGGTGCTGATGGGCGATACGGGCTTCAACGGGCCGGGCGCGCGCGTTTCGGAGGCGGGCGGGTTCAAGCGCGGCGAGCTTGTCACGGTGGAGGAGGCGATGGCCAAGGTCGCGCCTTTCATCCGCGGTGATGTGGCGCTCGCCAATCTCGAAACGGTGGTGACGGACCGGAACGACATTTCCATGCGCGAGAAGATGTTTGTCTTCCGTACGCATCCGGCGCATGTGCGGGCGCTTGTCCGCCACGGCATCGACGTGCTGCCGCTCGCCAATAATCACGCGATGGATCTCGGCGGGGCAGGCGCGGGCGAAACGCTGCGCCATATGGAGGGGATGGCGGGCGTTCGCGCCTTTCCGGGCCTTGGGCGGACGCGGGAAGATGCGATGCGGCCGCATGTTTTCGTGACGCGCGGGGCGAAGGTTGCGGTATCGGCGGTGGGCAATGCAGGCGGCGGATTGCCTGCGCGCGACGGCGAGGCCGGCATGTTGCGCGAGGACCGCGACTTTGCCGATGTTGCGGCGCGGCTCGCAGGCGAGGCAGCCGATATTCGTATCCTCTCCGTACATTACGGCCCGGAATTCGCGCCGCTGACGGAGGCGGCAACGCAGACGCGCTTCCGCGCCGCGGAGAGCAAGGGGCTCACCATCATTGCCGGGCATCACCATCATGTCGCGCGGGGGATCGAGCTTTCGGATGGCAGGCTCATCGCCTATGGGCTCGGCAATTTTCTCCATCTCGGGACGCAAGACATGCGCCGCTTCGACATATGCCGCGATTACGGGCTCGTCGTGAAGGCAGGGCTCATGCGCGGGCGGGGCGGCTATGAGGTGGAGACAGTGGAGGTCATGCCCATCACGAAAATGCATGTTGCGCCGGAACCGATGACGGGCGAGGCGGCGCGGCTCCGCATCGAGGTGATGAATTATCTCGGGTCGCGGCTCGGTGGGGACGGCTTGCGTTTTGCTCCGCAGGCGGATGGCTCCGGCCTCTGGTGCGCGGCGCGAGCGGCGGATGCGCGCTGCGCGGGCTGGCAGGCGCCGGAAGCCTCGCCGCGCGAGGCGGAGATTGCGGCGGCTTGCGGCAAGGATGTCAGGCGGGGGAATTTTTGAGGACTGGCCTTTTCAGAACCCTTCCGCCTTCAGCGTTTTGTCGATGAAGCCATGTGCTTCCGGCCAGAGGGTGGTGTGGAAATGGCTGTCCTTTGCCGGGCCCAGCAGCTTTGCAAGGCGCGGGTCGGCGATGAAGTGGATAAGGCGCGCCGGGGCGTGGGCCTTTGCCACTGAAGAAAGATTGTGGGGAATGTCGTCGAGGAAGATCACCGGCGCTTCGACGCGCGCCGCGAGGCGGCGGACGGCGCCGCCCTTCAGCCCCTTGTTTGCAACCACGGGAAAGGGGATGCCCTGCGCGGCGAGGCAGGCCTCGCGCCGCGCCTTTGCCTCCAGCGGCACATTGGTGAGGATTACCACCTGAGCGCGTTCCGATAATTCGGCGAGCGCCGCTGCCGCGCCCGGCACCACCTCAAGGTCATGCGCCGAGGCGGCAAAGAAGGCGTCGAGCAGGGCGGGCATGGCGGCTTGCGGCACGGGCTCGTTCGTGTCCTTGCGCTTGATGTTGCCGGTGAGGGCAAAGCTGCGAAGGTCGATCCAGAGGCCCTGCGTTTCGAGATAGCGCTCGAGGCCGACCATGAATTGCAGCAGCACCTCGTCGGCGTCGGAGACGATGAGGGGGCGGCCGCGCTCCAGCGTCAGCGCGTCGATTTGCGGGATGACGGTCTCGTCGATCGCCAGCGGGTCGCGTTCGGGGTGACGGGTGCCGGCAACTTCGCCAGCGGTCGAGCCGGGATCGTTTTCGGGGTGGGAGGTCATGGCCAGTCCACCCTTTCGCCGCCCGGCAGGGCGAGCCGCGCGCGGGCGGGAAGCTCCGGCCTCAGTTCCGCCGCCTCGCAAAAGGCGAGGAGCCGGGCCTCGTCGGCCAGCATGAAATCGAGGATGCCGCCCAGCATTTCGGGCTCACCGGCGCGTTCGCGCAACTCGTCCGGCGAAAGGCCCGAAAGGGACAGGAAGTCGCCCAGGAGGTCGCCGTCGGCCGCTATGTGGCCCAGCGCCTTTATGGCCAGCATCTCGGCATCGTCTCTCGTCATCAAAATTTCCATATTCCGGGCCCGAAATCGGGGATTCGGGCGGATTTCGGCCGGATCGGGCGCCGGCGCTCACGCAAACTTAATCATAGGCGGGTTTTAATCGGAAACCCCGGGATTCCGGGAGGGCTGAAGGCGGCGGTAAAGGGTTGGTTAAGGATATTGGGGTCTTATCACCCCATAGGGAATCGACCCGCTGGCCGGACATCAGGTTACAGCTACGGGCAAGCCCGGCACAGGTGGAGTTCTGGAGCAATGGACGCAATGTCGAAGAAAGTCCTGATCGTTGAGGACAATGAGCTCAACATGAAGCTCTTCCACGATCTTCTGGACGCGCATGGCTACGAGACGCTGCAGACGCGTGACGGTATCGAGGCGCTGGAGATCGCGCGCACGAACCGCCCGGACCTGATCCTCATGGACATTCAGCTCCCTGAAGTCTCCGGCCTCGAAGTCACGAAGTGGATCAAGGAAGACGACAATCTGCGGGCGATCCCCGTTGTCGCCGTCACGGCTTTTGCCATGAAGGGCGATGAGGAGAAGATCCGCGAGGGCGGTTGCGAGGCCTACATCTCGAAGCCGATCTCCGTCACCCAGTTCCTGGAAACGGTTCAGCGTTTCCTTCGTTAATCGCCCCCGACCTTTCGAGAGAGGGCAGAGTGACTGCGCGCGTACTTATTGTCGATGACGTTCCGGCCAATCTGAAGCTGCTCGACGCCAAGCTGACCGCCGAGTATTTCGACGTGCTCAAGGCCAGCTCCGGCTTGGAGGCGCTCGAAAAGGCGAAGGACGAGCAGCCCGATATCATCCTGCTCGATGTGATGATGCCGGGCATGGACGGGTTCGAGGTCTGCCGCCGCCTGAAGGCGATGCCGGAGACCGAGCATATTCCCGTCGTGATGGTGACGGCTCTCGACCAGCCGAAGGACCGGGTACAGGGCCTTGAGGCCGGTGCCGACGACTTTCTGACCAAACCGCTCAACGATCTCGCGCTTTTCGCGCGTGTGCGCAGTCTCGTGCGCCTGAAGATGGTGACGGACGAGCTTCGCATGCGCGAGGCGACGGGCCAGCGCATCGGCGCGCTGGGTACGAAGGAGGGCGATGCTTTCCTGATGTCCGCGCCGGGCCGCATTCTCGTCATCGACGACCGGCCGACCTCGCTCAAGCGCATTACCGAGACGCTGGCAGACAAGCATCATGTGACGGTGGCCGACAGCCAGGAAGACATGATGCAGCTCGCCGCGACCGGCGATTACGATCTTCACATCATCAGCCTGACACTGCAGGAATTCGACGGGCTGCGCCTGTGCTCGCAGCTCCGGTCGCTGGAAGCGACGCGCCAGACGCCGATCCTCGTGATCGTGGAAGAGGGCGACACGGCACGTCTCGTGCGCGCGCTCGACATGGGCGTGAACGACTATCTGCTGCGGCCGGTGGAACGCAACGAGCTTGTGGCGCGCGCCCGCAGCCAGCTCAAGCGCAAGCGCTATCAGGACTATCTGCGCGACAAGTTCCAGCAGGGGCTCGAACTTGCGATTACGGACGGCCTGACCGGGCTCTACAACCGCCGCTACATGGAAGGCCATCTGGCGACGCTGGTCGAGGAATCCGCGAATACGGGCAAGCCCGTCTCGTTGCTCATCTTCGACATCGACCACTTCAAGCCGGTCAACGATAC
Organism: Parvibaculum sp.; assembly: GCA_019635965.1. Lineage (GTDB taxonomy): Bacteria > Pseudomonadota > Alphaproteobacteria > Parvibaculales > Parvibaculaceae > Parvibaculum. The sequence goes on along the minus strand of JAHBYK010000026.1, from coordinate 17,358 downwards.
CTATGGCCATGCGGCCGGCGACGCGGTGCTGCGCCAGTTTGCGGAACGGATTTCCGCGAATGTGCGCGGCGTCGATCTGGCCTGCCGTCTCGGCGGTGAGGAATTCGTCGTGGTCATGCCCGATACCGATATCGGCTATGCGACGACGGTGGCGGAACGGCTGCGCCAATGCGTGGCGGCGAAGCCCTTTATCATCGACGATCAGGGGCGCGAACTCGCCGTTACCGTCAGCATCGGCATTGCCATGACGCATGGGCCGAAGGACACGGCGGCGAAACTGCTCGAGCGGGCCGATCAGGGCCTCTACCGGGCAAAGCGCGACGGCCGGAACCGCGTCGCGGCCGAAGCCGCCTAAGTCTTTCCCGATCCAGCTCCAGTCCAGATGCGTCATGCGGGAAGCATTCGCGCGATGCGTGTGGCGTTAACCTTGTTTATTCATGGTTAACGCAATCATGGACTGTATTTCCTTCCCATATACCTGTCTCAGTCCTTTATTGGCACAGAAGAGCGTGATAGCGTTTTTCAGCTACATGGTTTCGCTGCCGATGACGGTTCCGCTTCTTGCTGGGGGGTGAGGCCGGAGCTGTTTCTCGCAGCGATACGTGTCCTCGTGGGGCGCTCAGGTCCGCCGCATCTCCTGGGTCCGCGAGGCACGGCCGGCCGGGGCGCGGTAATGGAGTGGCCTCCTCTGATATGCCGCAAATTTCCCGGCCGGCCACCTTTTTCAAGTGGCCGTCAGGCCGAAAAGAAAAGAGCCGGTTCCTTGCGGGACCGGCTCATTTTCATTTCAGGAAGCAGGAAGCGCGCGGGTCGCGCGCCGCAAGATCACTTGATCTTGGTTTCCTTGAACTCGACATGCTTGCGCGCAATCGGGTCGTACTTCTTGATGACCATCTTTTCGGTCATGGTGCGGCTGTTCTTCTTCGTCACATAGAAGTAGCCGGTGCCCGCCGTGCTTTCGAGCTTGATCTTGATGGAAGCTGGCTTCGCCATGTCGCGAAATCCTTGAGTTTGCGCGGGTCAGATACCCGCGGGGCCATAAGTGCGCCATCCAGCGCAAGGCCGGGAATGTGCGGAATTGCGCGCAGGCTACTCAGGACGCGGCGGAAGTCAAGCGGCGCGGGCTTGGTAGGATCAAATTCCCATTATTGGCGGGGCGCGCGGGGCGCAGTCAGATAGCGCCAGCCGGCCACCAGCACATAAAGCCCGCAAAGGCTCGACATGGCGACGATCAGGCCATGCGGGTTCCAGAGGTCCATGGCGACGCCTGCCATGGGCGGGCCGACCAGCGCGCCGAGCGAGAACATCATCACGAAGGCGGCATTGGCGGCGGCGAGATTCGCACCCTTGAAGCGTTCGCCGAGGAGCGTCAGCCCGACGGTGTACATGCCCACAACCACGCCGCCAAAGAAGAAGAGCGACGGCGCGAAGAGCCAGACCGAGTGCATGACGAAGGGGAGCGCCAGCGTGCCCAGGAGGCCGATGCTCGCGCAAAAGAGCAGAACGAGGCGGCGGTCGGTGCGGTCGGACCACATGCCGATCGGGATCTGAAGGAGAATGTTGCCGGCGGCGAAAAGCGAGAGGACGAAGGCGGCATATTGCTCGGTGAGGCCGATGCGGACGCCATAGACCGGCAGCATGTTAAAGACGTTGGTTTCCGTCGCGCCATAGACAAAGCCTGCAAGCGTGGCGGCGGGTGCGGCGACCAGGAAGGTCACGAAGGCGTGGCTCGGCCGCTCCGTGACGCGCGGCGCGAGGCCGCGGCCGAACAGGACGAGCGGCACGGCGGCAGAAAGAATGAGCGCGGCGATGACGGCGAAGGGTGCAACGCCCTCCGTGCCGACAAGAAAGAGCAGCACCGGGCCGGAGGCGAAGCCGCAGGACAGAACCGTGCCATAGATGCCGATGAGGCGGCCGCGGTTGCGGTCGTCGGCCAGCATGTTCACCCAGAATTCCGATACGACGAAAAGGCCAGTGAGCGCGAGCCCGTTCATGAAGCGGATGAAGAACCAGAGCCAGATATTCGGGAAATAGTAGTAGGACGGCATTGCGATGGCGGAAATTGCAATGCAGCCGAGCAGGAAGGGGATGGCCGGGATACGCCGCAGCAGCGCCGGTATGAAAGGCGTCATCAGGAAGGTGGCGAGCGCCGGCATGGCCGTGTTGAGGCCGATGATCGAGGCGGGCACCCCGTTGCGCTCCATCATCAGCGCGAGCAGCGGGATCGAGACGCCAAGCCCCATGCCGACGACGGATATGCAGGCGATGACGGCGACGAGGCTTCGCCTGCGCTCCCTTTCGGTAAGCGGCGCATCGGCCAGCATGGTGAGGCTTTTCCCGGTCATGCCTCAGGCGATAGCCGAGTTTTCATCATTTGTCATGGGGCAGGGCTTCAGCCCCTCACGACGGGCTTGTCGTTCCGGTAGCTGTAGAGCGGTGCGCGGGCGCGGCGCTCGCCCCGGTGGCGGCGGGCGATCTCGTGCAGGACAAACTCCGTCACGTCGATCACGGGCAGCTTCAGGGCCTCGGATAGCGTGTACCAGCCGAGGTCTTCGAGTTCGCCACTGCCTTTCAGCTCGCCGCTCGCGGCCTCTGCATTTGCCGCGAAGAAACGGGCATGGAAGCGGATCGGACTCGAGGCGGGGGTGATGGCGCGGGCGACGAAATCGAGCACATCGAAGCGGGGTGCAAGGCCACGCTCGCGGAAGGGATCCCAGGCATTGCCCGCCGCCTCGCCGACATCGCCCTGACGCGCGATCAGGAGGCCGGTTTCCTCGAAGGTCTCGCGGATGGCGGCGGCGGCCAGCGCCTCGGCCTTGGCACGCGAGGCAGCGGCGCGCTTCACTGCTTCGGCGGTCGCATCGGCAAAACCGGACGCGGGCCGAACGCCAATGTCGCCCTGATCGAGCTTGCCACCCGGAAAGACAAAGGCATCGGGAATGAATTTCATGCGCGAGTGGCGCCGACCCATCAGGATGCGCGGTTCGTCCGCGCTCCCGTCGATCAGTACGAGGCTTGCGGCATCGCGCGGGCGGATGCCGCGCTTCGGGTTGGCCAAACCGGTCACGAGGTCAGTTCCCGATCACGTCACGAATGGCATTGCCATTGCGGAAATAGACGAAGGGAACGGCGCGTCGCGCCTGCGCGGCTTTTGCGAGCGAGAGCCGTTCGTCGAGTTCGTCGAGCACGACGCGGGTGATGTTCGGCAGGTCGAGGCCGCGCGCATCGTCGATGGTGAGCCAGTGGAGGCCCTGCAATTCGCCCGAGCCCGTCACCTTCATCGGATCGCCCTGAATCGCTTCCGCATCGGCGATGAAGAAGCGCGTGTCGAAGCGGCGGGTGCGATAGGGGGGCGTGATGGCGCGGGCGACGAAATCGAGCGCACCGAGCGCGGGGCCGACACCTTGCGCAAAATACTCAGCCCAGTCCGGATGCTTGCTCGTTTGCGGTTCGGCGATCTTCTTGCCGATGACGAGGCCTGTCTCCTCGAATGTTTCGCGGATAGCGGCCATGGCGAGCGCGCGGGCGCGCAGCTCCGACGGCTTGCCGGACATGCGCACCATCAGCTTGCGGGCGACGGGCTCGCGCAAATCCTGCGCCGGGCGGATGCGGCTGTCGGCGCGGTCGACACGGCCGCCCGGAAAGACGAATTTGTTCGGCATGAATTTGTGGTTCGCATGGCGCTGGCCCATCAGCACCTGCGGCGTCGCGCCGTCGCGGCGAACGATGATGAGCGTCGAGGCATCGCGCGGCCGCACGGCCTTGCCTTGCGTCGCCTCACGATATTCCTGCTCGCGCGATTTCTTCGGATCGAAGATCGCTCCTTCGCCTGCGCTCATGATTCCGTCCCTGTCATCGAATGTTTGTTGGGGACAGGATGCCCGCTTGGACGGTGGAATGCCAGCGCGTGAACAAAGGGGAAGGCTGACGCGGCGTCAGTCGTCCGTTTCGCCGCCGAAGCCGTGCATGCGCAGCGCCCATTGCCAGCCGACCACGGCGCCCTTGATGCGGGGCAGGAGGGCGAGCGAGAGGAAGAGCGTCAGCGCCGGCCAGATCGTCATATGGAGCCAGAAGGGCGGGGCGAAGGCGAGTTCCGTCCAGAGCAGCATCGGCACCACCACATGGCCGACCACCATGATGGTGAAATAGGGCGGTGCGTCATCGGCGCGGTGATGATGCAGCTCCTCGCCACAGGCGGGACAAGCATCCGAGACCTTCAGATATTTGCGGAAGGCATGACCTTCACCACAGGCCGGGCAGCGGCCGAAGAACCCGCGCAGCATCGAGGGCATGAGCGGCCGGGGGGCGGGCTCTGCGGACTCGTAGATGCTGGTGTCGGTCATATCCATGCGATTTTCCGGCGGGTTCGATTTACCCGAGGAAAATGGTCGGAAAGGCGACGTGAGGAAATGTGGCAGGTTGCCGCGCGGCAGGACGCTACCGGCGAGACGTCTTGCCGCGGGTCTGCTTGCCATATTTGCCGCGTTTCGCGCCGGCCCGGCCCGAAGGCGCGCGGGAGCGGCGGCCGGCGCCTTTCGGGGCTTCGCCGCCGCCTTCGAGAAGATCGAAGCGCAGGCCGCCCGTGACGGGGACGGCTTCCGCAAGGCGGACGCGGACAGCATCGCCCAGCGAATAGGCGATGCGGGTGCGCTGGCCGATCAGCGCGTGGATGATCTCGTCGTGATGGAAGAAGTCGCCGCCAAGAGAGGAGATGGGGACGAAGCCGTCCGCGCCGGTCTCGTCGAGCTTCACGAAGAGGCCGAAGCGCGTCACGCCTGCGATGCGGCCCGTGAACTCCGCGCCGATGCGGGCCTCAAGGAAGGCGGCGATGAAGCGATCCTTCGAGTCGCGCTCGGCGAGCATCGAGCGGCGCTCGGTCATCGAGATGTGTTCGGCGATCCCGGCAAGCTCTGCCACTTCATCATCCGTCTGCCCATCCTTGCCGAGGCCGAGACCCGCGATCAGCGCGCGATGCACGGTAAGATCCGCATAGCGGCGGATGGGCGAGGTGAAGTGGGCATAGCGGCGCAGGTTCAGCCCGAAATGGCCGATATTGTCAGGCGAATAGACGGCCTGCGCCTGCGAGCGCAGCACCACGTCGGAGACGATACGGTCATGCTCGGTGCCGTCCACCTGCGAGAGGATCCGGTTGAAATTAGCCGGGCGGATATTCTCGCCCCTGGTGAAATTCAGATTGAGCGTTGCGAGAAATTCGGCGAGCGCCACGAGCTTTTCTCGCGAGGGCGCATCATGGATGCGGTAGATCACCTTGCGGCGCGTGGCTTCGGCCTGTTCGGCGGCGCAGACATTCGCCTGGATCATGAATTCCTCGATGAGCTTCATCGACTCGAACTTGTCGCCGATGCGCACACCTGCAATGCGGCCATCCGGGCCGATGTCGATCTTGTGTTCGGGCAGGTCGAGATCGAGCGGCGCACGGACCTCGCGCGCCTTGGCGATGATGCGATAGGCCGCCCAGAGTGGCTTCAGCACGGGCTCGAGCAGCGGGCCTGCGATGCCGTCCGGGCGGCCGTCGATCGCTTCCTGTACCTGCCGGTAGCTCAGGCTCGCGGCGGAGCGCATCAGCCCACGGATAAATTCGTGGCCGCGCTTGTTGCCGTTCCGGTCGAAGACCATGCGCACGGCGAAGCAGGCGCGGTCTTCGCCTTCGACCAGCGAACAGAGATCGTTGGAGATGCGCTCGGGCAGCATGGGCACGACACGATCCGGGAAATAGGTCGAGTTGCCGCGCTTTCTCGCCTCGCGGTCCATCGGCGAGCCGGGCTTCACATAGGCCGCGACATCGGCGATGGCGACGATGGCGACGACGCCGCCCTCGTTCTTCGGGTCGGTGTCGGGCGCGGCCCAGACCGCATCGTCATGGTCGCGCGCGTCCGCCGGGTCGATGGTGATGAGCGGTATGTCGCGCAGGTCCACGCGGCCCTTGATGCCCTGATGTTTCGCGGCTTCCGCTTCGGCGATCACATCGTCCGGGAAAGCATCGGGGATGCCATGGGCGTGAATGGCGATGAGGCTGATCGAGCGCGGGTCCTCGCTGTCGCCGAAGACTTCGCGGATGCGGGCGCGCAAGAGCCCGTATTTCTTGCCGGGGATGGTTTCAGCGAGAACGAGATTGCCGTCCTCCGCGCCATTCACGTCTTCCGGCGCGATCTCGTATTCGTTACGGAGCTTTTTCTCCACGGGAACGAGGCGGCCGCCTTTCCCCTTCTTGTTCGCGCGGTAGAGACCGAGGATGCGTTCCGCGCCCTTGCCGATGCGGCGGATGACCTGCGCCTCATAAGGGTAGGGCTCTTCCTCGTCTTCCACCTTCGAGACGCGCGCCAGCACACGATCACCGACACCGGCGGGTGGCTCGTCATAGTCGCGCTTCTTGCGCGAGGTGTCCGGGGCCACGACGATCAGCGGCGCCGGGTCTTCACCGGGCCAGCTCACCGGCCGTGCGATCAGCTCTCCGTCGATATCCGTATGCGTTATCTCGATCACGGTGACGGGAGGAAGCGCGTCGGTCCGGCGAAGGTTTTTCGCCTCATCCCTGGCAATCAACCCTTCTTCCGCCATCGCCTTCAGCATCTGCTTCAGGGGGATGCGGTCATCGCCTTTTATGCCGAAGGCGCGGCCGATCTCGCGCTTCGACGTCTTGCCGGGATTTTCCGAGAGGAAGGCGAGGATCTGTTCGCGCGAGGGCAAGCCGCCGGGCTTCTTCTTTCCGGCAGGCTTTTTCGTCGTGGCCCTTTTGGGCTTGCCTTCGGCCAATGTCAGTCCGCCATTTCAGTGGCTTTGCCGGATTTCTTCGCGGCAGGTTTTTTCGCGGCAGGCTTTTTCGCGGGCGCCTTCTTCTTTGTAGCAGGCTTCTTGGCCGCGGCCTTTTTCGCAGGCGCCTTCTTTTCCGCCGGTTCCTTCTTTGCGGCCGCTTTTTTTGCAGGTTTTTTCTTGCCGCTCTTCTCTTCCTTTTCGGCGACGAGGGCGAGCGCCGCCTCCAGCGTCACATCTTCCGGCGCGGTTGATTTCGGCAGCGTCGCGTTGGTGCTGCCATGCTTTATGTAGGGGCCGTATTTGCCCTCCCGAAGCTGAACGGGCTTGCCGGTATCCGGGTGGTTGCCCAGCTCCTTCAACACCTTGCCGGCGCGCTCTTCGGCACGGGCCACCTTTTCCGCGAGAATGGTGACGGCGCGGTTCACGCCGATCTCGAACAGCTCTTCAGGGTCTTTCAGGTTCGCATAGGTTCCATCATGCAGGATGAAGGGACCGAAGCGGCCGAGGCCCGCCGTGATCTTCTTGCCGGTTTCCGGATGGATGCCGACTTCGCGCGGCAGCGTGAGCAGGCGCAGCGCGGTGTCGAGATCGACATCGGCGGCGGACATTTTCGCGGGCAGGCCGCTCCGCTTCGGCTTGTCGTCGTCCGACAGCGGGGCGCGTTCGACATAGGGGCCGAAGCGGCCGGTCTTGAGGGAGATTTCGGCGCCTGTCTCCGGGTCTGTGCCGAGCACACGGTCGCCGGCCGCTTCCTCGCCTTCGGCGCCGACGGTGAGCTGGCGCGTGAATTTGCAGTCCGGGTAGTTCGAGCAGCCGACAAAGGCGCCGAAGCGGCCGACCTTGAGCGACAATTTGCCATTGGCACAGGAAGGGCAGGCGCGCGGGTCCGATCCGTCGCCCCTGTCGGGAAAGACATGCGGTGCGAGCGCGTCGTTCAGCCGGTCGAGCACTTCGGTGATGCGAAGCTCCGATGCCTCAGCGACGTTGCCCGTGAAGTCCTTCCAGAATTCGCGCAGCAATTCCTTCCAGTCGAGCTCGCCGGCCGACACCTTGTCGAGCTTTTCTTCCAATGCCGCCGTGAAGTCGTATTCGACATAGCGCGAGAAGAAGTTTTCAAGGAAGGCGGTGACGAGGCGGCCCTTGTCCTGCGGCACAAAGCGCTTCTGGTCCATGCGCACATAGTCACGGTCGCGCAGCGTTTGCAGCGTCGAGGCATATGTTGAAGGGCGGCCGATGCCAAGCTCTTCCATGCGCTTGACGAGCGTTGCTTCGGTAAAGCGGGGCGGCGGCTCGGTGAAATGCTGTTCGGGCCGGATCTTCTCCGTGCCGAGCTTGTCGCCACGCGCGACTTTCGGCAGGCGGGTGCCTTCTTCCGCGTCGTCGGGTTCGTCGCGGCCTTCCTGGTACAGGCGCAGGAAACCGTCGAATACGATGACAGAGCCCGTGGCGCGCAAGCCGATCGGCGCATCGGCCGCTTCCATCTCGATGGTCGTGCGTTCGAGCTGCACGCTTTCCATCTGGCTCGCTACCGTGCGGTTCCAGACAAGCTCGTAGAGGCGGCGCTGATCGTCATCGAGGCGCGCGGCGACATGTTTCGGAAGCCGCGAAATGTCGGTCGGACGGATCGCTTCATGCGCTTCCTGCGCATTCTTCGCCTTGCTGGTATAGATGCGGGCGCTATCAGGCAGATAGGCCTCGCCAAATTCGTTGTTGATGACGGTGCGCGCCTGAGCGATTGCTTCCGGTGCGATCTGCACACCGTCGGTTCGCATATAGGTGATGAGGCCAGTCGTTTCGCCGTCGATGTCGACGCCTTCATAAAGGCGCTGCGCCACCTGCATGGTGCGGCTCGCGGAGAAGCCGAGCTTGCGCGAAGCTTCCTGTTGCAACGTCGAGGTGGTGAAGGGCGGATTCGGATTACGCCGGGCGGGCTTGCTCTCGACCGAGGTGACGGAAAAGCGCGCGGCCTTGATGCGCGCGACGACTTCATCGGCAGTCTTCCGGTCCGGTATGTCGAACTTGCCGAGTTTCTTGCCGTCGAGCGAAACGAGACGCGCAGCGAAGACATCGCCCCCGTTTGTCTTCATGTCGGTTTCGACAGTCCAGTATTCCTGACTGCGGAAAGCCTCGATCTCAAGCTCACGGTCGCAGATGAGGCGCAGCGCTACGGACTGCACACGGCCCGCCGAGCGCGAGCCCGGCAATTTGCGCCAGAGCACGGGAGACAGGGTAAAGCCGACGAGATAGTCCAGCGCACGGCGGGCGAGATAGGCGTCGATCAGTTCCTTGTCGAGGCCGCGCGGATGCTGCATCGCCTCGGTGACGGATTTTTTGGTAATGGCATTGAAGACGACGCGCTGGACCTCGACGTCCTTCAACGCCTTCTTCTTGTTGAGGACTTCGAGGACATGCCAGGAAATCGCCTCTCCCTCGCGGTCCGGGTCGGTTGCGAGGATCAGGCGGCCGGCGTCCTTCACGGCGGCGGCAATCTCGTTCAGGCGCTTCTGGGACTTCGCATCCACGTCCCAGGCCATGGCGAAATCGTCATCGGGCAGAACCGAACCATCCTTCGAGGGCAGATCGCGGACATGGCCGTAGGAGGCGAGGACCTTGTAGCCCTTGCCCAGATACTTGTTGATGGTTTTCGCCTTGGCGGGCGATTCAACAATGACGACGTCCATTGGACCGATGCACTCTCTTATTATATTGGGCGCTTCACTGTGCCGGAGCACGGCGCGCCCTCTGCCGCCGGCCCGGCGTACCCGGCCGTTTTCACGCTCAGAAATCGTGAAATGCTCCAGTCAGCGCCGCATCCGCCGCTGCGAACCGCCGGGTGAAAATGGTGAAAAGGGCGGGGCCTGTCAAATGCCGCGGAATCCTTGAGGAAATACAGTGGCCTTGTGGACCCGCGAATATCGGTCCAGAACGAATATAGTTCCTCTTAGGCTAAAGGGTCTATTTTATCCATTCTATACAGACTTCGATCTAGTTCCTGAACCTGAGGCTGGTTCTGGAAAACTATCACCGCCGCGCCGTGTGCATGGCTTTTGGAGGAGGTGAGAGATGCGGAAGTCTTACATTCGGGCCGAGGCCGTGCCCGATGCCGGCGATCTTGAGGAGGCTGCGCGGCGCCTTAGAAATTCCCTTCCGAATGGCGATCCATTGGCCGATGCCGACGACGAGGCGGTGGCCGCCTATCTGCTGGATCTGATGATTGCCTCGCGGAAAATGGCCGCCAAACGAGGCTTCAGTTTTCTTGCCTATCTGATCGGCGTGGCGGCGGAGGAATCCCGGCTGCTGTCGCTTGGCCAGTCGGCGGTACGCAAGCAGGTGGCGGGCGACTGACGATCACGCTTCGGGCAGGAGGCTCACGCGATCGCCCGGATCGCGGTGGAGTCTGCCCGCGAGTTCGAGTTCCAGCAGGACGGCGCGAAGTTCCGGCACGGAGACGCCTGCCTCACGGATGATGTCGTCGGCGGGCGTGGGTGTCGGCCCCAGCGCAGCGAGGATGCGGGCGCGTGAATCCTGGTCCGTTTCGGACCGGCTGGCGGCGCGCGGTGCATAGGAGGGCGGTTCGGGCTCGCGGAAGCGGTGACCGAGAGGAGTGTCGAGCGCGGCAATCACATCCGCCGCGTTCTCGACCAATGGCGCGCCATCCTTGATGAGCTTGTTTGCGCCCTGTGCGCGCGGATCAAGCGGCGAGCCGGGCACGGCGAAGACGTCGCGGCCCTGTTCGAGTGCAAATCGCGCCGTGATGAGCGAGCCGGAGCGAAGCGCGGCCTCAATGACGACGACGGCAAGCGAGAGGCCGGAGATCAAGCGGTTGCGGCGCGGAAAGTGACGCGCCTGCGGGCTGGTGCCGGGCGGCATTTCGCTCACCAGGGCGCCACGCTCTGCGATCAGTTTCTGCAAGTCTCGGTTCTCTTCCGGGTAGACGATGTCGAGACCGCCAGCGAGGACGGCGACCGTTCCGGTGGCAAGCGATGCACGATGCGCGGCGGTATCTATGCCGCGTGCGAGACCTGAAACGACGGTGAAGCCTTCCGCTCCCAAAGCCTCGGCCATTTCGCCTGCGATGCGGCGCCCGGCTGCGGAGGCATTGCGCGAACCGACCAGCGCGATGGATTTGCCATTCGCCTTTGAAATGTCGCCCAGCACCGAGATCACGGGCGGCGGCGGATCGAGCGTGGCGAGACGTTCGGGGTAATCCTCGCTGCCAAGCACAAGGAGCTTGCCGCCCATTTTCTCAATGGCGGTGATTTCCGCTTCGGCGTCTGCCGGATGCGCAATCTTCAGGCGGCGCTTCGAACCGCCGCGCGCGGCAAGTTCGGGCAGGGCGTCGAGTGCATCCCGGGCATTGCCGAAGTGATCGAGCAGATCGCGGAAGGTGGCGGGACCGACATTCTCGCTGCGCGCGAGACGGAGACGGGCGAGGCGCTCGGCTGGAGGGAGCGCCATGCCCATGGGGATCAGCCTTCCGCCTTCTTCTGGCCGATGCGGGACTCCGTTCCCGCCAGCAGCCGCGAAATGTTCTCGCGGTGCGCGATGTAGATGAGGACAACCAGAACGGCGCTCAGGCCGACAAATTGCCATTGGTCAAGCCAGGCGAGATAGACCGGCGTGAGCAGCGCTGCGACGAGCGCCGAGAGCGATGAATAACGCGAGATCAGCGCGACGAGCAGCCATGTGGCGCAAAAGAGGAGGCCGACGGGCCAATAGAGCGCGAGCAGCACACCGATGAAGGTGGAGACCCCCTTTCCGCCCTTGAAGCCGAGCCAGGCGGGAAAGAGATGACCGACGAACGCGCCGAGCGCCGCGAGACCACCCAGCATGGCGGCATCGCCGCCCGCGGTGCGCGCGACCCATGCCATGAGCAGCACCGCAACGGCGCCTTTGGCTGCATCGCCGATCAGCGTGCCGGCGGCGACCCAGCGATTGCCGGTGCGCAGCGCATTGGTTGCACCGATATTGCCGGAGCCGATGTCCCGAATATCGCCAAGACCGGCGGCCTTGGTCAGCAAGAGGCCGAAGGGAATGGAGCCGAGCAGATAGCCGAGAATGAGCGCCACAAGCGGCAGCGACAGCGATGCGACATCCATGGTCAGCGTTCCTCCCCGTGAACATAGACCGTGCGGCCGCCAACCATCGTGCGGATGGCGCGGCCCTGGAACAGGCGGTCTTCGAAGGGTGTATTCTTCGAGATCGACTTGAGACTAGCCGCTTCGAGCTTCCACGGCACCTCCGTATCGATCAGCACGAGATCGGCGGGGAGGCCCGTTACAAGGCGGCCCCGGCCAAGGCCGAGCAGGTCCGACGGATGGCAGGTGAGAGCGGCGAGCATCCGGCCAAGCGGCAGGTCGCCATTATGGACGAGCGCCAGCGCGGCCGGCAGCAGCGTTTCAAGGCCGATGGCGCCGAAATCGGCTTCCGCAAAGGGGCGGCGCTTCACTTCCGGGTCACGCGGATCGTGGCCGGAGACAACGACGTCGATCGTGCCGTCGGCGAGCCCTGCGACCAGTGCAAGACGGTCCTGCTCACCGCGGAGCGGCGGCGAGATCTTGAAGAAGGTGCGGTAGGACTGGACGTCGTTTTCGTTGAGTTGCAGATGCGCCGCCGAGACGCCGCAGGTGACGGGCAGTCCGCGCGTCTTGGCGCGGCGGATGATGTCGACCGAGGCTTCGCAGGAAACCTGCGAGACGTGATAGCGCCCACCCGTGAGTTCGAGGAGCCTGAGGTCGCGCTCGATCATGATGGTTTCGGCGGCGGCGGGGATACCCGCAAGGCCGAGGCGGCCGGCAAGCTCGCTCTCGTTCATGACGCCAGTGGCGAGCGTTGGTTCCTCCGCATGCTGCACCACGAGTGCGCCCATATGAGCGGCGTAGCTGAGCGCGCGGCGCATGACCTGCGCATTGGCGACAGCCTTCAGGCCATCGGTGAAGCCGACGGCGCCTGCTTCGAGCAGCAGGCCGAATTCCGTCATTTCCTTGCCTTCGAGGCCCTTGGTCAGCGCCGCCATGGTGTGGACATGGACGATGGCCGTGTCACGGGCGCGGCGTTCGATGAAATCGACCAGCGCCACATCGTCGATCACCGGATTGGTGTTCGGCATGACGATCATGGTGGTGACGCCGCCGGCCGCTGCCGCCTTGCTCGCCAGCGCCAGCGTTTCGCGGTGTTCGGCGCCGGGCTCGCCGGTGAAGACGCGGCAGTCGATCAGGCCGGGCGAGAGGACGCGGCCCTTGCAGTCCACCACCTCCGTGCCGTCGGGCAGACCGTCATTGAACAGGGTGGGGCCGAGATCGGCGATCACGCCATTCTCGACAAGCAGATTGCCGCGCTCGTCATAGCCGCTGGCGGGGTCGATCAGGCGGGCATTGATGAAGGCGGTGCGGCTCATGCGCGGCCTCCGGCGAGCGGCAGCTCGTTCGGCAGGTTGCGCGAGAGGGCATCGAGCACGGCCATGCGCACGGCGACGCCCATCTCCACCTGTTCGCGGATAAGGCTGCGGTCGATGTCGTCGGCCACCGCGCTGTCGATCTCGACGCCGCGATTCATCGGCCCCGGATGCATGACGAGTGCATCGGGTTTGGCATGGGCGAGCTTCGAATAGTCGAGGCCGTAGAAGTGGAAATATTCGCGCTGGCTTGGCACATAGGAGCCGGCCATCCGCTCGAGCTGGAGACGGAGCATCATAACGATATCAACGCCTTCGAGGCCCTTCTTCATGTCGTGAAAGACCTCGACGCCGAGCCGCTCGATGCCTTTGGGCATGAGGGTCGGCGGGCCGATGACGCGGACGCGCGCGCCCATGGCATTCAGCAGAAGGATGTTCGAGCGGGCAACGCGGCTGTGGAGAATGTCGCCGCAGATGGCGACGAGAAGGCCCTGAAGCCTGCCCTTGCGCCGGCGGATGGTCAGCGCGTCGAGCAATGCCTGAGTCGGATGCTCATGCGCGCCGTCGCCGGCATTGATGACCGAGCAGGAGACTTTCTGCGACAGAAGCTCCACCGCGCCGGAGCTCTGATGCCGGATGATGATGAGGTCGGGGTGCATCGCGTTCAGCGTCACCGCCGTGTCGATCAGCGTCTCGCCCTTTTTCACGGAGGAGGACGAGACCGACATGTTCATCACATCGGCGCCGAGGCGCTTTCCCGCGAGTTCGAAAGAGCTTTGCGTACGGGTGGAGGCTTCGAAGAACAGGTTGATCTGGGTGCGGCCGCGCAGCACGGAGCCCTTCTTGTCGACCTGGCGGTTCTGCTCGACATAGGTGTCGGCAAGATCGAGAAGGGCGGTGATGTCAGCGGGGGAAAGCCCTTCGATGCCCAGCAAATGCCGGTGCGGGAAGATGGCTTGAGGCTGTTTGTCAGCGTTTGTCATTAAAGCCGCATTGTATAGGGCCGATTCCGGGGGGCGGCAAGGTGGTTTTGCGCCACTGTTTGGCCGGGGGGCGGGGGCGGTGCTAACCTTCCGCCAAGTCCCCGGAAAAGAGGTTCAGGCACCATGGCCAGCCAGATGGAAACGCCCGCCGGTTTTGCGACTCACGAGGTTTTCAACCAGCCGCCGCCGCTTGAGGATGTGAATCTCTTCACGGGCGACAAGGCGTTGCAGGAAACGGTGGCGCGCGAGGGCGCCGGGCACGCGGCCGCCTCGCTCGCGGCCTTCGGGGCAAAGGCGGGAAGCGCGGAGGTGCTCGATCTCGGGCGGCAGGCCAATGCCTATCTGCCGGTTCTCAAGAGCTTCGACCGTTTCGGCAACCGGGCGGACCGGGTGGAATTTCATCCCGCCTATCACCGGCTGATGGCGCTGTCGGTGGAGCAGGGGCTTCACGGCTCGCCCTGGGACCATCTGAAGGAGGGGCTCGACGCGAAGCCGAAGGCGGGCGCGGTCGTCGCGCGGCTTGCCGGCACCTACATGATGACGCAGGCGGAAGCGGGACATGGCTGCCCCATCACCATGACGAATGCGGCGGTGCCCGCGCTTCTCTTCCAGCCCTCGCTTGCGAAGGAATGGGTGCCGCGGATTCTTTCACGCCAGTATGACGAGCGTTTCCTGCCTGCGCGCGAGAAGAAGGGCGTGACCTTCGGCATGGGCATGACGGAGAAGCAGGGCGGCACGGATGTGCGCGCCAATACGACCGTCGCGCATCCGGCGGCCAAGGGCGGGCCGGGCGAGGAATACCGCATCACCGGGCATAAATGGTTCTTCTCCGCGCCGATGTGCGATGCCTTTCTCGTGCTGGCGCAGGCGCCGGGCGGGATTTCCTGCTTTCTCATGCCGCGCTTCCTGCCCGATGGCAGCGTCAATGCGATCCGCATCCAGCGGCTGAAGGACAAGGTCGGCAACAAGTCCAATGCCTCTTCCGAGGTCGAGTTTCAGGCGGCGTCCGGCTGGCTCATCGGCGAGGAAGGGCGGGGCGTCAGGAACATCATCGAGATGGCGACCTATACGCGGCTCGATTGCGCGGTGGCGACGGCCGGGATGATGCGGCAGGCGGTCAGCCAGGCCGTCCATCACTGTTTCTATCGCACGGTCTTCCAGAAAAAGCTGATCGACCAGCCGCTGATGGCGAATGTGCTCGCCGATCTCGCACTCGAGACGGAAGCGGCGACGGCTCTTTCCTTCCGCGTGGCGCGCTCGTTCGACCGCGCGCATGAGGACGAGGCGGAGGCCGCCTTCCGCCGCATCATGACTCCGGTTGCGAAATACTGGGTCTGCAAGCGTGCGCCGAACCTTGCCTATGAGGCGATGGAGTGCCTCGGCGGCAATGGCTATGTCGAGGAAGGCATAGCGGGCCGCATCTACCGGGAAATGCCGGTCAATGCGATCTGGGAAGGTTCGGGCAATGTCATGTGCCTCGACGTTCTGCGCGCGCTGATGCGCGAGCCGCAGGCGCTCGACATCGTGTTTGCGGAACTCGACAAGGCGCGGGGCGCAAGTGCGGCCTATGACGGCGCGCTCGGCGCGCTGAAGGACGGCTTCACCGATATGGCCTCGCTCGAGGCGCGCTCGCGGCAGGTGGTGGAGCAGATGGCGAAAGTCGCCGCCGGTGCGCTGCTGCTGCAACACGCGCCGGGCTTCGTGTCGGACGCCTATTGCGCCACGCGCCTCGGCCGCGACTGGGGCGATGTCTATGGTACGCTGCCTGTGGGGGCGGATGTGCGCGCCATCAACGAGCGGGCGCGGCTTGCGTCCTGATTTGCAGAGGAGGGAGTGGCATGTTGGATAGGAAATACCGGCTTCGGCTTCTTGCCGGTACGCTTGCCTCGGCGGTTCTTGCGGCGCCTGCCATCTCCAACCCGGTCTATGATCAGGAAAAGTTCGGCGCCTATCTCGAACTGCGGGACTGCACAGCGATGCTGGCGGCGGCCGCAATCGTTTATGGGCGCGAGATCGGGCAGAATGTGCCGCGGTTTCACTATTTTGCCGATACGGCCCAAAGCGGCGAGGCGAGGCTTCTCGGGATGATCGAAAGCGGGCTTGTCGCGCCGACAGGCGATCTCGTCACGCGGTCGCAGCTCGAGGCAGGCTGGGAGCAGCGTATCCAGAGCCATATCTCGGCGCTTCAGGAGGGGTCCGATCTTGGCGAGGATGCCTGGGACCATGCTGCTGGTTGCGCCAGCGACCTGAAGCTCTGAACACTACCCCAGCCACCACAACATGATCGGCATGGTGGCGACGGCGAGGATGGTGCCGCCGGTGATGAGGCTTGCCATCAGATGCATGTCGCCGCCGAGCTGGCGGGCGAGCATGTAGGACGACGTTGCGCCCGGCACGGCGGCGCAGATCAGCACGACGAGGCGGGCAAGCTCGTCCACGCCGAACAAGATGCAAAAGCCCATCATCATCAGCGGCATGGCGACGAGCTTGAGCGCGCTCGTATAGAGCACGATCCACTTCTTTTCGAGCACGTTCACGATCTGGAGCCCGGCGCCGACCGTCAACAGGCCGAGGGTGAGCGAGGCATCGCCGACGATCTTGAAGGTGGTGGCGAGTGGCCCCGGCAGGCCGATGCCGGTGAGGTTGAGTGCGATGCCTGCCACGCAGGCGAGGATCAGCGGGTTCTTCGACAGGAGCTTTGCAATGGCGGCGGGGCCGGCCGGTGTCGCGCCGGCATAGCGCGTCAGCACCGTGACCGAGACGACATTCGCAATCGGCACCATCACGGCGACGGCGACGGCGGCGAGCGCGAGCCCCGGCTTGCCCCAGAGCGAGGCGATGGCGGCGAGGGCGACAAAGCTGTTCCAGCGCACCGCGCCCTGAAAGACGCTCGAGAATTCCGGTCCCGTCATCGGCAGGAAGCGTCTGGAGAGCATCAGCAGTGCGACCATGGACATCATGCCCGCTGCAAGCACCGCCGCCATTGCACCAACCTCGCCGAGCCTTATCTCCGCAACCGCCAGCGTGTAGCAGAGCAGGGCCGGGAAGAGGACGTAGTAGTTCATCTGGTCGAGCGGTGCCCAGAAAGCCTCGCCGGGGAAGTCCATGCGGCGGATGACGAAGCCAAGCGCGATCACGAGGAAGATGGGGATCAGGGCATAGACGATGTGGAGCATGGTTCGCTCTTCGTGTTCATCCGGGGCTCAC